>JAOZMX010000059.1 GCA_029934065.1 Bacteroidales bacterium
TTAATCCTTGTATTACCTTGTGCATTGTTTGTAAACAAATGAGTCAATCCATAAGTATTGATTTTGGGAAAAGAATAAAATTTATCTTCATCTATTTTATAATAAAAATTTGCTTTATTTTTTTTTGCTTCCTCCAATTGTTTGGAAGTAAATGTATCGTATATTTCTTTTCCCATAAAATAATAAACATCCTCAAGTAAATCCAGTAAGTTATCACATTGAATAACCAGTTTGTCTTTCTCTAATTTATTTTCGGAAACAATATGTTTATCAGGATATTCATACACGTACTTTTTTATGTACCGATGTAGTGCCACAATTCCGGCATTAATAAAAATGTTACTTGTTTGTTTAAATTCTATTTTATTCATTTTAATATTTCTCTTTGTTCACATTATACAAATCAACCGGTTCAAGGTCCTTGTTTTGTTCCAGTTGCCACTTTCCTATTGCTGCTATCGCTCTGTCTTGCATTTTCCTTATCTTTTTTTATTTCGTTACAAGTTTGTGCGCAAATTTAATCTGGGGCACTGTCATTATTTGTCAAAATTAAATATTTTTTGTTTTTTATTTAAAAATTCCAGAAAATGATCATTTTCGATATTGAAAATCTCTCCCGGGAGCCCCAGTACAAAACGCCCGATCCCTTCGAAACCTGTTACCCATCCGTTGAAGCGATAATGATTTTCTCCATGTGAACTGATAAAATGTTCGGATAAAGGATACTCTTCGATGAGTAAATTTTTGGCCAACAATGTCATTTCGAAACACAATGGAATTTGTTTGGGGCCGCCGATACGAAAACAGTCCGTCAGGTTTGCTTTATGCTTTTCTTTTGCACTCCAGTTTTCGGTGGTAAGTTCCACGCTTTTCATCCGTTTCACCTTAAAAAGTTTGTTTTTTCCGCTTTCGGGTTCATATGCCCAAACCGAAATAAAGTTGGGCGTAAATTCGAAAGGCTCCAAAATCCGGTTGCCGATCTTACCGCTTCCCGACGATAGGTATTCGTAAACCTTCACTTTTTTTTCATTATTAATGGCCTCAAGCAGCGGTTTAATTTTCGATGATTGCTCTTTGGTCACAAAGCGAATTGCAATGCGGTCGTTATCGTATAGTGCTGACAATTTGCCGATCAGGTTTTCTTTTATTTTGGTTGATGCTTCAATACTGTTGATTGCTTCGTTAAGGATATGCGATTCTTCTTCCGAAAAATGCAGTAAATCACTCAGGTCTTTTATCGTTTTATTGTTTTTCTCGATGATGTAACGTCCGCCCGAGGTATCAATAATAAAACCGAAATCTTTCAGTGTTTTGATGTAGCGGTAAAAGTTCCTTTCGGATATTTCAAGCCTTTCCATGATTTCCTTTTTGGAATAAGACCTGATGCCGGAAAGCATATCAAAAAGTCTTAGTATTTTAAATCCTGTTTGCATATTTGCTTGCCACTTGGATAAACAGTTTGTAAAGATACAAAATAGTACAAGAATGTGTGCCTTCCATAAAAAAATCATCCGCAATAAATGTCCGTTGTTTTCAATTGATTAATACACCTTATGTATTATTTCTTGACCGGAAAATTTATTTGTGTACATATTTTATTTTCTATTTGGCTATTGTAGCTGGAACGTTTTTGTTCATTATTAATATGCCACGCATCAAATAGCTGTTGTCCGGCGAGATGATCAGTGGGTTCGTATCAAACACATCCATGTAAATTTTAAACCCTCCATCGTCTGTCTTTTCAATGATCATCGGATTTAGGTCGAAGTTGTTTCGGTACAGTTTTGCATTATTGTTTTGTTTTTCAAGTACGGCAGGATTTGCATCAAAAATATCCCGGAAGATTTTTATTTTTGTTGTGTTGTTTTCTGCGCACTCCTGCTGTGTAAAGAAAGTGAAAAAGTGATCAAAACTACCTTTTTCATCTATGGTGATCCTGCCATTCAAAGTGGAAAAATCATTATAAATAATTGCAGCGCCGTTATTGTCCGGAATGATCTTGACTGGTGTCAAATCAAAAATATTTTCATAATAGAGTACCTTTTCCGGAAATACTTCAATTTTTCCGGGATTGATGTCAAATATCCCGTCATAGACTTCGAAGGTTTGTTCTTGTGCTTGCAGCAACCCGGAAAGTGTTGTCATGCAAATGAGTAGAAATGTTTTCATATTTATTCTTGATTTATGTTTAAGCCCTTTTTGTAAAATTTTTGTCTGATGGTTTCATTACTGGAAATTACCGGAAACATTATAGAATGTATATATTGTGCAAAGGTAATCCGACCTACTGCCACTATTTGTCATTCGATAAAAAACATTAATTTTTTTAACCGTTTCACGCTTATTCGTTTAAATTAAGATATTTTTAAACTTTTGTATTTGAGAAAGATTGAAATTTGCAGAAATTTGTACATTGCCGAAAAATTGAAAAAACAACAAAAACAAAATAATTATGACCGCAAAAAAAGTGAGTAAAGAAATTATCGAGAAAGCCGAAAAATGGCTTACCGACAGGTATGACGAAGAGACCCGGGCAGCAGTCCGCAACATGATTGACAACGATCCCGACGAGCTGATCGAGAGTTTTTACAAGGACTTGGAATTCGGTACCGGCGGGCTGCGGGGCGTCATGGGCGCCGGCACCAACCGGATGAACCGCTACACCGTGGGAATGGCTACGCAAGGGCTGGCCAATTACATCAAAAAAGTTTATCCCGAAGAGAAGGAGTTGCGCGTGGCCATTTCGTACGATTGCCGCATCAACAGCGAGTATTTTGCCCGGGTAACGGCCGATGTGTTTTCGGCCAACGGGTTCAGGGTTTTTCTTTTCGATGAGTTGAGGCCGACGCCGGAACTGTCGTTTGCCGTCAGGTACCTGAAATGCCATACGGGTGTGATGATCACGGCGTCGCACAATCCGAAGGAGTACAACGGCTACAAAGCTTATTGGAACGACGGTGCGCAGATGATCCCTCCGCACGACAAAAACGTGATCGCCGAAGTGTCGAAGATCAGGATCGAAGAGGTGAAATTTGAAGGGAATCCGAAAAATATCCGAATGATCGGCAGCGAAGTGGATGAGGCTTATCTTGCCGAAGTGGAGAAAATTTCGGTTTCGCCGGGCTCAGTCAGGCAGCAATCCAGTCTTAAGATCGTTTACACTCCGCTGCATGGCGCAGGTGTACGATTGGTTCCCGAAATCCTGACCCGCATGGGGTTTGAGAATATTTTCAAGGTTTACAAGCAGGATGAGGTGAACGGCAATTTCCCCACTGTTGTTTCTCCCAATCCGGAGGAGCCGGCAGCCATGGAGATGGCCATCCAAAAGGGAATGAAAATTGACGCTGATCTGGTGATGGCTACCGACCCCGACGGCGACAGGGTGGGGGTGGCCACCAAAGGGCTCAACGACCGTTGCACGTTGCTCAACGGCAACCAGACCGCTTCGCTGATCTTTTATTACCTGCTTAACATGTGGCAGAAAAAAGGAAAACTCGCCGGAAATGAATACATTGTAAAAACCGTGGTAACGTCGGAGATCATCAACGACATGGCGGCGCATTACAAAGTGAAATGTTACGATGTGCTGACCGGTTTCAAATGGATTGCGGATGTGATCAGGAAAAACGAAGGGAAAAAGACCTTCATTGCCGGCGGGGAAGAGAGCTATGGATACATGATCGGGGATTTTGTGCGCGACAAAGACGCTGTGTCCTCCTGTGCCATCATTGCCGAGTTGACGGCATGGGCTGCCAATAACGATAAAACCCTTTTTGATCTGCTCGTTGACATCTATTTGCAATTCGGTTTTTACAAAGAACGGCTGGTCTCCGTGGTTAAAAAGGGAAAAGCAGGTGCCGAAGATATCAATAAGATGATGGAAAATTTCAGATCGAATCCGCCCAAAACGATCAACAGGTCGAAGGTCGTGAAGATCAAAGATTATCTTACCGGAAAAGAGCTGAACGTAAAAACCGGGAAAACAAAAAATATCAACTTGCCTAAGTCGAACGTCCTGCAGTTCTTTACGGGAGACGGTACCAAAGTAAGCATGCGTCCATCGGGCACCGAGCCCAAGATCAAATTTTATTTCAGCGTAAAAGACAAATTGAAATCGAAGGAAGATTTTGATGCGGTGAACGAAAAGCTGGAGAAAAAGATTGATGCCGTGATCAAAAGTCTCGGGATTTGATCATCTTAAATTCAGGGTAAAGAAATAGAACACGGAACACGGTTAAGGGTTAGGGGTGATGCGTTAAGAGTGAATAAGTTAGGAGGTTATGTGTTAGTGCCTTATTAATTAATATTCTTATGTTATTTTGTGGGACCGGCGACCTTTTGCATCGACAACAGCGTTGAATACACAGCTCCTTCGATTCTCTTCCTTTTTTGAAAGACCAAAAAAGGAAGCAAAAAACTATAGTTTGTTGTAGTCCGAAAGGCTATAGTGGAATCTTTCGCTTCCGATTTGCTGATGTTATTCAGGAGCCCGTCCGATTATTTCCAGTATTTCGTCCACATATTTGCGGTCGTTGGAAAGGCGCGGAACTTTGTGTTGTCCGCCCAGTTTGTCGTGTTTCTTCATCCAGTTGTAAAACGTTTTGGGTGGCACAGCCCTGATGATGGGAGGCCGCAGGATCATGCCCTTGTACCTTTTGGCTTCATAATCCGAGTTCAGCGATTTCAGGGCATTGTCGAAGCTTTCCGTAAAAAAGTCGAGGTTTTCGGGAGGGGTGTCGAACTCGATGAGCCATTCGTGTGCCGCATTTTCGTTGTTGTTGAAATATACCGGTGCTGCAGTGTATTCGGTAATGATGGCTTTGCATTTTTTACTGGCGACATCCAGAGCTTTTTCGGCATTGTCAATGATCAGCTCCTCGCCGAAAGCGTTGATGAAGTTTTTTGTTCGTCCGGTAATCCTGATCCTGTAAGGGTCGGTGGATGTGAATTTCACGGTGTCGCCAATCATATACCTCCACAAGCCGCCGTTGGTAGAGATCACGAGCGCATAATTTTTCTCCGTTTCAACATCCTGCAACTCCACCGTTTCGGGAAATTCGTTGTCCAGTTGATCAACGGGCAAAAACTCGTAAAAGATTCCGTAATCAAGCATCAACAACATATCGTCGTGGTCGGTGCGGTCCTGGATGCCGAAAAAGCCTTCCGAAGCATTGTAAGTTTCCATGTAGCTGAACCGGTCGGAGCGGATGATCCGCTTGAATTGTTCGCGATAGGGATTGAAGTTGACCCCTCCGTGAAAAAATACTTCAAGGTTCGGCCACACTTCGATGATGTTGTCTTTTCCGGTGATTTCAAGGATCCGTTTCAGCAAAACAAGCATCCATGAGGGTACGCCCGAGATACTGGTAACGTTGTGCTCGCTGGTAACCTGCGCCATCTTTTCGATTTTGCTCTCCCATTCGTCCATCAGGGCGATGGTTTGCGGGGGTGTTTTTTTCAATTGCATCCACATCGGCAGGTTCTGGATCAGGATGGCCGACAGGTCGCCGGTGTAGTAGGATTCGTTGTTGATCTCGGTGATGGTACTGCTTCCCCCCATGGCCAGTCCTTTGCCGCCGAATATGTTAGACTCGGGGTGGTTGTGAAAAAAGATGGAAAGCATGTCTTTGCCTCCCTTGAAATGGCACTCTTCGATGGCTTCGTTGCTCACCGGGATGAATTTGCTCTTTTCGCTTGTGGTTCCCGACGATTTGGCAAACCACTTGATGTCGGTGTTCCAAAGCAGGTTTTGTTCCCCTTTGCGCAAACGGTCAATGTAGGGCTTTAATTTTTCGTAGTCGCTCACGGGAACACGTTCCTTAAATTGTTGCAAGGTGGTGATGGAAGCGTAATCGTATTTCTTGCCCCATTCCGTTGAGGCGGCAGTGCCTATCAGCTTCTTGAACCATTCTGCCTGCACGTCGTGCGGGTATTTGATGAACAACTCAATCTGATGAATACGTTTTTTCATCAACCATGATAACAACGAAGTGAAAATAGGCATGTAAACAAGTTTTTAATGATTCAACATTTTCGGGTTCAAAATTACAATTTATCCCGATGAATTTTTCAAAAATTCTTCAGATAAGCCGATTGTCGCTACCTTTGCCGCATCAAACCAACAAACAATGGTTGTATTTCCAAACGCAAAAATAAACCTCGGATTGTCCGTTATCAACAAAAGAGATGACGGTTTTCACGATATTGAGACCGTCTTTTATCCGGTTCCCTTGTGTGATGCGTTCGAGATGATCGTTGCACCCGACGATAAATTTTCTTTCTCGTTTTCGGGGATCGGGATACCCGGTGAGGTTGAATCAAATCTTTGTTGGAAAGCATGGAAGATGCTGGAACGCGATTATCGTCTGCCTCCGGTTAAAATGCATTTGCGCAAAGTGATACCCATGGGCTCCGGACTGGGAGGAGGGAGCGCCGACGGAGCATTTGCCGTCAGGCTGATCAATCGTGTTTTTGCGCTTGGCTTGTCCGTTGAAACGATGGAGCAATACGCGCGCCGGCTGGGAAGCGATTGTGCTTTTTTTATCCGGAATGCGCCGTCGTTTGCCACCGGAAAAGGCGACCGGCTGTTGCCTGTTGAGGTGGACCTTTCGGGATATTTTCTTGTGATCGTCAAGCCACAGGTGCATGTCAATACCCGTGAGGCATACGGCGGAATCGTCCCGGAAGTGCCCGGTGTTTCCGTAAAAGATGTTGTTCGTTTGCCTGTGAAAGCCTGGAGAAAAAATCTTCGCAACGATTTTGAAAAGACTGTTTTTGAAAAACATCCTGTTTTGAGCGAAATAAAAGAAAAGCTCTATTCGATGGGGGCGCTATATGCTTCCATGACCGGCAGCGGGTCGGCACTGTTGGGATTATTTAAAAAGAAGGTGGAATTTAAAAATGCGTTTTCCGGATGTTTTTATTGGAGCGGATGGTTGTAACAAGGCGAATCTTAGGCTCCGGGGAGGCAAAGTTCCCCAACATGTTGTTTAAGTTTAAAGTAAAAAGGCAAAAGGCAAAAGGCAAAAGTTTTACAGAATACCGAACACCGAATAACGAATGATGATGAAGTTTGGAATTATGCCCTGCCCGCCGTAGCACCAAAGAGTTTATCCCCAACGGGGAATCATTTACAATTCGCAACTGATTTTTCCACAATACTTAATCCGCTACACGGAATTCGCCGTAGGCAATGAAGAAATAAATTACCCAACAAGAAAAAGAGATGATTTCCCTGACGACGCCTTCCCACAAAGCGTTTTTTTTAGGTTTGTACTGAAAAAACATAGTACCTTTACCAATGAAAAAATCAGAAACAAATAAAAATCATTTTAGGGCAAATCAAAAACAAGAAACAATGGGAAACTTAAAAGGAACAAAAACAGAACAAAATTTATTGAAAGCATTTGCCGGCGAGTCGCAGGCACGGATGCGTTACGACTATTTTGCCAAACAGGCCAAAAAAGAGGGTCTCGAACAGATTTCCGCCATTTTCGAAGAAACGGCGCTGAACGAAAAAGAACACGCTAAACGCTTTTTCAAGTTTCTCGAAGGAGGGATGGTTGAAATTACCGCATCCTATCCTGCCGGGAAAATCGGAACGACAATGGAAAACCTGAAGGCTGCCGCCGACGGCGAAAACGAAGAATGGACGGATTTGTATCCCGAATTTGCACGCATTGCCGCCGAAGAGGGTTTCGGTGATATTGCCACGGCATTCAAAATGATTGCCCGTGTGGAAAAAGCCCATGAAACGAGATACCGTAAGTTGTACGACAACCTTGAATCCGGAAAGGTTTTTGAACGTGACGGAAAGCTGGTATGGAAATGCCGCAACTGCGGTTATCTGCACGAAGGTGCCAAAGCGCCCAAGTTCTGTCCCGCTTGCCTCCATCCGCAGGCCTATTTCGAGATTATGACCGAAAATTATTGATTCGTAAATTAATTCAAACTTTCTTCGTTATTAATCAGTTTTTTATATTTTTGCACCCTTCAAAAATCAGAAGTAGTTACTAAACATTATTAATTTTTTATAATTCAAGACCAACAAGATGAAAGTATATCAAACTGATGAAATCCGCAATATTGCCCTCGTGGGAGGTGCAAAAGCCGGAAAGACCACACTTTCGGAGTGTATGATGTTCGAGGCGGGTGTGATCAACCGCCGTGGTACCATTGATGATAAAAATACGGTTTCCGATTACCGTGAAATTGAGCATGAACGTGAAAATTCGGTTTCCTCAACGGTGCTGTATGCCGAGTACAACAATAAAAAAATCAACATCATCGACACACCGGGATTTGACGATTTTGTCGGTGAGGTGATCTCGGCGCTTAAGGTTGCCGATACCGGCATTATGGTGATCAATGCCCAAAACGGCGTGGAAGTGGGAGCCGAGATCAGTTGGAGATATACCTCGCAGCACAATACACCGGTGGTTTTTGCCGTCAATCATCTTGAGCACGAAAAATCAAATTTTGAAGAAACCCTTCGTCAGTTGAAGGCCCAGTTCGGAAATCATGTTACTTTGTGTCAGTATCCCGTAAATACCGGTATCGGTTTCAATACGGTGATTGATCTCATCAAAATGAAGATGTACAAATATGCCGAAGACGGCGGGAAACCCGAAATTCTGGATATTCCGGATTCGGAAAAAGCCAAAGCCGAAGATTTGCAGGCACAACTGATCGAAGCTGCCGCCGAGAATGATGAAGCATTGATGGAAGTCTTTTTCGAGAACGGAACCCTGACCGAGGAAGAGATGCTGAAAGGTATTAAAGAGGGGTTGATCAACAGGGGGATGTTCCCGGTATTCTGCATCAATGCCAAACACAATATGGGTGTTGGCAGGCTGCTTGAGTTCATTACCAATTCGGCACCGGCACCCAACGAAATGCCGGCGATCAAAACCGAGAGCGGCAGGGAACTGACCTACGATCCCAATGATCAGGTGACACTATTTGTTTTTAAAACCTCCATCGAGTCGCATCTTGGCGAAGTATCGTTTTTCAAAGTTTACAGCGGTGAGGTAACCGAAAGTATCGACCTGGTTAATGCCAACAACGGTACCAAGGAACGGCTTTCGCAGCTCTTTATCATGGCGGGAAAGAACCGTGAAAAAGTGTCCAAAATCATGCCCGGCGATATCGGAGCGACCATCAAACTGAAAAACACAGCTACCAACGACACGTTGAACAGTCCCAAATTCGGTGATGATGTGATACCTCCCATCGAATTTCCGGAGCCGAAAATACAGATGGCCGTTAAAGCTGTCAATCAAGGAGATGAAGAGAAATTGAATGTCGCCCTGCAGGAAATGCACAAAGTGGACAAAACCTTCAGGATTCAATATTCCAAAGAGTTGAAACAAAACATTGCCGGCGGGATGGGAGAGCTTCACCTGAACCTGATCAAGTGGATGGTGGAAAACCTCGAAAAAATCCCCATGGAATATTATCCCACCAAAATACCGTACCGCGAAACCATTACCAAAAAAGCCAAAGCGGTTTACCGCCACAAAAAGCAATCGGGTGGAGCAGGACAATTTGGAGAAGTACACATGATGATCGAACCTTATTCCGAAGGAATGGAATGGACCACCGAGTTTCCGGTACGTGGTACCGACGAAGTGAAACTGGAATGGGGCGGCAAGCTGATCATGAACAACTGTATCGTTGGCGGCGCCATTGATGCACGATTCATGCCCGCCATTATGAAGGGGCTGATGGAAAAGATGGAAAACGGCCCGCTGACGGGTTCCTATGCCCGCGATATTGTGGTTTACATTTACGACGGTAAAATGCACCCGGTTGATTCAAACGAAATCTCGTTTAAACTTGCGGCCAGAAATGCTTTTAAGGAAGCCTTTAAAAATGCAGGCCCCAAAATCCTCGAACCCATTTATGATGTGGAAGTGATTGTTCCCGAAGAGAAAATGGGTGACGTGATGACCGACCTGCAGGGACGGCGCGCCGTGATCATGGGAATGGAAGCCGATGGAAATTATCAGAAGATCAAAGCCAAAGTGCCGCTGGCCGAAATGAACCGGTATTCAACGGCATTGAGCTCTATCACAAGTGGCCGTGCAATGTATTCGCTGAAATTTGCCGAGTATGCGCAAGTGCCCGGTGATGTTCAAACCGCATTGCTCAAAACTTACGAAGAGCAGCTGGCCGAAGAGGATTAGAACATACGACACACTGATTATAAAAAGGAATCCGTACAGGGTTCCTTTTTTTATTTGATAATTTTCATCAACAGGTGGATGTCGTTGCTGTCGAGCAATTCTACCTTTTGGGGCTCAAGCTGAATGACCCGTTTGCCGAGTCTTAAATGGCGGAAAAGAACGGGTTGTTTTTTCCCCGTCAATACAGGTGAGATGATAAGACTTACCAGATCAATCAATCCCTGATCGAGTAATACGGCCGACAGGCTGCCGTTGTTGTCCGTTAAAATAATGTCAAAAGGGATTATTTTGTGTAATTGATCGAATGCGTTTTTGAAATCCACTTTCACGTCACCGGCAATTATGGTGGTGTAGTTTCTCTCTTTCAGGTATTGCAGGTAATGATCCGGTGTTTGGGCTGTGGCCAGGATAATGATGTCGCGGCAGTGTTTGAAATTGCGGTAGGCATGCAGATGGCCTTCCAGTTTGCCTTCGCTGTCGGGGATGACCCAGTAGGGTCTTTGATCTCCGGGAACGGCGGAAGGTTTTTTGAAATCTCCGGGCGTCTCAGGAGAAGTCTCTTTCATGAAATGTTTCATTCCGTGCAGCGCTGCATTTGACCCGACAAGATACATATCGGATTTGAAACCGTTCATTATTTTATGATAGGCTGAAGGGTTGTACTGGAAACCCGATATAGCCCCGTTGAGGCTTACCTGGTTGTGCATGATGATCTGATACATGATATGCTTTTTGTTTGTTGAGCGTGCAAAGCTATTAAAAAGCTTCGGGCAGGCAATTTGTTTTCTTCCGAATGATAAATTATTTCACGCAAAGCCGCAGAGCCGCAAAGAAATGATTTTTTCTCTTTGCGTCTTTGCGTCTTGGCGAGGGGTATTATTTTCACGCAAAGGCGCAGAGCCGCAAAGGAATGGTTTCCCCTCTTCGCGTCTTTGCGAAAGCTTCCTCCCCCCGCAAAGGAATGGTTTAAATTTTTCTTATTTTCGCCCGGAAATGAAAACGCTGAACAAAGAAATACTCCGGCTAACCATTCCCAACATCATCAGCAACATCACGGTTCCGCTGCTGGGCATTGTTGACCTCACCCTCATGGGACATCTCGACAACGAGACCTATATCGGTGCCATTGCCCTCGGCGGGATGATCTTCAATTTCATCTACTGGGGATTCGGGTTTTTGCGCATGGGTACTTCGGGCTTTACGGCACAGGCTTTTGGTAAAAACGACAACGAAGAGATCATGGCGATCTTATCAAGGGCTTTATTGGTAGCTTTGTCCGGCAGCGTTCTGCTCATCCTTTTCCAGTTTCCCATTGATAAATTGAGTTTTTGGCTCATTGACGGCAGCCCGCAGGTGGAGCATTACGCCTCCATGTATTTTTACATCAGGATATGGGCTGCTCCCGCAACCATTTCGTTGTATGCTTTCACGGGGTGGTTTATCGGGATGCAAAACGCAAAAACACCCATGGTGATTGCCGTTACGGTAAATGTTTTAAACCTTTTGTTCAATCTTCTCTTTGTTTTTGTCTTCGACATGAAATCCAACGGCGTGGCCTGGGGCACTGTGTTGGCACAATATTGCGGTTTGGCCCTTGCGATCTTTTTCTTCCGTAAGCAATATGGCCGTTACCTTTCGTACCTGAACAGGAAAGTGATGTTTGAACTTGACGCCATGAAAGCCTTTTTCAGGGTCAACAAAGACATTTTCATCCGCACTTTGGCATTGATCTTCACCATTTCGTTTTTCACTTCCAAGTCGGCGGAAGTTAACGACACCGTGTTGGCCGTCAATACCATTCTCTTACAGTTTCTTATCTTCTTTTCCTATTTTGTTGATGGATTTGCCAATGCCGGCGAAGCCCTTGCCGGGCGTTACATCGGGGCAGGCGACCTGGCCGGTCTCAAACGTTCCGTCAGGTTGATCTTTTTCTGGACAGGAGGTGTCAGCATTTTCTTTGTGTTGCTCAATGCCTTTGGCGGCCGTTTGCTTATTGGGTTTATGACCAACAACGCCGAAATTATTGATGCTTCGATGGCTTATCTTCCGTGGGTGGTTGCAATTCCGGTGGTGGCTTTTGCTGCCTTTGTCTGGGACGGGATTTACATCGGCGCCACCTCTTCGGTGCACCTGCGCAATTCCATTTTGATTGCACTTGTGGTTTTTCTTGCCGTGTATTATTTGACGTTAGATCGAATGGAGAACCACGGATTGTGGCTTGCCATGGTTTGTTTTCTTGCCGTGCGCGGAGTTTATCTTTCCTTGTTTGCCCGGCGGGCGATTTTCAATAGCCTCTTGGGAAGCAAAACTAACCAACTGTTTAAGTGAAAAGGAAAAGTAACAAGAAAAACCATCGGTGATGAACAATCGGCGATCTTTTGAATCAGCAAGGATCAGGACAAAACGAGAAAGAAAAACCTCAACCATCCAACCGTCCATTTATTCGATTACCCGAGGGTGGTTCTTCTTCAGAAAATTCCTCATTTGGAAAATTGAATTAAAAAAAGAGATAATTCACACATCAATGCTTCCCGCAAAATAGCTTTTTTCAGATTTGTACTGAAAAAACGTAGAAACATATTGCAAAACAATTAATCCCGTTTGCGGAGCTTTAAATTTGCTTTCCGCTTTTGAAATCAGCGAAATGTTTTTAGGCATAAAAATAAAAAAATCCCGGAGTTTACACCCCGGGATTTTTTCTTTATTATTCAATCGGCCGGTTAATCTACAATGGCCTTGAAATCTTCGTTGTCGAAATATTTGATAAATTCCCTGTCAATCTTGGCTTCGGCTTTGTATGATGGCTTGGCCTTGATCGCTTTTTTCAGGTTGGTCAACATCAGTGCTTCGTTTTCAGTTCTTGCACCAACAATGGCAAGCAGGTAATAAGTTGCGCCGTTTTTCCTTGCGCATTCCAGATTACTGGCAGCTTTCGAAGGATCGCCCGAAAGCAATTGGGCCAGAGCTACATTATAATCGCATTGCAAACCGGAAAATTTTGTTAAAGCAGCTTTGTAATCACCTTTGTAGATGTCGATAACACCAAGATTGTAGTTGTTGTCAACGCCCATTTTATTGGCTTTCTTCAGGTATTTATCAGCTTCTTTGTATTTTTTCTCCATGGCATACAATACGCCGAGATTGTTTTGAACCATGGCGTTGTTGCTCGAAAGCTGATTGGCTTTTTGCAGGTATGTCATGGCTTCGCTTTTCTTGCCGAGTTTCATGGCCATAAATCCTGCATTGTTGAATGCTTCCCAGCTTTTCGGGAACAATTTGGTGGCCGATTTGTAGATTTTATATTTTGTATTCCAGTCGTTGGTGAGCGTAGCGGCATAAAGCAGCTCTTCTTTGGTCAGTTTCCCGGGATTGCTTGTGGCAAGTCTTGCGATCTCCTGATCGGTTTTCTTGGGTTCAAAACAATTGATGGTGATCACTGCGCGACGAAGCGGAGGAAGAATGTTTTCTTCCAGCTCGGGATAGATGCTGATCATGTTTCTGATCTCTTCTTCTTTCTTCGAAGGATTACTTGATCTGACAACATTCAGTATCGGTCTTTTGTCTTTGATGGTTGACTGTTCAACTTTCGACATAAATCCGTTCCAGTCGGGGCCGTGGCCTACCAGCCTGAAATTGATATCGTCTTTTGGATTTGTGAATTGAACTTTTGAATCTTTTTCCCTGACAATTTTCTTGAATTCGCGAACAAGTACGTTTTGTGCTGTTTTAGCCCTGTTTTCGGAAAGTCCGTCATTGAAGGTCTCTTCACCTTCGGGCGACGCCCAACCGTCAATGGCAATATCTTTTATTTCCCATCCCAAGCGAACAAAATCATACAATTTTCCCAATTCGGTTTTGATGTCATGTTTTTTGTTGCATTTCAGGTTCGGGTTATAATTGTAAAGATTTTTCGCATAATAGATATTTGCGCTTTTGGAAATGATGGTTACTTTTTCGTATCCGTCGGGTGCAAGGAACAAAAGCGGAATTTCTTCCTCGATCTGGATGTCGTAAAATGAAAGGTCAACATTTCCGTTGCTGTCCATCCTGATCTCTTCATCACCGATCTCAATGGTTTCACGAACTGCATTTTCCACTTCAATGCGTTCGGAAGTGGTGATGATGCCGTCGGCAAGTTTTGTCTCTCCCAGGGAGATGGCTTTCGGTGCGTTTTGGGCATCACTAAGCGTCATGTTTGCTGCCAGTGGTGATTTGGGAAGAAAGACGATGGGAGTGACCATCAGTTCCGATACTTTCATTTCAGGTTTGTATTCAAACTCCTCAACGTAGCGGATCGTGCCACCTTTCTCATAATTTACCAAAAATCCCTCTCCCTCAACTTTTTCACCTTTGATAAGTACCGGTGAAAGTTCTAATTTACCTCCTTCGTAAACCAATTCAGGAGCAAAAAATGCTGCCGCTTTCTTGTTGAAATACTTGGGAGGAAACTCAACGTTTACGGTAACGGAAACCTTTCCGCCATCAACGGCAAGTACTTCGGGGATAACCTGATAAGTAACGCCATTGTAGTTCTTGGCCATCTTTTTCAATCCGTTACAGCTTGATAAGATCACGGCCAGCAAGATGATACTTGCAATGTTGATAAGTGTACTTTTTCGATTCATTTTGTATATCAATTTGTTAATTAAGTAATTCTTTGAACTTTAAGGCTGCAAATGTAAGAAATTATATAGTAACAATGCAAAATTTTTGAATTTTTATCAATTTTCCCGCAGTTTTTTAAAAACCTCCCAAATGACAATTCCGGCACAAACGGAAATATTCAGCGAATGTTTTGTGCCGAACTGCTCAATTTCGATGCAGTGGTCCGAAAGTTGGATCACTTCCTCCGAAACGCCTTTTATTTCATGGCCGAAAACGAGGGCCGTTTTTTTATCATTTTTTAGCGAAAGGTCTTGCAGGCGAATGGATTGATCCACCTGTTCGATGGAGTAGATTGTGTAGCCTTCTTTTTTCAAGCGTTTAACGGCATCGACGGTTTCGTCATAATATTCCCACTCCACCGAGCGGGTGGCTCCCAAGGCTGATTTTTCGATCTCGCGGTGTGGCGGCGTGGCTGTGATCCCACACAAATAGATCTTTTCAACCAAAAATGCATCCGATGTTCTGAATACCGATCCCACATTGTTAAGGCTCCTCACATTATCAAGGACAACAACACAGGGAATCTTCTTTGCCTGTTTAAATTCGGGAATACTCAACCTGTTGAGCTCGCTGTTGGATAGTTTTCGCATTACACAGTTGTTTTTAAAATAATGTGCAAAATTAACGGATTACTTTTTACCGGAATTTTATTTTTCCGGTTTTCACAGTCATTGGTAAGTTATTCACAATAAAAGGGGGCACGTGAATAATGTTTTACTTTTGGGCGGCAATTTTTCAAAATTAAGATTGATTTGAGCCCGGAGAAAAAACAAAAGATAGCTGAAACGCCGTTGATGAAGCAGTACAACGCCATCAAGGCAAAGTATCCTGATGCCTTGTTGCTTTTCAGGGTGGGCGATTTTTATGAAACCTTCGGGGAAGATGCCGTTAAAACTGCCGGTATCCTCGGCATTGTACTCACCAAGCGGGCCAACGGAGCGGCATCGTATGTTGATCTGGCCGGATTTCCGCACCATGCCCTCGATACTTACCTGCCCAAGCTTGTGCGTGCCGGACAGCGGGTGGCCATTTGCGACCAGCTCGAAGACCCGAAACTGACCAAGAAGATCGTAAAACGCGGCGTGACCGAACTGGTTACACCCGGCGTGTCGTACAACGATAAGGTATTGGAAAATAAAGAGAATAATTTTCTGGCCAGTGTCCATTTGCTTCCCAAAAATTCTGGGATTTCTTTTCTCGATGTCTCCACCGGCGAATTTTATGTGGCACAGGGATCGATACAATATATTGATAAGCTGTTGCAAAGTTTTAAGCCCAGCGAGGTCGTGGTGCAAAAAAGCAAGCAAAGGCAATTTGTCGAAACTTTCGGCGATAAGTTTTATCTCGCCACCTTCGACGACTGGGTTTATACCGAGGATTTTGCCAGCGATATTCTGCTCAAACATTTCAAAACCAAAACCCTGAAAGGCTTTGGCGTGGAAAATATTGTCAACGGCAATATTGCCGCGGGAGCAGCTTTGCATTACCTTGCCGAGACCCACCACGATAAGATCGGGCACATTTGTAAACTTTCGCGCATTGAAGAGGATAAATATGTTTGGCTCGACCGGTTTACCATCCGTAATCTGGAGTTGATCCATTCGGTAAATGAAAATGCCGCCACTTTGCTCGACGTGATCGACCGGACCATCTCGCCCATGGGATCGCGGATGATGCGAAAATGGATCTTGCTTCCGCTGAAAACAAAGAAAACCGTTCAGGAACGTATCGAGGTGGTTGATTTTTTGTTGCAAAACAATGAAATGGCCGTTCAGTTGCAGCAACTCATCAAAACCATCGGCGATCTGGAGCGGCTGATCTCGAAAGTTGCCGTTGTCCGTATCAATCCGCGTGAAGTGATCCAGGTGATGAGAGGCTTGAATGCGGTGGAAGAGATCAAGAGCATTTGCGCTCATTCGTCTTCGGAAGCGTTGAGGGTGATCGCCGACCAGTTGAATCCCTGCCTTGTCATCCGCGACAGGATTGAGCAGGAACTTAATCCCGAACCTCCCGTGGCGTTAAATAAAGGTAATGTGATCAAAAGCGGCGTTTCGCCCGAGCTGGATGAGTACAGGCAACTGCTCTATTCCAGCAAGGATTATCTGGAGCAGGTGCGGCAGCGGGAGATCGAAAAAACCGGAATCCCGTCGCTCAAGATCAGTTTCAACAACGTTTTCGGCTATTACCTCGAAGTGACCAACGCACACAAAGACAAAGTGCCTCCCGAATGGGAAAGAAGACAGACGCTGGTCAATTCGGAACGTTACATCACTGCAGAGCTGAAGGAATTTGAACAAAAGATACTCGGTGCCGAAGAAAAAATCCTCGATCTCGAAACGCGTTTGTTCGAAAACCTTGTCCAGGGACTTGCGCAGTACGTCGAGCCGATTCAGCTTGATGCCGCACTGATCGCCAGGCTCGATTGCTTGCAGTCGTTTGTGCAGGTTGCACAAAACAACCATTACGTTAAGCCCGAGATCAACAATTCCTATGTGCTGGAAATCAAAAACGGTCGTCATCCGGTTATTGAGAGCCAGTTGCCTCCCGAAGAAAAGTATATTCCCAACGATATTTACCTCGACACCAAAAAGCAGCAGATCGTGATCATCACCGGCCCCAACATGTCCGGCAAATCGGCGTTGCTCCGGCAAACGGCTTTGATCGTGCTGATGGCTCAAATGGGGAGTTATGTCCCTGCCGAGGCGGCAAAGATCGGGTTGGTGGATAAAATTTTTACCCGGGTGGGAGCTTCCGATAACATCTCCTCGGGAGAATCTACCTTTATGGTGGAAATGAACGAAACGGCCAGTATTCTCAATAATATTTCCAACCGCAGCCTGATATTGCTCGATGAGATCGGCCGCGGTACTTCTACCTACGACGGCATTTCCATTGCGTGGTCCATTACCGAATATCTGCATGAGCATCCGCTTTTCAGACCCAAGGTTTTGTTTGCCACACATTACCACGAACTCAACGAAATGGCTTCATCTTTCAAGCGGATCAAAAATTATCATGTTTCGGTCAGGGAAATCCAAAACAAGGTGATCTTTTTGCGCAAGCTTGTTCCCGGCGGTACTGAACACAGTTTTGGAATTCATGTTGCACGTATGGCCGGGATGCCTCCCGAGGTGATCGACAAGGCCAACGAGTTGTTGCATATCCTCGAAAAAACACACAGCCACGACGAATTGAATAAAAACCTGAAATCGAAGACCCGGAAAAAAGATGAATATCAGCTCAGCTTCATTCAGTTGGACGACCCGTTGCTTTTGCAGATAAAAGAGGATATTCTGAACATCAACATTGATACCCTTACTCCTGTGGAAGCGCTGATGAAACTGAACCAGATCAAAAACCTCCTGCGAAAAGCATAATCATCAACCTGTAATTCAGTCAGAACGGGCTATTTCTCATTTTGATGCGCTGGATTATCTTTGCAA
>JAOZMX010000223.1 GCA_029934065.1 Bacteroidales bacterium
GAAAATGTTGCGTTTTGTCCGAAGTTAACCGTTTTGTCGGAGGGATTACCTGTAATTTCGGGTATCCGGTAAACAGTGATACTTCCGTTGGCATAGGTGTCCTGATAAACGTGTCCGTTAAGGTGGGTAATTTCACAATTTCCAGGAGTAATGGTATCCCAAACGAAATTTGCCGAACCGTCTTTGAGCGAATTGAACAAATATTTCACCAGGACACCTTCGCCGATGGAGACCGTGTCCGTTGATACCCAGCTTAAAAAGATTTTTCCTTCAAAAGCATTGACGAAGAAGAAATTTCCGGCCAGTTGATCGTTCAAATCGGTGTATCCGACAAACTCAATCAATTGCGGATCGTAATTCAACGTCAACGACATGGCACTCACGCGATAGAAATTTTCCGCAGAGACCGGGATTTCCACCGTTCCGGGACAAATCGTCTCGGAACCCACAAAAACGGAGATGATTTGATACACATACAATACGGCAGGATCCGAAACCACCTCGTCGTTACCGATGCCTTTTGCAACGCACCGGTACATGTATCCGTACAGGTCAACATCCGCATTGCTGATGTGCAGATTCATTTCGGTTGTCCCTGAATAGCGCCCCGAATCTTCAAGATCGGTCCAGGTGATTCCCTGGTCGGTACTTTCCTGCCATTGCAACGAAAAAAACATGGATACCAAAATATCAAACGAGGCATTCTCTTGCGCATTGATGTGCACATCCTCCGGTTGTGAAATGATTTCCGGCGGCAAATGATGAACATAAAACATCCCCTGATCCGTAACCGTGCTGTCGGGGTCAACCGGACTTAATGTGTCGCCGGAATCAATGCACGGTGATAATACGGTAAGGTGAAAATCGTTTACCGAGACATTTAAAAACAGCGGATCGGCATCAAAGTTACCCGTTCCGGCAAATCCGCCTTCAATATCATTGTACGTAACATCAACTCCGTTGCCGGCAATTTGCGAGTTATCGGAACTCGCATTGTTCCAGAAAATATTGTTGTAAACTTTGCTGTTGCCCGAATCCGAAAAAAGTCCGCCGCCCTCTTCCGAAGAAGTGTTCCCGAAAACCGTATTGTTACAAAAGTCCACTTCATCATTTTCAAAATAAATTGCGCCGCCGGATGAAGCGGCATTATCGTTGAATAAATTTCTTGCAACACAAAATCCGTTCGTGTTTTTGATGTAAAGTGCGCCGCCGCTATTCTGTGCGGTGTTGCCGGTAAAGGTATTCCGGAAAAGAGCATCGTCGTCGCCGGAAACATTTTCCAGATAAATGCCGCCGCCGTCACCGGCCTGATTTTGTTCAAATTCGCATTGATTGATATGCACCGGAGCATTTTTCAACATCACCGCGCCTCCGTTAGCTGTTGCTGTATTGAGGTTGAACCTGTTTTGGTACAAAACCAGCGAATCGGTTTGGTAACCGTAAATTCCTCCGCCCGAAACATCTGCGGTGTTTTGGGTAAACCGGCAGTTTTTAATGATCGGAGAAGCCTGATTTTCGCAATAAATGCCGGCACCGTAATCGGCATGGTTATTTTTGATCGTGCAATCGGTAAAAACGGGCGAACAACCGGAAACATAAATCCCTCCGCCTTTTACCCCATCTGTTCCTTCGGCATTTTCAATCACACAATGTTGTAGTTCGGAACCGTAAGGCGCATTGATAAAGCGGATGCCTTTCCAGCTTCCTTTTTGCTGGGACGAAATAAAATAAATGCTGTCCGATGGTGTTCCAACGGCTTTTAAACTCCCCTGAATTTGTAGCCCGCCGTTTTCGCCAAACAGCAATGTATCGCCCTGATAGAGGAATAATCCAACCCCTTCGTCAACCGAAAGATTCTGTCCGATGGGGTAGTGCCCCGGCAGTACCACCACCGTCTGACCGGATGAAGCTATGGCAAGTGCTTCGGGAATGTTTTGAAACGGATTGGCCGGGGTTCCGTCCCAGGGACCGGAGGTGTTGTCGTCGTCAACATACAGGAAGTCGCCCGCCTGCATGGTAACTTCAAATCGTATATTGTCGCTGTTCGCATAATTCTGACCGAAAAGGTTTGCAAAAAGAAGCCATGCGAAAAATATGGTAATTATTTGTTTCATCTTTTTATAACTCCTTTATTTAAAATCCTATAGGGCATGATAAATATTGATTTTACAAAATCCGTATCATACGGTATTTTTTAAATATTGTTATGATCATTGATTACCTGCAACCCCTTCTCCGGTGTCTTCTTCTGTATTGGTCGGCTTTTTCACCCGCTTTTCCGGTTACATACAAAGCGCCCACTACAATCAGGTCTTCACGGGAACCGGGCACGGTGCCGGTGGCAAATGTTCCCGGCACCCCACTCACAATATCAGCAATGTCTTTCCCGCTTTTGAGGAACCGCTGCCTTCGCCTTTTTTCATAATCAATCATTTCATCAATACTGTGCGACCGCTCCTGGTCTCTCAAATTTTCCTGCGCTCTGTCAGCCAGTCGTTTGGCTGCTTTCCCCGCTTTGTATAATCCGTACAGCGTTGATACGGCACCGATAATGGCCAATGCGGTAAAAAAGAATTGTCCGTCGGGATCGATATTCGTAACGGGATTGTTCCCCACAAATCCGTATAAGTTCAACCCTGCAGCAAATCCGAGGGGGTCTTTTGTGAGCCACCTGTTTTCGGCAAGCGAATAATACCTTGCCCCGAAATCGTACAACCCGGCTTCGGCATCCAATACTTTGGAACTGAATCCGAAATCGGAGTTCGGGACACCGGTCGAAGACATCTCATTTCCAAAAGCATTGTATTGCCTGGTGTAGAAAATTTCTTCGTCGGAATCGGTACCGGCGATCAGATCGCCCCGAATGTTGAAGTAATTGGTAATGTTACCGTTTTCAGCATCATAGATTCCCACCAAACCTGCGATGCCACCCGGATAACTCAATCCGCGGGTAATGTATCGGGTATTTCCCATGCTGTCGGTTACCGAAACGGCTTCATATCGGCCGTCGTAAACAAATCTTTTGAAAAGGTTTCCGTTTCTCAGTATTTCGACACACTGACCGTAAGCGTCGTACGAAAATTCCTGTGTGTCGCCGCCGGGAAGAACGATACGAACCAACCGGTTTTCGGCATCGTAAAAATAGAGCGTGGTGTCGGTAGGCGATAAACGCTTGATCAAATTGCCGTTGTCATCGTAAACATAATGGATCAGATCTTTTTTTATGTAAATGGTGTTGATGTTTTCGGGAGATACGTTTTCGGTGTCCGAAAACAAATTGATGTTAATGTCTCCGTTGGGTAGTTTTTGGGTTGTACAGACGAATTCGGAGGAATCACCCACCGTGGCTAGCTGGTCGTTTGCCCGGGCATAAAGCAGCATCGTATCTTTAAAGTATTCCAGCGGGATGTCGTTGGCCCGGAACGACAACCGGTTGTTCCCGAGGTATGCCGTTTTGGCTTTGATGTTCCCAACATAAACATTTGCAGAAGAATCGCCATCAATGATTCCGCTCGCACTGACGACGGTTTTTGTGAGGGCCCCCAACTGATTCAATGAATTATAGGAGTAATAATCGGACACTCCGTTCTTTATAATTTTGGTTCTATTACCGTAAATGTCATAAGAAAATTCATTTTCCCAAAGTGTTTTTCCCTGTTGATCAATTACCTTTTCGGAGATGAGCTGACCGGCAAAATCATAATCGTATTTTGATGTTATTCCGATAAAATCTTCAATTTTACTGATCAGGAAAGGATTCTTGTAGGTATAGTTAAATCCCGCAATGATTTCACCCGTTGACTTTTTATGAATTTGCGAGATCATTCGGTTCATTTCATCGTAGGTCATTTCGGTAAAAGATCCGTTATCATACGAAATGTGGGAAAGCAAACCCCTGTCGTTAAACGTATAGGAAGCCCCGGCATAATTGCTTTCCACACCGGTAAGACGATTCAGCGCATCATAGGAATATTGCACGGTCAATCCGTCCATGCTCATCGTTTTGCGGTTATACGCACTGTCGTACGTAAAAGTAAAGCCTCCCTCTTTTCCGTTACCCGAAATTCCGGTCAATCTTCCACCTGCATCGTAGGTGTAGGTCAACGTACCTTCTCCGTCTGTAATTTCGGTAACCTCCCCGTCATCGTTGTAAGTTATCGAAACATCGGGGGTATCATCCGAAAAATCAATATTGGTCAAAAGATCGAAATCATAACTGTACGTAATAAGATCTCCGTTTTCATTGATAAATGTCAACACATCACCGTTCTCGTTGTATGTCAAATGCCTCGTCCTGCCCTGTGCATCGATTTCGGCAATCACCCGGTCCATTTTATCATAGGTGTAATAGTTTGATTTTCCGTTTACGGAAATACGTGTGATGTTTCCGTTTCCGTCCCGGATAATATCCAATAATCCCTGCGGCCCTTGCACCTTGATCATCTGGTTCATCCCGTCGTATTCAAAATCAACTTTCCGGTTTATCCTGTCGGTAAATTGTATCAGATTTTGAAATTGGTATGTATATTTTGTTTGTGTGCCGTCGGGATATGTGAGTTGCGTTACTTGATCCAGATCATCATACTCATATTGAATGGTTATCCCTCTGTTGGTATAACCGGTGATCCGACCCGCCGCATCATTCGTCATAGTTTCCTCAACTCCCAAAGGATAGTTTATTTGTGTCAAATAACCCAGGGCATCGTAATCATAAGTAACCGTGTTTTGGTTTCCGTCTGTAAACGATTGCAGGTTCCCGTCGGGGTAATAGGAAAACTGAATTTCGTTTACGGGAGTTATCATCCTGATCACATTGTAATGCTCATCGTATTCATAAGTAACAGTTCTGTTCATCGGATCGGTATGACCGATCAAATTGTCGTTTTCATCATATTCGAATAAGTATGACTTACCCCTTGCATCGTCAAACTGAATGAGATTTCCCGAAGCATCATACAAAAAGTGATTTTCGAACCAACCCACCGCTATGCTGTTGATGTTTCCGTTGGCATCGTATCCGTAAAATACGGATGCTTCGGGATCGGGTTTCTCAATATGGGTAACACGGTAATTGGGAAGATCGACATAAATAATATCGAAATTTCCATTGTTATCGGCCATTTTGATAATTCCCTGTGTTGCCTCTCCATACGAAAAATAGGTTGTTGCACTGATGCCGTCGGGATTGGTAAAGGTCCAGTAAAA
>JAOZMX010000224.1 GCA_029934065.1 Bacteroidales bacterium
AATTATATACGATTGTTGAATTTCAGCATGTAAAACCGGGAAAAGGCAGCGCTTTTGTTAGAACAAAACTCAAAAATGTAAAAACAGGGCGAGTGATTCCCAATACTTTTAATGCCGGAGTTAAAATTGATATCCAACGCGTTGAGCGTCGTCAGTATCAGTTTTTGTACAAAGACGGCACCACCTATCACTTTATGAATACACAGGATTTCGAACAAACTTTTATTGACGAAGGGTTGATCAATGCGCCGCAGTTTCTCAAGGAGGGTCAGGAAGTGGATATTTTGTTTCATGCCGATACCGAAACGCCGCTTTCGTGCGAACTGCCGGCTTATGTTGAACTGAAGATCACTTATACCGAACCTGGCGAAAGAGGAAACACTGCTACCAATACATTGAAAGAAGCCACGGTGGAAACGGGAGCAACAGTGAAAGTGCCTTTGTTTATCAATGCCGACGAGACCATCAAAGTGGATACGCGTTCGGGTGAATATTCCGAAAGGGTGAAAAATTAGTATTGGAACACCTTTTTTGGTTTTGAACTGAAAATAAATTCACAATACCGGCACAAGCAATTTTTGTTTGTGTCTTCTTTTTATGTTTTAACACAAATGTTAACCGATTAACAGATGAAATTCGATCAAGCCTATACTTTGAGTGATTTTGCAGAATTTATCAATGCAAAATACATCGGTGCACCCGACCATCCCATCACCGGCATCAACGAAATACACATGGTGGAAACGGGAGATCTTACTTTTGTGGATCATCCGAAATATTACGACAAAGCTTTGAATTCGGCTGCCACCACGATATTGATCAACAAGGAGGTGGAATGCCCGGAGGGCAAAGCGCTGCTGATCTCGGACGATCCGTTTGCCGACTATGTTAAACTGGTGAGGAAATTCAGGGGTTTCGAGCCTTCATCTTCGGCCATCAGCCCATCGGCAAAGATCGGTGAAGGTACCGTCATTCAACCCAACTGTTTCATCGGCAACCATGTCAGGATCGGAAAAAACTGCGTCATCCATGCCAATGTCAGCATTTACGATCACGTGCAGATCGGCGATGAAGTGGTTATTCATTCGGGCTCGGTCATCGGCGCCGATCCTTATTATTTTCAGCGCAGGCCGGAGGGATACCGCAAACTGGAATCATGCGGCCGGGTGGTGATCAAAGACAGGGTTGAGATCGGCGCATTGTGCACCATCGACCGCGGCGTTTCGGGCGACACCATCATTGACGAAGGAACAAAAACCGACAACCACTGCCAGGTAGGACATGATACTTACATTGGTAAAAACTGCCTGATCGGTGCTTTTGCCGCCATTGCCGGGGTTACCAAAATCGAGGATGATGTGATCCTGTGGGCCCGAGTGGCCATCAACAAAGACATTGTCATCGGCAAAGGGGCGGTTGTGCTGGCGGTATCGGCTGTGGACAAAAGCATCGAAGGCGGCAAGACCTATTTCGGCGCTCCGGTGATGGAAGCCCGCCAAAAATGGAAAGAGATGGCCATGATACGGAGACTTCCCGATCTGTTTGAGAAAAAACGGGGACACTCGCACTAATTGGTTGTATCAGCACCGGTTATCCGATAGCCCATGCGATTGCCCCCGGGTACAAAAATATGATTTTAGAAAAATACGGGATTATTCTTCGTCGAAAAAGACACCCCAGTTTACGGCTGTAAGCACATCGTCTTCAAAGAAAAAATCCATCATGGCATCGTCGTACGAAACCCTTTTTTCGTTTTCAAACTCTTCGCCTTCCATCATCTCTTCATCCAGTTCGGTGTAACCGTTCTCTTCCATCATGGCTTTTATTTCGGCTTCTTTCATGGCGAAAACGGTTTTGCCGAAAAGAGTTGCCTGGGGATTGTCGGTCTCGAGGTTGTTCAACAGCGGTGCATTGGGATTGTCGAAGAAAGCGGAAGTGGCTTTGTCCCAGAAATGACAGATCAGCACATTGCCGGTCTCTTCGTCTTCAAAAGTCTCTTCTTCATTGGGTTCTCCGAGGTATTCGATCACTTCTTGTTTCGTTGCCCCGAATTTCAGCCCGCCGAATCCTTCCAGCGGTTTAATTTCCAAAGTAAGTTCTTTCATAAGTATTTCAATTTTATGGTGATTTTGTATAATTATTTGAATGGTGAATCGGGCTCTTTGGCCATGTGGTTGTAAACCAGTTTGTCCATCATTGCCGGGAAAAACTTGTTGAGCCAGACCGTTAATTTTCCCTGTGAGGTAAGAATCAACGTGCGTTTTCGTTTTTTGACCGCTTTAACGATCCTTGCGGCCACTTCTTCGGCACTCATCATTTTATCCTCCTCACGTGGCGATTCGCCCTGTTGCGAACCGTCGGCAGCAAGCGCCGTGTTGCGGATGTTGGAGGTGGTAAATCCCGGACAGGCGATCAGCACATGCAACCCTTTTTTCAGGTTCTCGGTCCTCACCACTTCGAGGAAACCCTGCATGGCAAATTTTGAGGCGGAATATCCCGTCCGGCCCGGAAGACCTTTGTATCCGGCAATGGAAGACACTCCCACCAGTGATCCTTTGGCCTGAAGCAAATAGGGAAGAGCAAATTTGGTGCAATAAACCGTACCCCAGAAATTGACGTCCATCAGTTTTTTGATGACCTCCAGTTCCACCTCTTCGAAAAGTGCGCGCATGGAAATGCCGGCATTGTTGATCAGAATGTCTATGCGGCCGTATTCGGCAACGGTTTTATCAATCAGGTTTTTGCAATCCGTTTCTTTGCTGACATCGGTGGGAACGGCAATGATCCTGTTGCCTGTTTTTGAAATTTCTTCTTTTAATTTCGAGAGCTTGTCTTCGGAGCGTGCGGCAGCGGCAATCAAGGCGCCCTCTTCGGCAAATGCATCAACCAGCGCCCTGCCAATACCCGACGATGCCCCGGTGATGATCACGACTTTGTCTTTCAGATTCATTTTCTTTGATTTGCGGTACAAACGTACGGATTATTCCGTGAACAGCTATGAAGTTTTGCAATTATTTTCTTTTCAACACTTCGCCGGCTTGCTGACGGGCATCGGCATTGATCTTATCGGCTTTCTTTCGGGCCTCTTTGATCAGGTTATTTGATTTCTTTTGTGCTTCCTGCAAAAGTTTATCCGCTTTTTCATCGGCTTCTTTCAGCAGTTTTTCCGTTGCCGTTTTGGCGGCCATTTCGGCAAGCGGGCCGTTTTTCTTTGCCTCTGCAATGATGTTTTCGGCTTGTTTTTGAGCCTCCTTTTTGGCTTTATCGGCGGCTTCCTTTGCCGTTTTGTTCCATGCGTCGGCCTGTGCTTGTGCATCTTTAATGATCTTATCGGCCCTGGCTTTCGCATCGGCAATGATTTTGTCGGCCTCTTTTTTTGCTTCCGCTTTTTTCTTTTCAAGCTCTTTGCGGGCTTCTTCTTCCAGTTTTTGTTTTTGCTTTTCCAACTCTTCCATGGCTTTCTTTTTCAGGTCTTCCTTGATATTCCCCGAATTGCCTGCAAAATCTGTTTTAACGGTTGGATTTGTCAATGTGCCGCCGACTTTCAGTTTGAGGTTGATAACATCGTTGATGCTGAAATTGGCCCCGGCCTGATTGGCCTGATTGATCAGATTGTCAAGCAGCGCATTGGCCTGCTGACCGAATTTGTCGCGTGGAATGTTCAGGATCACATCATAATCAATGGTTTGGTCGAAACCGGTTGTTCCGCTGATCGTTGCGCCCATGTCCTGATGTTTTATTTTGAATGGTTTTACCTTCAACCGGCCGTCGGTAAACTCAAACGAAAGATTGACGGGGCCCGATTTGATCTGTTTCAGATCGGGTACTTTCAACAGGTCGGCCATTTTGTTCAGCAATTTGATGTTTCCCACCACAATGGCGGAGGTCTTCAAATTGCCGTTGCCGTTCATGGTCGGGTAAACCGGCATCAGCTCCTTGTCGAGCAACGTGTTGAAGTTGAATGAAGTGGAAAACCTGCCCTGTATCTTTTCCGCAACCGGAAGGTATTGTTTGAAAATATCAAATGCCAAATATGCTTTTTGGATATTGATATTGGTGATTTTGATCTGCATTTCCGCTTCCGGATTTTCGGGTTCTTTGGTATCGTATTTTCCCGATACATCTACCAATCCGTCCATTACGTTCATTTTCAGCTTGTCGAGGACGACCGCCTTGTTGCGGACGAACACCATTCCTTTCACATCAAACATTTCAATGTTGTCGTAAACCAGTTCTTTAAAATTGGCATTAAATGCGAAATTGATGTTTTCCGGAATTTCCGTTGATGCAACGGTATCGGTTGACGGCTCGCCGGTGGTTGTTTGTGCAAGTGTATCACCGGTTGTTTGATCATTTTCTCCGGTTTGTTCCAACAGATCCGAAATGTTGAAATGGTTTGAGCCCGTTTCCAGCTTGCCGGTCAGCATCTTGTCGCTGAAAATGTAAGGCATGAAATTTTCAATCTTTCCTTTGGCGGAAAGGTCGCTTTTGCCGATGTTCATTTTAAAATTGACCAGGTCGAGGTATTCGGGCGAAAAATTCAGTTGGGCGTTGTGTATCTCAATCGCTTGAGCAAAGGCCGGGGACGAATACATAAAATTTTCGAGCAGCAGCGATCCCAGCAGCTGAAACTGATCGTATTGATCATTTTCGAGGGAAGATATTTTTCCGTCGAACAGCATTTTTGCAATGACCTTGCCTTTCAGTTCTTCGCCCTGTTCGAGCGGATAAACCCTGGCGATTTGAGACAGATCAATCCTGCCGTTCAACTCGCCTTTTACCTGCGGGTCAGACAATGGCGTTTTTAACAAAAGTGAAAAATCGAACGGATTGCCGGCCATGGCAAAATGCATTTTTGCAACGTTGACGGTCATGTTGTCGAAATTACCGCCGGGATGTGATACCGTCGCCTTGATATTGACATGGTCAACCGATTCGGGCAGGTCGGGGTACCTGAACATCCCGTTCTGAACGGCCAGATTTACCGTAAAAGCCGGATAAGTGTCCTCATTGTAAATTCCTTTTACGTTTCCGTTGATTTGCAGCGAGCCGGATGTTGTTATCCCGTCGAAATCATTTTGGTAAATGGCAGGAATGAGCGATAGAAAACTTTTAAAATCCGACTTTTTGGTTTGATAAGTGAGCATCAGGTTGATGTCATCGTTGTCTTGCATGGCCACCGATCCGTC
>JAOZMX010000225.1 GCA_029934065.1 Bacteroidales bacterium
AAAATATGAATCCAGTAGTAAGTATCATAATGGGCAGCACATCGGATTTGCCGGTGATGGAAGCTGCTGCAAAGATTTTAGATGAATTTGAAATTCCTTTCGAGATGAATGCCTTATCGGCACATCGTACGCCGGAGAAAGTGGAAGAATTTGCCAGGACGGCCTACGACAGAGGTATCCGTGTGATCATTGCCGGAGCAGGCATGGCGGCGCACCTTCCGGGCGTTATTGCGGCCATGACTCCGCTGCCTGTCATCGGTGTTCCCATCAAAGCCACCCTTGACGGTATGGATGCCCTGCTGGCCATTGTCCAGATGCCTCCGGGAATTCCGGTGGCCACGGTGGCCATCAACGGCGCACGCAATGCGGCGATTCTTGCCGTGCAAATTCTTGCCACAGACAACAAGGAGCTCTTTGACAGGGTGGCCGCCTTTAAGGAAAGCCTGAAGGAAAAAATTGTGAAAGCCAATGAGGAACTGGGAAAAGTGAACTTTAAATTTAAAGTGAACTGATGATTATCAAATCGGGAACAAATCATACAGCAAACGAAAAATATGTGTCAATCCCTTAAAAGTATTAAAACCCCATGAAAGTATCGGAAGAAACAGCATTGAAGATCGCAGAGTATTTATTACAGATCAAAGCAATAAAATTGAACATCAAGAAACCCTTCGTCTGGGCATCGGGATGGAAGTCGCCCATTTATTGCGACAACAGGATCACCCTTTCGTATCCGGTGATCAGAAATTTCATCCGTCAGGAATTTGTCAACGTGATCAACAACGATTTCGGGGACATTGATCTGATTGCAGGTGTTGCAACGGGAGGAATAGCCCACGGTGTGCTTGTTGCGCAGGATCTGGGGCTGCCGTTTGCTTATGTTCGCAGTGCGGCCAAAGATCACGGCCTGGCCAACCGCATCGAGGGCGTTGTGGAATCGGGGCAGTCGGTGGTGGTGATCGAGGATTTGGTTTCCACGGGCGGCAGCAGCCTGAATGCCGTGGAAGCTTTGCGCAAAGCGGGAGCAAACGTAAAGGGCCTGATCTCGATCTTTAATTACGGTTTTGAAATTGCCGAAAAGCGTTTTGAAAAAGCAAATTGTCCCATGTATGCCCTGTCGAATTATGAGTTTTTGATCAGGCAGGCTCTGGAAGAAAATTACATCAGGGAAGAAGATGTTTTGATCCTGAAACACTGGCGGAAAGACCCGCAACACTGGAACGGAAAATAACTGAAAGAATAAATGGCTATATTTACAAGCGAAAAAAGAGAGATCAATAGTACACCGGAAAAATTGTTTAATTTTCTCGGAGAACTGGAGAATCTGGGATTGATCATGCCGCAACAGGTAGAAGAGTGGCAATCCGATGGAGAAGAATGTTCGTTTTACGTTAAAAATCTCGGCCATCTTGGCCTGAAAAAAGGTAAAGCGGATTTTCCGCAACGGATGGTTTTTTCGGCGACGGAACACTCGAAAGTCAAATTTGATCTGATCTTTACCCTGGAAGAAGCAGAAACATACCTGGCGGGTTTTGAGATTGATGCAGCAATAAATCCCATGTTGGAGATGATGGCACGGCGCCCCCTGACCAATTTCGTCAACATTCTGACCGAAAATCTGGTGAAACAGTTGAATAATTAGAACAACATTATTGTGGGAATATTTAAGTTTCTTCTGTATCCTTTGGCGCTGATCTATGGACTGATAACATGGATGCGCAATAAACTGTTCGATTGGGGTGTGTTGAAATCCCACCGCTTCGGATTTCCGGTAATTTCGGTTGGGAATCTGTCTGTCGGCGGCACCGGCAAAACGCCTCATGTCGAATATTTGATCCGTTTGCTGAAGGATGATTTTAAGGTAGCATCAATCAGCAGAGGTTACAGGCGCAAAACAAAAGGTTATCTTGAAACGGGTCTTTCGTCAACATCCGAGGAGGTGGGGGATGAGTCCGTACAGAAAAAGCAGAAATTTCCTGATGTTGTCATCGCTGTGGATGAGAAAAGGGTAAAAGGCATCAAAAGGATGATGAATGATCATCCCGATACTGATGTGATTATTCTTGACGACGCATTTCAACACCGGCAGGTAAGGCCGGGATTGAATATTTTGCTTACCGATTTTCACCGGCTCTATTGCGAGGATTATCCTCTGCCGATGGGGAAGTTACGGGAGTTTCGCAAGGGAGCTGCCAGGGCAGACGTGATCGTGGTTACAAAAACCTATTCCGTGCTTTCGCCTTTGACCCGGAGAAGGATCACCCGGCTTATTAATCCGCGCGACCATCAAAAGCTCTATTTTTCATACATTAAATTCGGTGCCCTGACACCGGTGCCGGGAATGAAAAGTAAACTTCATCCCCCGGAGAAAATAAATGCCGTACTTCTGTTTGCCGGGATTGCAAATATGTACCATCTGATAGAGCACACCAAAAAAATGGCAACCACTGTTGAAGTGATGCGTTTCAAGGATCATCATGTTTATTCGGAGGCTGATATGGCAAAGATCAGGGAGTCCTTTGACAATATTTTTGCAAAAAATAAAATCATCATTACAACAGAAAAAGATGCCATGCGTTTGTTTTTCCCGGAATGCCCCGAAATTTTTAAAGGACTTCCGGTATTTTACATTCCCATCGAAGTGGTTTTTCACAAGGAGTTCAGGGGGGAGTTTAATCATCAAATTTTAGCGTATGTTCAAGCAAATTCAGGAAACGGTTAATTACATCAAGGAAAAAACGAAAATAACGCCGGACGTCGGCATTGTTTTAGGTACGGGACTGGCCAATTTTACCGGCAAAATTAAGATAGAAGACAGCATTCCTTACAGTGATATTCCCAATTTTCCGGTATCAACGGTAAAAGGTCATTACGGGAGGCTGATCTTCGGGCATATCGGTCGTGTGCCGGTTGTTGCCATGCAGGGGCGGTTTCATTATTACGAGGGTTACTCCATGCAGCAGGTAACTTTTCCCATCAGGGTACTTAAATTTTTGGGTATCCGGCATCTGTTTCTTTCCAATGCCAGCGGCGGGACGAATCCCTCGTTCAGCGTGGGCGATGTGATGATCATCGAGGACCATATCAACCTCACGGGTCGCAATCCGCTCATCGGCGAAAATAACGAAGGTCTGGGCCCCCGTTTTCCTGATATGAGCGAGGTTTACGATGCCAAACTGATCGGACTGGCCGAAGAGGTTTCCGAAGAATTCGGGCTGAACCTCCAAAAAGGTGTTTATGCCGCTGTGACAGGGCCCAACTTCGAGACGCCGGCCGAATACCGCTACATCAGAACCATCGGCGCCGATGCGGTGGGGATGTCAACGGTTCCCGAGGCCATTGTGGCACGTCACATGGGACTTTCGTGTTTTGCCGTGTCGGTGATCTCCGACCTTGGCGTTGAAGGAAAGATCGAATACACCACCCACGAAGGTGTGATCGACGCTGCCGCTCTCGCCGAACCCAAGATGACCAGAATGCTTCTCGAACTGATCGGGAGAATCACTCGTTAAGCGTGTCGAAGTTCAGGATCTTTAAATGATATTTGTCTCCGATTTTGAATTTGCGGGTTTTGAAAACGTTCAGGATCAACCCTGTTCCAACCATTACCGAAGCAGCAATGGCCGTCTGTTTCGAGATCATCGGACTGTCGTTGTTGATCACTCCGTTGACGGCTTCCACACCAATGTAAACAACACCGGCCATGACAAGGACTTTTGAAAACCATCTGAAGAAATGCCTGGTGCGGTAAATGGACTGAACCGCCTTGATATTTATTTCTAATGTATTGTCCAGAACAAAAGTGGAATCGCCGATAAGGGTGAGCTCTCCCGAAAAAACATTTTCGTTTCCCGGCAACGAAAACATGATTTGATCCCCTGTCCGGTATTTGTAGTTTTTTATACCACCCTGCTTTTGCAGGATGAGGTATTGCTGGGCAATGGTACCTGTACCCATGAGCAAAAAGATGATGACCAGTAATTTTTTCGACATGTCTTACGGTTCATAATGCGTTTGGCAAATGTACGTTAATAATTGATAAACGGAAGTAATGGTTAGGTATTGATTTGTTGAGGCTACGCTATAAAATCATTTTTGATGGCGAAGCCGAAAATTATGCCAAAACCTAAAAAGCAAAATATCAGATGATACCAAAATTGTAAATATGAAAAATGAGAATTACGAAACGGGCATTTTAATCACGGGAGCTTCGGGCGGATTGGGCAGGGCGCTTGTGGAAGAGGCTTTTTCCCTTCCGGATGTTGACAGGATTGTTGCAACGGATATCTCGCCCGGTGTTCTTGAAATGTCTCACCACGAAAAGGTGATCCCGCTGATCATGGATTCCGCTTCGGAAAAGTCCATTGCCGCAGTGGCCGGGAAGCTGAAGGAAACGGCGGTGAAAATTAAGTACATTGTGAACACTGCAGGTGTTTTCACCCTTTTTCCCGTTTCCGAATCCAATGAAAAATTGCTGGATGCCATCGTCAGGGTCAATGTTTACGGCCCGATCCTTACCGTCAGTGCTTTCGTTGACGATTTGGCCGAAACCGGCGGCCGCGTTGTGCAGATCAGCAGCGACAGCGTTAAACTCCCCACCTTGTTTCAGCCCTATCCCGCCACAAAAACTGCCCTCGAAGCATTCGGCACCTCCATGCGACAGGAACTTGCGCTGTTGGGAGTGAAACTCATTATTGTTCGACCGGGAGCAATGAAAACAAATTTGATAAGTGAGATGAAAAATTTGAAAAATCCCGTGACTGGCAGTAGGTTCTCCGCTGTTTTCGATGATTTTGTCAGGTTGGCGCAAAAGGATGTAGGAAAGGCAGTGGAACCCGGTATCGTTGCCAAACTGGTGATGAAAGCCCTGACCTCGAAAAAGCCCAGGATAATTTACAGCATCAACAAAAACAAAAAGATATCACTCCTCACCAAATTTCCCCAACGAATGATTGACAGGCTCATTCTTAAAACCGTCGGAAAGTGAAATATGGGATTAGGCTTTACCCTTGTTGTTTTGGGATTCTGATAGGAAGATTGTTTTATCTATTGTTACCCACAAGCAAAAAAAAACGAAACCAGAATGACAAATTTGCCATAAGAAAATATTGAAAGGAGACCCACCGCACAAATTGCACATTTAGTTTTTTGCCAACACACAAAATACCGACCCGAAA
>JAOZMX010000226.1 GCA_029934065.1 Bacteroidales bacterium
GTGAGATGCAAGGAATAAGCGTTGTTGCAAAAGCATCGTAAGCGGAGGGATCCATTATAGCCCTTCGGACTACAACGGACTATAGTTTTTTGCTTACTTTTTTGTCCCTTCAAAAAAGTAAGAGAATGAGGAAAATATGCAAAGTGTGGCGTAAAAGGTCGTCAGTTGTTCATCGTCAATGATTTTACTTCAAACTTAATTTTTGCTTCCCAAGCGCCTAAAATATACTTGAATAAGACATATAAAGCAGCAGCGATCAGGGAAATGATGCCGATTATTTTAAAACTTCTTTTGTTTCGTCTTACAACAAAAAACTCAATAAAATCCCTGCTGCCACAGCCGAACCGATCACACCGGCCACATTGGGAGCCATGGCATGCATCAGCAGGTGGTTGGTGGGGTCTTCTTTCAGTCCGATCACCTGAACCACCCTGGCACTGTCGGGTACGGCCGATACCCCGGCGGCTCCGATGAGCGGATTGATCTTGTTGTCGCCGCGCAGGAAAAGGTTCATCACTTTGGCAAAAACCACCCCGCCGGCGGTGGCTACCATGAACGACAACGCACCAAGCACGAAAATCAACACCGATTGTTTGGTCAAAAATACATCGGCCTGTGTGGAAGCTCCGACGGTGAGCCCCAGCAGAATGGTAACAATGTCGATCATCGAGGTGCGGGCCGTGTCGGCAAGACGTTTGGTAACTCCGCTCTCTTTCAGAAGATTGCCGAAAAACAACATTCCGAGCAGCGGCAGGGCACTGGGAGAGATAAACGTTGTGAGCAACAATCCTACAATGGGAAATAATATTTTTTCCAGTTTGGTAACAGCCCTGGGTGGCTTCATCTTTATCAGGCGTTCCTTTTTTGAGGTCAGCATTCGCATGATGGGTGGCTGAATAACGGGCACCAGCGCCATGTAGGAATAGGCTGCAATGGCAATGGGTCCGATCAGATTTTTTACGGTGGTGCCGTCGGGCAGGATGTTGATGCCGTTGGCCAGTTTGGAGGAAAGAAAAATAGCCGTCGGTCCGTCGGCACCTCCGATAATGCCAATGGCACCGGCTTCGGCAGGATAAAATCCCAGATAAAGCGCACCGATGAAAGTGGCGAAAATGCCCACCTGTGCCGCTGCGCCGAGCAACATGAGTCGCGGGTTGGAGATCAACGACGAAAAATCGGTCATCGCTCCGATGCCGAGAAAGATCAACGGAGGGTATATGCCCGAAGTAACCCCGAAATAAAGGTAATTCATCACACTGCCCTCTTCGTAAATTCCCAGTTTCAGTCCCGCATTGAGCATAAACGGAATATTACCGATGATGATACCGATGCCGATGGGTATGAGCAACAGCGGTTCGTAATGGTAACGAACAGCAAGAAAGATGAACAACAATCCCACGAGAATCATCAGCACATGGCCCGGTGTGGCATTGGCAAATCCCGTATAGCTAAAGAACTTTTTGATCCCGCTCACGGCGATGGATTCCTGCACACCCGTATGTTGTGTACCTGTTGTGAAAGTATCCTTTTCAACAGTTACGCCGGGTGTGTCCTGTTGGGCTGTCGAAGAGGAAAATGCAGCCGGAAAAACCAGTGATACCGATCCAAGAACAGCGATGATCCCAATGATCGTTAGTAACTTTTTCATGTTTCGATCAATTTGTTTGCGTCAGGCAATTTCCATCAATACTTCACCCTGCAATACATTGTCGCCGGGATGCACTTTCAGATGTTTCACCACGCCGTCTTTTTCGGCGGTGACGGTATTTTCCATTTTCATGGCTTCGTACATTACCAATTTATCCCCGAGTTTTACTTCGTCTCCTTCTTTGACGAATACCTGAACAATGTTACCCGGCAGGGGGCATTTTACTTCATGACCTGCCGTACGGGTGATGGTTTTTTTGATCTTGCTGTCCTTTCGGCGGGTTTGTATCTCCTGCCGAACCAGCCGGGGAGTTTTGGGCTTTTTCAGTTCTTTGTGCACCTCCACCTGGTACATTGTTCCGTTGACTTCGATCTGCGCCATGTTGTCCTCAAAATCTTTGATCTCAACATCGTAATCATGGCCTTTGATGGTAAACCTGAAATGTTTCATCGTGCAATTTTAAAATACGGGTTTGTGGAATAGATTCTGGAGCTCCATGGCGAATACTGTCTGGATATCCGTTTGATGGTGATCACATCGCTTTCCTCGTCGTGTATCTCGTTGAGGTAAAGAAACAGCGCCATGCTGATGGCTGCATTTACGTCTCCTTCGATGTGGAGGTTGGAACAGTTTTGGCATTTCCCCTGTTTTTTCAGCTTGCGCCTGACTTTCAGATTGATGAGTTTGGGGATGCTGCTATAAACCAAAAACAGCAATACCAACGCTGCAAAAACGATGACATAACCCACAATGGCCACCGTTATGGAAAAGCCCGAAATGTTGGACAAACCGGTTTGAATTTCCGAGATCATAGTTTTTTGTTTTATATTTTATAAAGGAATGTTATTGTGTTTTTTGGGTGGCAGGCTATCTTTCTTGGTTGCCAGCGTTTGCAAGGCCCTGATGATCCTGAAGCGGGTGTTTCGCGGTTCGATCACATCGTCAATATAGCCGTATTTTGCCGCTTCGTAGGGATTGGCAAATTTATCCCGGTATTCCGTTTCCTTTTTTTCGGCATACCGTTCCGCTTCCGCAGGGTCGTCGAAGGTTTTTATTTTTCTGCCTTCCAGCACTTCAATGGCGCCCTTGGGACCCATCACCGCAATCTCGGCCGAGGGCCAGGCATAGTTGATATCGCCGCGCAACTGTTTGGAGCCCATTACATCGTGAGCACCGCCGTATGACTTGCGCAGGGTGATGGTGATCTTGGGTACGGTGGCTTCGCCGTAAGCAAACAGCAGCTTGGCGCCGTGGATGATGATGCCGCCGTATTCCTGTGTGCTGCCGGGCAAAAATCCGGGCACATCAACCAGTGTGACGACGGGGAGGTTGAAAGCATCGCACAACCTTACAAAACGTGCCGCCTTTCGCGAAGCGTCAATGTCGAGCACACCGGCAAGAAAGTTGGGCTGATTGGCGACGATACCCACAGGCTGACCGTTGAATTTGGCAAAACCCACCACGATATTTTTTGCAAAATGACGGTGAAACTCCAGAAATTCTTCCTCATCCACAATAGCATAGATGATGTCTTTTACATCGTATGGCTCCGACGGTGAATCGGGGATGATCTCGTTAAGCCGGTCTTCCTTGCGGTCAATGGGATCGTGACACTCGGTAACGGGCGGGTCTTCAAGGTTGTTTTGCGGAAGGTACTCCAGGGTTTTCCTGATGAGCATGATGCCTTCGTCTTCGTCGTCGGCTCTGAAGTGCGCCACACCCGATTTGACGGCATGTACGGTAGCACCGCCGAGATCTTCTTCCGAAATGGTTTCACCGGTTACTGTCTTTGTAACTTTCGGGCCGGTAACGAACATGTAGCTGGTCTTGTCGCTCATGATCACCACGTCGGTGAGGGCGGGTGAATAAACAGCGCCTCCCGCACAAGGGCCGAACACGGCCGAAATTTGCGGGATCACGCCCGAAGCAAGGATATTGCGCTGAAATATCTCGGCATAGCCGGCAAGGCTTTTCACACCTTCCTGTATCCTTGCACCGCCCGAATCGTTCATACCGATCACCGGGGCGCCAACCTTCATGGCCTGATCCATGATCTTACAGATTTTCTGTGCAAAGGTTTCAGACAGCGAACCTCCGAATACGGTAAAATCCTGCGAAAAGATGTAAACCACACGCCCGTCAATGGTGCCGTGTCCGGTAATAACACCGTCGGAAAGGTAAACCTTGTCTTCCATGCCGAAGTCGTGACTGCGGTGGGTGACAAACATGTCGTACTCTTCGAAACTGCCTTCGTCCAGCAACATCTCGATGCGCTCGCGGGCTGTGTATTTCCCTTTTTGGTGCTGTACTTCGATGCGCTTTTCGCCGCCACCCTCCCGGGCTTTCTGCCTTAACCCGATGAGATGCTGTAGTTTGTTCGTGTTGTCCATGGATAGTATTTTAAAAAGTGAAAACTTTGTCGCATTCCACAGCCCACTGCGAAAACTCTTTCATATTGCTCAATTTAACCCCTTCGATAAAATTCAGTTTATCAATACCTCTTGCTTCGGAACATCCGCCGCAGGCTTTTACTTCCGTTCCGTTTTTTATCACATGTTTCAGCATCCGCTCAATATTGTAATAACCGTCGGCTGTTTTCTGTCCCGGCAAGGCACAAAACACAGCATCGGCCAAAAGAAATAGCTTTATTTCAACCTCGTCTTTGTGGTATTTGAGAATGTTCATAGCCAGCCTAAAAGCATTATAAGCCTTTTCCGTTCCGTATGGTGCATCATTGATGACAATCAAAATCTTTTTCATTTTCAACTAAAAATTAATCTATTGATCTTATTTTCCGCAAAATTCCGTTAAAACCCCTCCGGTGGATTTGGGGTGAAGGAAACCGATATGCAATCCTTCGGCTCCTTTGCGGGGAACTTTGTCAATCAAACGTACGCCCTTTCCAGCCGTTTCGGCCAGCGCACCGGCAACATCCTCCATGGCAAATGCTATGTGATGGATACCTTCTCCCTTTTTTTCGATGAATTTCCCGATGGGACCTTCCGGATCGGTCGATTCCAGTAATTCAATCTTGGTTTCACCCACTTTGAAAAAGGCGGTTTTTACCTTTTGATCCTTAACTTCCTCAACGGCATAGCATTTCAATCCCAATACCTCTTCGTAATAAGGGATGCTTTCTTCAAGACTTTTTACCGCTATACCTATGTGTTCGATGTGTGTCGGTTTCATAATTTATCATTTTATTGTTAACAAATAAACAATGTTAATCGGTTCACAAAAGTAGTGCTATTTGATTTCCCGAAACAAAATAACAGATGAAAAAATGATGTCTGTAAAACGCTAAAACACCATGCATTAAAAAAATGTAAGAAATCGTAATGCAGGAAAAAGAAAACCGGAACATGGATTTGACCCGGGATCATTTCCTTTGACAGCGTTCAAATAGATGTCTGGGAAAAAACCAACCAACATGTTGAAGGCAAAAGTAAAAGGGCAAAAGGCAAAAGTTGGTAGAACACCGAATCCCGACAAATCAGCGATTTTATT
>JAOZMX010000227.1:0-1460 GCA_029934065.1 Bacteroidales bacterium
GAAAATGATGAAAATAAAATAATTGATGAGGTAACCGGAGGCGAATACAAATACGGTTTTTATTCCGACATCGAAATGGATACGGCTCCGAAGGGGCTCAACGAAGATATTATCAGGCTGATTTCAAGAAAAAAGAATGAACCTGAATGGTTATTGGAATTTCGGTTGAAGGCCTATCGTTACTGGCTGAAAATGGAGGAACCCGACTGGGCGCATTTGCATCATCCGCCCATCAATTATGATGAAATTATTTTTTACGCGGCACCAAAAAAGAAAAAAGAACTGGCCAGCCTGGATGAGGTTGACCCCGAATTGCTGGAGACCTTCAACAAGCTGGGCATCTCGCTCGAAGAGCAGAAGCGTCTGGCAGGTGTTGCCGTTGATGCGGTGATAGACAGCGTGTCGGTGAAGACGACCTTTAGCGAAACGCTGAAAAAGCACGGGATCATCTTTTGTTCCTTCAGCGAAGCCGTGCAAAACCATCCTGATCTGGTGAGAAAATACATGGCATCCGTAGTGCCGTACACCGACAATTATTTTGCCGCGCTCAATTCCGCCGTTTTTAGCGACGGATCGTTTTGTTACATCCCCAAAGGTGTTCGCTGCCCCATTGAGTTATCAACCTATTTCAGGATCAATGCGGCCAACACAGGCCAATTCGAACGAACACTCCTCGTAGGCGACGAAGGGAGTTATGTGAGCTACATGGAAGGATGTACGGCACCCCAACGCGACGAAAACCAGTTGCACGCGGCGGTGGTGGAGATCATTGCCCTGAAAGATGCCGAAATAAAATATTCGACGGTGCAAAACTGGTATCCCGGCAATGCAAAGGGAGAGGGCGGCATTTACAACTTTGTTACGAAACGCGGCATTTGCCGGGGCGCCAATTCAAAGATATCCTGGACACAGGTGGAAACTGGCTCTGCCATTACATGGAAATATCCCGGATGCATCCTCATGGGCGACCACTCGGTGGGTGAGTTCTATTCGGTGGCCGTTACCAACAACTATCAGCAGGCCGACACCGGTTCTAAAATGATCCATCTCGGAAAAAATACCAAAAGCACGATCATCTCCAAAGGCATCTCCGCCGGGAAAAGCAACAACAGCTACCGCGGATTGGTGAAAATTACCCGACGCGCCGATAATTCAAGAAACTATTCGCAATGCGATTCCTTGCTGATGGGCGACCGGTGCGGTGCGCATACTTTTCCCTACATCGAAAACCAAAACAAATCATCCATCGTCGAACATGAAGCCACTACTTCCAAAATCTCGGAGGATCAGTTGTTTTATTGCCAGCAAAGGGGCATCAGCGAGGAGAGTGCCATCGGACTGATCGTGAACGGATATGCCCGGGAGGTGTTGAAACAGTTGCCCATGGAGTTTGCCGTGGAAGCACAAAAGCTGCTGACGATAAGTTTGGAAGGAAGCGTTGGGTAGAGGAGGCTTGGATT
>JAOZMX010000227.1:1560-5085 GCA_029934065.1 Bacteroidales bacterium
AAATATAAAATTAGGATAAACAATTAAGAACATAACGAATGATGTTAACAATAAAGAATTTACATGTTGAAATAGAGGGCAAGGAGATCATCAGGGGGCTTGATCTGGAGATAAAGGCGGGGGAAGTACATGCCATCATGGGCCCCAACGGAACGGGAAAATCAACCCTTGCCAATGTAATCGCCGGAAAGGAAGGCATTTACAAGGTCACCGAAGGAGAGATCATCTACAAAGGCATGAATCTGTTGGAGATGCCTGTTGAGGTGCGTGCCCGCGAGGGTATTTTTCTCGGATTTCAGTATCCGGTGGAGATTCCCGGAGTGAGCATCACCAACTTTATGCGGACTGCCATCAACGAGATCAGGCAATACAAGGGGCTGGAACAGATATCGGCCGGGGATTTCCTGAAAAAAATGGAAAAAGCCAAAAAGCTGGTTGAGATACAGTCGAAACTGACCAACCGCTCGGTAAACGAAGGATTCTCGGGAGGAGAAAAAAAGAAAAACGAGATCTTTCAGATGGCGATGCTTGAGCCGGAGCTTGCAATTCTTGACGAAACGGATTCGGGTCTCGATATCGACGCCCTGAAAATCGTTGCCAACGGAGTCAACACATTGCGCTCCAAAGACAACGCCATCATTGTCATAACGCATTATCAGAGATTGCTCGATTACATTGTTCCGGATTTTGTCCATGTTTTGTTCAACGGCAGGATCGTCAAATCGGGCGGGAAAGAGCTTGCCCTGCAACTTGAGGAAAAAGGTTACGACTGGCTAAAGGAGGAAGCACAGCCATGATGAAAACGACAACGGAAATGAGTTCGCTAAAGGATACGATGCTCCGGCTTTATGAAGAACACCGTTCTGCCATTTTCGGAAATGATAACGACGTAATGACCGGACGGCGTGAAAGTGCCATGGCTTCGTTCAGAAAAACGGGCTTCCCGCACAAGAAACTTGAAAACTGGCGAAATACCGATATTTCCGGTATTATCGACCTGCCCTACCATTATTATTTCAGGCCGACATTTAAAAAAGGGATCGACCTGAAAAGGATATTTCAGTGCAACATTCCCAATTTGCAAACCGACATGGTATCGCAACTGAACGGCTGGTATATCTCCGAGAACGGTCCGCTGAAAAAAGAGCGGAACGGTGTTATTGTGGGAAGCCTCGAAGCCGTTCGACGCGAATTTCCCGACCTCATAGCGAAACATTACGGCAGATATGCCCGGGATGAAAAGAACGGATTTGTGGCCTTGAACAATGCTTTTGCACAGGACGGAGTATTCATTCTGGTGCCGGATAATGTGAAAGTGACGGCACCGATACAGCTTGTTAACATCATCCATCACGACAGGAATATCTTTGTTCAAAACCACAACCTGATCATTCTCGGAAAAAACAGCAGCCTGCAGCTTGTGCAGTGTGACGATTCCATCGACCAGCAACGCAGCCTCGTAAACACAGTCACCGAGATTTTTCTTGATGAGAATGCCTCGCTGGATCATTATAAACTGCAAAATAAAAACGACCAGTCTGCCCTGATCAATGCCGTGTTTTTTCATCTTGAAAAAGACGCCACCCTCTCAACCAATGCCATTACCCTCAACGGCGGACTGATCAGAAACGATCATGACGTTAAATTTGCCGGAGAAAACGGTAAAGCGGATATCATGGGGCTCTACCTTGTGGATAAGACACAGCATGCCGACAATCAGGTTTTTGTGGATCATACCGTTCCCAATTGCCATAGCAACGAGCTTTTCAAAGGCATCTTGGACGACAGCGCACGCGGAGTTTTCAACGGCCATGTGCTGGTACGGCCCGGTGCGCAAAAAACCGACGCCCGTCAGAATAACAAAAACATTCTGCTTACGGATAAAGCAGTGATCAACACCAAGCCTTTTCTTGAAATTTATGCCGATGATGTAAAATGCAGTCACGGTGCATCCATTGGCCAGATGGACGAGGAGGCCATGTTTTATTTAAGAGCCCGCGGCATTGGTGTGGATAATGCCCGCCTGCTGCTGATGTATGCTTTTGCCGCCGAGGTGATCAATTACATCAAGATCGAAGCCCTGAAAACCAGGGTTGACGACATGGTGAAAAAACGGTTAAGGGGTGAATTGTCAATTTGCGACCAGTGTGTGCTGCATTGCAGCACAATGGAAAAACCCGTTCAGTTTGACATTGATATGAGTAAGATTTGAGAAATGGATGTTTGTTCTGAAAAATCTGCCGAAACTTGACCGAATACCGGCGAAAGTAAGAGAACAGATTTTTTCGAAGTTATTCGGAACGGCGGAAACAGCAAGATTAAATCCGGATGAATACAAACAATACGAAGCAAGTACGAACGTATACAGAGAGATATTAAATGTCAATTCCCCCTCAATTGTTTCAGTATTTGCAATCCGAATCTCAATAGCGGGTTAAGTCTGTTCAACTCATAATGCGGATAAAACAACGTTTCCGCTCCGAAACTTTTGTAAAACCGTGAAAGATTTTCGTCATTGGAACCTTCAAAGTCGAGCGTGAGATGCGAAGCAGCATTGTCGCGGATGAATTGATCAATAATCAGCGGCATGGCCGATGTACGCCGGGCATATTCATCGGTAGCCGAAAAGTAAAAGATCGCCTTTTGGTGATCCCGTACAAAATAAACCCCTGCACACAGATCATTGGTCTCGCTGAAAGCGCCCCAAACTTCAGCCACCCGTTTATAAAGCAAAACGTAAATGATCCGTTTTAACAGTTGATAATCCGCATCCGAAAGGTTTTTCAACTCCTTTCCTTTGTTTTGCCTGAAAAGTTCGATAACACTTTCGGGTTGAATATTTTTAACAATGGTGACCTTTGACCCTGCGGCTTTTTTCAGGTTGCGTTTCAGGTTTTTGGAATACCCTTCGGCAATCTTTGCATGGGGATTGATCAGGTCCAGTTCGTGATTGCGCCACTGTTGTATCTTACCCTTTGCGGTGGTGAACCGGTTGAAAGTATTGAGATTGATCTCGATGTATTTAAACTTTTGCGGAATGGCCGAAATGAATCGTTGTACCGTTTCTTCCGACAGAAGTGATTGCGAGAAAACGCCAAGCTGTTGTGTGAACCTCGGCTGAAAAAGATAACAAATACCGAATTTTTTTCCGTGAGTCAACGGGAAAACCCGCTCGTAATCATTTTCAACAAGGGCATCCCAGCCTTCACTCACCATGTCAAGATACCAGGAATAGGCATATATCCTGCCGTTGAACGATTTTTTGATGCAATCGTCCCATTTTTCCGTATCTATTTCATCATGTGGAAGGTATCTGATCATCCGGTTCGTATTTTTTACCAAAAGTAATTATTTTCACTTTCATCAAAATTTAATTTGAAAACCCTTGAAATAAATTACCCTGTTTTGAAAAAAATATTTTAATTTTGCAGCCGTTTTATGAAAAATAGTTCTTTTTCGAAAATGGCTCCGTAGCTCAATTGGATAGAGCATCTGACTACGGATCAGAAGGTTTGGGGTTCGAGT
>JAOZMX010000228.1 GCA_029934065.1 Bacteroidales bacterium
CCACATCATCAATGATCTCCTGAAAAAGTACTTCCGGTGCCACACCGCATTCATTCAATACCGGGATAAGATACCAGCCCGCCGTATTGTAGGCCAATGTTTTACTTGTTTTTTCCGGGCCCGAAAATGTTACCTCATGGTCGCCGGTGACCTTGATCTGATAACCGCTGTAGCTGTTCCATCCGCCGTTGAGGTCGATGGTGTTGATCTGTTGGGCGGGCCAGTACATCAGGTTGTAATCCTGAAGGATCACCAGATTGCCGGTGGCGGTAATCGCTGCGAAGATGTTTTCCACCTGCGGGTCGGCAGGGATGATGTATGATGAAATTCCGCTCCAGCCGTTAAAAAGCTGAACGGATTGCAGATAAGGCAGAATTGTTATGGTGACGGTATCGCAGGCAAGCAAAGGACATGGCGACAGCGGATAAGCCGTCAGCGTCAGCACGGCAAAACCGTTGGTGATATCCTGCGCACCTGGAATATACTCTGTGGCCGTGGCGGAAGCATTGACAAAACTTCCGTCGCCCGCGGTGGTCCACAGCACGGCGGAATAATTTTCTGCCGTACCGTTCAGCCAGGCCGTATCACCGGCGGCAATTGCCTGATCATCCCCTGCCTCAACGGAAACTTCCCCGTTCACCGTGATGTAATCATCTTCCGTCAGGGTATTGCTTTCGCGGTTGTTCGAAACGGTCAGGCTTACATCGTAGGTACCCGGTACCGCATAGGAAACCAGTGGGTTCTGCAACGTGGAAACGGCAGGATCACCCCCCTCGAACACCCAGTACCAGTTTGTGATTTCACCAACGGAAAGGTCGGTAAACTGCACATTTCCGTCAACACAAACTACAGTGGCGTCGGATGTAAAACCGGCGGTCAGGTTCGATGCCGGAAGTACTTCCACCTGCCAGCTTACCTCCGGTTGATCATTGCCGGGAACGGCATCGGAAACCACGATTTTAACTTCATGTGTTCCGATCATATTTTCTTCGGCGAGAAAAGTGTAACTGTCCGTCAGGCTTGTTTCCACATCATCCAGCAACCAGGAATAAAACAGTTCGTCGCCATCGGGGTCGGAAGCATCAACCGAAAAATCAATACTGTTTCCCGCTTCAACGGTCAGGGATAGCTGCACCGGCAAATAACTGTCGATTTCGGGCGGCAGGTTCGGCAGTACAAAAGCCCGGTTGGGTTCCATGCCTGCCACGGGCATGGCCGTTTCGACATAAGGCGGATAAAAAGCATAAACGGATGTTAAAGTCGGATGGTTGCCGGTGGGATTTGCCGGCGGGAAGGCTGCGGTAACCACCTCGGCATCCTCTGCGGTGACATCCACCGAAAGTGCGATGCCCGACGGATTTCCCAGCGAAGCCCACGGAATGGCAATTTCCGTCAGTCCGTTTTGCGACCAGCCGACATAGGATTCCAGATCGTTGCTTGAAGGATAATACCACTGCCCGTTTTCATAGTAATTCAACTGAACGAGGTTGTTGCCGTTCTCAACGGCCACCTGATATTCAATTTCGTGATCCGGAGCAAAGTCTTCCCGGCCCCATGAGCCCGTTGAAGCGCCGCTGCCGGCTGTCTGGTCGGTGTCAATGTTGATGAACAGATCGCCGTCGTTGCCCAGATCGAGATCGTAGAACCCGATGTATAATTTATCGTAATCCCAGGTGATATAAAGCGAATATTGATCGGTATCCATCAACTCCGTGCTGGCATCAAAATCATTGATCCCGTCGATGTAGATGGTATGTGGAGTGGTCCCCGACGGGATCGAAAAAGCGGCGGTATTGTCACCGGCCACGGTATTTCCGTTCAGGTCTTTGATGTTTTGCACAACGATCTCTCCGGCGTCGCCCGGCACCCAGTATTCCTGGATCGTGAGGCGCACTTTGCGCCAGTCGGACTGCCGTTGTGCGGAGGTGACGGTATAGGTGTTCGAAAAGTTTTGGAAAGTGTAATTACCGGTATTTTGTGCCGAAGTGATTTCCACGGCTTCACTGAAGAGCAGTTCCACCGTATGGTCGTCAATGCGGAATGCCGTGGGATTGAGCTCCGGCGGGAAGATGTCCATGTTCAACGAAGCAAGGGTGTTGAGTTCGATGGTGGTGGTTCCCGTGGGTGATGAAGTATGTCCGGCAAAGAGCCTTGTTTTGAAGCGGCCGTGACCTTTGATCTCGTCGCCTTTCACCAGCGTACCTTCTATCTCGCCGTTGTGTTGTGCTCCTCCGTTGCCCAGGATCATGGCCACGGTAGCGCCCGAGGAGGCATTGCGCCATCCGCAATAGGAACCGTAATTGCCCCACATCCGCTGCAGGTTACTTTTGCCCGACCAAAGCAGGTCGAGCAATCCGGGCGTCCATCCCGATTTGATGTAACCGTCGCCGTCGAAGAAGTGATAGATCACATCGAGGAAATTCACTCCCGGGACCAGCTCCACTTGTTTGTCGATGCCCCAGACCGAGAATTTCACTTTAACGGTGTCGCCGGAACTTTGTAAAATATCCATGCTGTAAAGGGCATTTTGCTGGTTGGGATACACATCCGACAATGCTGCAAGATGATTGTTGGAACTTTCGTTGTAGTCGCCTGTTGTTTCCGACCAGTAGGCCATATCGGAACCCACCACCGACCAGGCGTTTCCCTGACCGTCTTTGTAAAACAGCCAGTTGGCTTTGCCGCCGATGCTCTCGAAAACAACGAATACTTTTTGGTTGTACATCACCGCTTCGTCCACGCCGTCGTGATCAATGTCGCTTAAATATGCGGCCATGGGTGTGGCGTATTGCCCGGCAGCCCACCGTGCCGCTTCGGCATAAACATTGGCGTTTTTGATGTGTGCCGAATAGCGGTGCTCCCAGCCGGCCACCGTGCCGCCGTCGTGCCAGCCCGTCTCGTGCAGGTTGATCATCATGGTGTACCAGCCCAGTTGCGACAGGTTGTTGTCCGGCGCCGTCATCAGATTGTTGTAGGCATCGTTCCAGATGTAGCCGTAATTCCATTTGGGATTGTGAAAATCCGATTCCGACGATGTGGATGCCCATTGGGTGTACCAACTGTTGTTGCTTCCGCCGTAGCCGTCGTGTCCGCCCAGCAAACCGTATGTTCCCGTGGTGATCTCCGCCCCCGTGCCGTTAAAGTCGGCATTCAGGATGGCATCATCCAATTTCCAGACATTCACTCCGGGATAGTTGTCGTGGCACCACCAGATGATATTTTCATAATTGTCGAGAAAAAACGTGCCGTCGTGTTCATTCATTTCGGCAGCCACTTCCCAGTCGGTTCCGTAAACGCAAATGTTGTAATGCCCCATGGAGGCGATCTGATTTTTGGCGGCCTCCACATTGTACATCACATTGCCCACAAACGAATTGTTGATGGGTATCACGCGCAGGCTGATGCCGCTGCCGTTGTTCATCCAGTGTATTTTACGGTTGTCGTAACCGTTCAGGTGCGGCCCGTCGTCGAGCACCACACCCCACACGCCGTGATTGGCCCAGTTGTCGCCGAGCCAGTCGATCACGCCGGCTTCGGGATAGGCGCCCGGAGCCAGCCACACCCGTTCGGGCACCCAGGCCACACGCGGCTGATAGTTGTACCTGAAATTCACCATGTCGTTCTCGATGGCCACCGACCAGTCGTTCATGTTGTTTTGTACAAAGGGCATGATGTGTTGCCCCAGTGCGGAGGTCATCATGGATATCTTTCCGCTGGAGGCCAGGTTTTTCAGCCAGTCGTTAAATTCCGGATTGTGCCATTCGGCAGCCGGCATCAGTGTCCCCGACATGTGAAAATTGCCGGGCACACCGCTTGCTTCGTGCACCTGCAGCACCTCGTCGTAGCCGCTGCCGTCCAGCCCGCTTTGACCCCACGGGCTGCCGTAAAAAACCTCGGTGTAGGTCAGACCCTGATTGCCGTGGTGTACAAATGCGCAGTTGCCTTCGGCATCCGAAGGGCCGCCGTCGGAAACAAACCGGTCGATGACCCTGTTTCCTTGCAGCACCGTGAAGGAAAAATCAAGCTCCTCCCGCTGATGGCTTCCGTCCAGTGCAATTTCAACTTCCCAAAGATTGTTTCCGGGAGTGCGCAGCATGGTGAAATCTTTTTCTTCCTCCCTGATCGTTCCGAGATCGAATTGTTTGGCAATCACCGGTGTCCCGTCGTTTTGCTTCGAAACAACAACCTCCAGTTGCAGGCCGGCGCCTTCAAAGTTGTCGGCGGCAACCCGGTTGTCTTTGCGGACGACCATGTCGTCGAAGGTTACCCTGATCAGCAGTTTGCCGTTTTCCGTCCGGGCATATACCGAAGAGATGTCTCCCGTTTCAAATGAGCAATCGCCGACGGCATCAAAACCGAGCATGTCGGCCTTTTGCCAGAAATGTACGTCGCCCGTAAGCATTTGCCCCCTTACCGTAAAGGAGGCCAAAAAAATGATCAAAAAAAATAACAGTGTTCCGATTGGTGGTTTTTTATTCATAATGCGTCCTCTTTATAAGCTATCTGTTCTTGTTTTTTACTGATTTTCAAGTTGTCTTTAATAAAAAGACAGTGATGTAAGGTTTTACCTTGCGGATTGTTTTTGCAAAGATAATCGAATTCGGATAATTGCTCAGGAGCTAAAAATTGCAGCGAAAGTTTTGTGGTGTAGTGAAATTTTTCTACTTTCGGCGGGTGATTTTTTAAAATAACCCATTTTAAAATAAATTAAGTGATGAAAAAGATAATTACCTTTTTTGTATTGTTTTGTTTTTTTATGTCTGCAAATCACTTGATTGGACAGAATCAAGCAAACATGTATTACCGGGGAGAGATGAATTCCTGGGGTGCAACAACAATGACCTACCGCACACTGGGAACTCCCAACTGGATCGTTACCATTCAATCCGATGGAGATGATAACAATTCGGAATTTTTATTTACAGATTCTAATTCTGATTATAATAATAAATGGGGCAGAGGTGATGTAATTACACTAAATTCAAAATATATTGCATACGCAAGCGGCGCCAATGGAATATTTAATGAGACAAACACAAAATATTATACCTTTACATGGAAAGATGTTGCC
>JAOZMX010000060.1:0-8041 GCA_029934065.1 Bacteroidales bacterium
TGACTGGAAGAAGGAATTTATTTCTGTAAGATCGTTACGGGTGATGATGTGATGATCCGAAAGATCGTCCATACAAAATAAAATGATCAGCGATAATCTGCCGGCTAAAAATACCGGCGGATTATTTTTCGTTTATAAAGAAATGTTTTTTAGTGAAATACAAATTATAAAACCAAATCATTAAATTAACTTATTATGAAAAATTTTACATTATTAATTGCATTTGTTCTGGCCATTGCCACTTCATACGCACAAAAGAGCTGGGTTTCATTTACGGATGAACAACCCGTACAAGCCACCATTAACATCCTTCAATCCGACGGGGCGGGGTTGACCATCGAAGTTAACGTACCCGGAATGTTCAGTGAGCAAAAAGTTGAAGGCGAACAAACCTTTCAGAAAATTACGCTCATCGAAGAACATACAACCCAAGAGGTTGGACGTCCCGAGTTACCCATGTTGCATCAGCTGATTGGCATCCCCGACAACAAAGGGGTTACTTATACCATTACGGGAGTTGAAACACAGAAGTTATCGGATTATAACATTTATCCTTTCCAGCCGCCGACAACCGATAATCCCGGCGGTTTTGCACGTCCCTTCGTTATTGACGAAGCGTTTTATTCAAAAGACGGCAATTATCCTTCGGAAAACGTAAAGGTTGACAAACCCAATATCTGGCGCGATGTGAAAGTGGCAGGCATTCATGTGACACCTTTTACTTACAATCCCGCCACCGGCGAACTGGAAGTGATCACACACATGACCATTGAAATTGAATTTGAAGGCAGCGACAATCTGAAAGCCATTGACACTCATAAGGCGTTGATACCGACATTCTACAACATGTATCAAACCGCCATTGCAAATTTCGGCGATCTGGGATACACCGAAACATTGCGTGACACACCCGGGATAAAGTACCTTGTGATCACCAACACAGAGGCTGTTGATATCATCCAGCCCCTTGTGGATTACAAAAACGCCATGGGACACAAAGTGGAAATCAAAACCCTTGAAGCCGGATTCAATACTCCGGAGGAATTCAAAGACTACATCAGCCAGTTGTTTGAAAGCGACGGCCTCGAATATGTTTTGATGGTTGGTGATGCTTATCCCAACGGCGGCTCGGGCGGCGGCCCCAACATCGTCCCCATGTATTACTGGGCACCCAGCGGGGAAGACCCCTCCTATTCCGACAGTTGGTACACCTGCCTCGATGGCCCCGACGACCACTATGCCGACCTGGCCATTGGCCGTATCACTTACAACAACAACGCTTTGGATGAATTGAACCTTCAGATCCAAAAAACAATGACCCATTACCTTTCGCCCGACGCATCAGACAACTGGGCCGAAAATTCCATATTGATCGCGCACAAGGAAAACTATCCCGATAAATACACGCAATGTTGCGAAGAGATCAGAACCTATCCTTACAGCGTTCAGACCCCGATCTTCGAAACCTGTTACGGCGGAGCAGGCGCCACCAATCAAGACATCATTGATTTTGTGAATAATACAGCCTGTGGGATTTTCAATTACCGCGGCCACGGCAGCGATACCGAACTCTGGGAGTGGGGCGCCACAGGCAGCTTCACTGCTGCACACGTAGCACAACTGGACAACGAGGACAAGCTCTTCGTATTTTTTGATGTTTGCTGCGACAATATGAACATCGTTTCCTACAACGGCAACTGTCTTTGCGAATCATTTATGAAACACCCGACGGCTTCGGTGGCAGTTAACGGCGCCATCATTCCGTCGTACACCATTCCAAACCACGATTATGACAAAGAGATGTACAAAGCTGTTTTCGACGAAGACATCACCAACATCGGCTATGTCACCAACTTTGCCAATGTGACGGTACTGAACGTTCACGGCACCATAGGGCGCTCCAATGTAAGAACTTATCTGTGGTTGGGAGATGCTTCCATCGAGCCGTGGACCAAACAACCGGAAAATTTAACGGTAACTCACGATACCCAGATTTTCCTCGGCTTGTCGGAATTTGAGGTTAATGTAATAGATGCCAACGGGCCGGTTGAGAATGCCATGGTTTGTGTCTCCAACGAGGACGGTACGATCTATGGCGTTGCTTATACCGATGATGCAGGATTGGCCAACGTTGACTTCGGCGGGCCGGTTCAGAATCCGGGAGATGCCACGGTTACGGTAACACGCCACAATCACCTTCCCTATCAAAGTGTTATCCCCGTCATCCCGCAGGAAGGCCCTTATGTAGTTAAGGATTCCTACGAGATCAATGACGTTGCCGGCGGCAACGGAGACGGTCTGATGGATTATGCAGAATCCATTTTGCTAACTTTGAGTGTTAAAAATGTAGGTATAGAAGTTGCTGCAAACGTTGTCGTATCGCTGACTACCGAAGATGAATACATCACCATTACCGACGGTGAAGAAAATTATGGAAACATCGGCCCCGACGAGATCGTTACGGTTGAAGACGCTTTTGCCTTTGATGTTGCAGATGATATTCCCGACGGGCATGCCGCATTGTTTGAAGTGGCCGCTACCAACGGAACCGATATATGGACCAGTAATCTTGTGATTACGGCACATGCTCCGGTACTGGAACTGGGAGAGTTTATCATTTCCGATCCCTCGGGAAACAACAACGGAAAAATTGACCCGGGTGAAGATGTACAGATCTCTGTTTACGTCAACAATACAGGCTCGTCGGAAGCATATAACGTGATGGGTGCATTAACCACCAACGATGCTTACCTCGAAGTAACAACCACCGAGCCGCAGGTTTACGGTGACATCAACGGCGCAGGCATGGCCATGGCTACATTTGACGCCCATGCCGCCGACGACACCCCTGCCGGTCACATGGCCGAACTGGAACTGGATGTTAATGCCGAGCACAACATTACTGGAAACGGATCATTCAGCGTTGTCATCGGGCAGATTCCCGTAATCATCATTGATTTAGACCCCAACACTTCCTCAGGCCCCGCCATGCAAGCAGCCATTGAAGCCCTTGGTGTAGCCGTTGAATATTCCACGAGCTTACCGGCCGACCTGAACCTTTATTCGTCCGCTTTTGTATGTCTTGGGATATACAGCAGCAACCATGTATTAACTTCTGCCGAAGGTGACGCACTGGCAGCATTTCTGGATGACGGCGGAGCCTTGTACATGGAAGGCGGCGACACCTGGTACTACGATTCGCAAACTGCCGTTCATGCCTATTTCGGACTTACGGCTTCTGCCGACGGGTCGGGCGACCTTGCTACCATCAACGGACAAGCAGGAACGATTACCGAAGGAATGTCGTTCAATTACAGCGGCGAAAACAATTGGATTGACCACATTGAAGCCTCCGCCGCAACAGCGGAGCAGATATTTATGAACTCCAACCCCTCGTACGGATGCGGCGTATCCAATGACGAAGGTTCCTATGAAACCATTGCCGCTTCCTTTGAATTTGGCGGGCTGGACGACAGCGATGCCACCAAAGAAGAGTTGATGGAAGCATACCTGGAATTTTTCGGCATCATCCAAACCGGCATTGCAGCCAATTTTGTTGCCGACAACACGGATATTTGTGTTACCGACGCCGTACAATTCACCGATTACTCTACCGGCGGTGCCACCGAATGGCTCTGGGAATTTGAAGGCGGAACACCGGCAACTTCCACAGAACAAAATCCGTCCGTCACTTACAACAACACCGGTGAATTTGATGTAACGCTGACAGTGACCGGCCCGTCCGGTTCCAACACCATGACCAAAGAGAATTACATCAACGTGATGGATGTTCCCGAAATCCCGGCAGCACCCACGGGTGAAACCGAGCTTTGTCAAAATGCACCCAACACGACCTATACAACAGCAGGAGGAATGTACGCCACCGAATACATCTGGCAACTCGACCCCGAAGAAGCAGGTTCGATCAGCGGCAGCGGACTTTCCGTTACTGTCAACTGGGCTAATGATTTCCACGGTGATGTTGAGATCACTGTTTCGGGCTCGAATGATTGCGGAATGAGCATGGAATCTGATCCGCTTGCGGTCAACATTGCACCGCTTCCCGAAGACGCCGGGAACATCTCCGGAGAAGATGAAGTATGTCAGGAAAATACAGACACCTACACCGTGACGCCCATCGGTTTTGCCGATACCTACAACTGGTCGCTCGAACCTTCCGAAGCCGGAACCGTGGTTAACAATGGCAGTGAATGTAACATTACCTGGAGTGACAGTTATGAAGGCGCTGCCGTTTTGAAAGTTGCCGGCGTGAACGATTGCGGTGAAGGCGAATGGTCTGACGGCTTCGATATTACCGTTATGAACTGCACGGGCATCGGCAACAACCCGCAGGGATCTACACTTTCCATCTATCCGAATCCAAGTACCGGTAATTTCACACTGGAACTGAATGCCAATGATAAGGTAACACTGAAAATACTGAACACCATTGGTAAAACCGTTTATCAGATCAGCAACATGGAAGTAAAAGGTTTTTACACCCAGGTGCTCAATCTGAATGATCTTGCCGAAGGCGTTTATTATCTGCGCCTTGAAGGAAATACGCTGAATACGACCGAGAAGATCGTTATTTCGCGTTAATCATAGTTTATCAAAGGTTTACAGGCTGTCGGGAAATTTATTTTCCGGCAGTCTGTTTTTAAACCGCTCCCGGAGACCATTTTCTTTGAAATCAAAAATGTTATAACCATGAATAAATCCAGTCTGAAAAGTATTTTATTGAAACATCGTTTGATATTCCTGTTTGTCACGGCCACTCTTTTTGCTCATTCACAAACCATTAACATTACCAACGGAACTACTGCTTTCAGGGTTATCAATCATACGGAAGACCATTTATCCGTTGAGAATACGCTCGCCGCTATCCGATCGTTAACAGTCAATACCCGTCATGGAAATTTCACCGAGCTGATGATCCCCGAATACGGTACCACGACGGAACCCGGAAGCCCGAAACTCCCCGTGATGAAAAAGCTGATCGAGGTTCCTTACGGATGTGATTACGATATCCGCATCACCAACGTTTCAACCGAAACAATCCGGCTTTCGGAGCATGGCATCACCAACCGGCTTTTCCCGTTTCAGCCGTCGGTATCCAAGAGCATTAAAGACCCGCAGGATTTGCCGTTTCAATACAACGAGAGCATCTACCGGAACAATGCCTTTTTCGGGCAGGAGGCGGTTCAAATCGTTGACCTTGGAATACTTCGCGGCATACGGATGGCACGTTTGGAAATCGCACCGGTGCGTTACAACCCTGTAACGGGTGAACTAAAAGTGATCACGAATATCACATGTGAAATAGCGTTTACCGGTGCCGATCTGCAACTAACGCATGCCGAAAAAATAAAAGGTTTTTCCCCCTGGTTTGAAGCCAATTTCAAGCAATTGATCAACCACACTCCCGTCAAAGCAAGAGCATTGATCGATGCTGAACCGGTTACCTATATCATCGTGGCCGACCCCATGTTTGAAGCAGCATTGCAGCCCTTCATCCAGTGGAAAGCCAAAAAAGGTTTTAAGGTTGTGGAAGCCTATACCGATGACCCGGCCGTAGGGACCACTACCACAAGTATCAAGAATTATCTGCAAAATTTTTACAATAATCCTCCCCAGGGTTACAATCCGCAAAGTTTCGTATTGTTTGTGGGCGATGTGGCACAAATACCTGCATTCAGCGGCACCACAGGTGGTCATGTTACCGATTTGTATTATTGCGAATACACCGGAGATATTTACCCGGAGGCATATTACGGACGGTTTTCGGCTGTAAATCTCGCCCAGTTGCAACCACAAATAGAAAAGACGCTGGAATATGAACAATACACTTTCCCTGACCCTTCGTTTCTGGACGAAGTGGTCATGGTCGCAGGTGCCGACGGGACCCATCAGCTCACATGGGGCAATGGTCAGATCAATTACGGAACGACCTATTATTTCAATGCGGCTCACGGATTGACCTCACACACTTATCTTCAGCCCGAGCCCGCCGGCGGAAACTATTCGGCCAACATCCGGCAAAATGTCAGCAACGGAGCAGCCTATGCCAACTACACTGCACATTGCAGCACCAGCGGCTGGAGCAATCCGAGTTTCACCATCAACCATATTCCTGCTTTGAGCAATAAACATAAATACCCGCTGATGGTGGGAAATTGCTGTCATTCGGCATCGTTTCAATACAACTCATTCGGCGAAGCCATTGTACAGGCAGCCGATAAAGGAGCCGTGGGATACATCGGCGGTACCAACAGCACCTATTGGGATGAGGATTTCTGGTGGGGCGTCGGTTATGAAACCGTATCGGCCAATCCCGTTTATCACTCCCAGAACCTCGGAGCCTACGACCGTACATTCCACGACGGAACAGGCATCACTACACAGGATTGGTTTGTCACACAAGGGCAAATGCCGAGTGCAGGGAATCTGGCAGTTACACAGGCAGGGTCATACAGGGAAACCTATTACTGGGAGATCTATCATTTGATGGGTGATCCGTCGTTGATGATCTATTATTCGCAACCTCCCGACATCGGCGTTTCTTATGAAAAAGAGATCATCGTCGGAGAAGAATCCTTTACGCTAAACACCGATCCTTACGCATACGTGGCGATATCCAAAGACGGAACGCTGCATGGCGCCGCCCTTGCGGATGTGAACGGCAATGCCGTTGTCTCCATCGCTCCTTTTAATGAACCGGGCATTGCCGATCTGGTGGTGACCAAACAAAACGGAAAACCTTTTATCGGAACGGTAAATATTATCCAGACACAAACACAAATTATTGACCTTCCGGCCGGATGGAGCGGCCTTTCCAGCAATCTTATTCCCGAAAATACGGATATCGAAACATTGTTTCAGGAGGTCATCGACAACATCGTGATTCTACAAAACCCCAGCGGAGTTTATTACCCCGAAACGGGCATCAATACGCTGGGGCAATGGGATAATCACAAAGGATATGAAATTAAAACAACCGGCGAAGTCACTTTAACCATTACGGGATGGGAAGAGACAACGCATGAGATAAATCTGAAAACCGGGTGGAATCTGATTCCCGTATTGAGCGATTGCGAAGTTTCCGTTTCCGAACTTTTGCAGAATGTAAGCGGAGACGTTGTGATGGTAAAGGAGGTGGCCGGAAACGGGATTTACTGGCCGTCAAAAAATATTCTGACTCTGGAATCATTAGTACCCGGGAAAGCTTATTTCGTAAGGACAACACAGGGGGTGAGGATAACTTATCCCGAATGCCCGTAAAAACAGAATTCAAAAAGATAAGGATCAAATATTTTTATTTTTCGGCTTGCATTTTATTGATTTGAATACAAAATCTTAATCCAACCATAAATTAATTGGCAAATGAAAAAACTTATTTTAAGCTTAATCTTCATAGCAATCATATCAATCCTTCATGCAAAAGAAGGTTATGAGGTAACTTTTAACAAACTTACTGCCACTACTTCTGAAGTTCGGTTTACACTTGATGATTTTGATTTAAGGACTGTTACCCTCGGAGGAAATGAATTTACAAAAATCCTTTTCGACGGACGTGTCGTAACCAAAGACAAAGGTTTTGCCGAATTGCCGTTCATCAATGTCAATGTGCAGTTGGGAGCCGACAACAATATTGTTTTGGAGGTCACCGGAGCAACCTACGAAGACCATCAGCTTGACTTTCCGTTGGCACCCTCAAGAGGAGTTATCTATCGTGATCAGGATCCTTCGCTGATCCCTTATGTGATCGCCCCCGAATCGGTTGTTGATGAGTTTTACCCGAAACAACTTACCGATGCCATCGATCCGTTCATCATTAAAGATGTCAGAGGTACCACCGTTTATGTATATCCTTTCCGGTACAATGCCGCAACCCAAACCCTTCGCATTTATAAATCCGTTACCATAAAACTTACCGACGACCACAGTACGCCCGTCAATCCGCTGCAGCGTACTCCGCGGAAGATTTACCGCGACATGGAGCCCATTTATAAGTCGGTGTTCATCAATTATTCACCTGCTG
>JAOZMX010000060.1:8051-17869 GCA_029934065.1 Bacteroidales bacterium
TTCGGTTGGCGAAACCGGCGATATTCTCGTCATTGCCACGGCCCGCGACGAAGATGCTATCCAGCCTTATATCGACTGGAAAAGAGAAAAAGGATACGATGTGTTTCTGGAGATCGTGGCCACGGGGACCAATGTAAAAAACCTTGTCCAGCAAAAATACAACGAGAACAACGACATTCTTTACGTACAACTGGTGGGCGACTGGAACGACATCAAATGCAATCTGGGTGGCGGCTCCAATGCCCCCATGGATCCGATGCTCGGATGTGTGGCGGGCTCGGATAATTTTCCCGATATTGCCGTAGGACGTTTCCCGGCCGGTTCACCCGGCGATGTTACCGTTCAGGTCAATAAGACGATCAACTACGAAAAAAATCCTTCGGGCAACTGGTACTCCAAAGCCATCGGTGTGGCCAGCAATCAGGGCCCCGGCGACGACAACGAATACGATTACCAACACCTGAACGTGATCTGGAATAACAAACTCGCCCCGTTTACTTACGACAATTACAGCACGGCATACGATCCTTCAGGAACAGCAGCACAGGTGAAAACGTACATTGAGAACGGTGCGGGCATCATCAATTATTGCGGCCACGGCTCCATGACATCATGGGGCTCTACGGGCTTCAGCAATACAAATATAGCCCAGTTGGCCAACGGCGATATGCTGCCTTTCATCTTTTCGGTAGCCTGCCTCAACGGCGCCTTTCATATGGGAGAGTGTTTTGCCGAAGCATGGCTGAAAAAACAAAACGGCGGTGCGGTGATGACACTCATGTCAACCATCAGCCAGCCGTGGGACCCTCCCATGCGCGGACAGGATTATTACAACGACATTTTAACCGGCGGCTACAATTACACCTCAAATCCGGGCAACGGGATCAGCACCGATGAAGGTCGCTCCATTGCCGGCTCCATCGTTGTGAATGGTGATATTCTGATGTACACCGAATCGAATACGACTTCCGATTTGAATACAATGGCAACCTGGACGATCTTCGGTGATGCCGCATTGCAGATAAGAACCGAAACCCCGGAAGAAATAACCGTTTCAAACACAACTGTTCCGGTCGGATCGGATTACCAGGGGACGGTCACTGCCGGCGGGGCTCCCGTTGCAGGCGCTCTGGTAGCCCTTTCGCAGGATGGTGTTTATGCCAGCACCTACACCGACGGATCGGGGAATTTTTCGATAGCGAACGATTTCCTTCCCGGTGATGTTTTGCTTGTTGTCACAGGTTTCAATCTGGAAACGGTTTACGAGACCATTCAATGTATCCCGCCCACGGGGCCCTATGTGATCTTCGATCAGGTTGAAGTGAACAGCCAAAGCGGTTTGCTCGAATACGGCGAGACCTCAACATTGGACCTTTCGATGAAAAACGCCGGCGTTGCCCAGGCAACCAATGTTGTGGTGACCATATCAACGGATGACGATTATGTTACCGTCACCGACGGAACGGAAAACTTCGGAAACATTGCCGCCAACGAAACCAAAACCGTAGAAAATGCTTTTGAAGTGGAAGTGGCCAATGGCATTCCCGATGGGCACAGCGTTGTTTTCTCCGTTACGGCTACGGCTGAAAATACCTGGGAAAGCTCCTTTACCCTTAATGCCGTTGCGGGCGAACTCGAATACGGTGAATACACGATTGTTGACAACAAGGGGAACAATAACGGAAAACTCGACCCTGGCGAAACCGTGGATGTGGCCGTTTCGATCTTGAACGCCGGAGGAGCCGGTGCAACAAATGTTTCGGGAGTACTTTCGTGCAGCGATCCATACATTACCATCACACAAGCACAAATGAATTACGGGAATATTGCCGCCGGCGACAATGCGGTGATGAATTACGAGGTTACCGCCGATGCTGCCACACCCACGGGTCATTCCGCAACTTTCAGCTTGAATATCACAGCCGATAAGGAACTTTCGGCACAGGGCTCTTTCATCATTGTCGTCGGACAAATCCCGATATTGATCATTGACATGGACGAAAACCACAATTCGGCCAATCAAATGGCTGAGGCTCTGGATGAAATTGGTCTTCCCTACGATGAGGCAACCGAAATCCCGGATGACCTGAGCTTCTACACTTCCGTTTTTCTGTGCCTCGGCATTTATTCGGATAATCATGTACTGACGGACGGCGAAGGACAGCAATTGGCCGATTTTCTTAATGATGGCGGAAGCTTGTACATGGAAGGCGGAGATACCTGGGCTTACGACCTACCAACACCTGTACATGACCTCTTTAATATTGACGGCGTTGCCGACGGTTCCGGTGACATGGGGACAATCCTCGGCAAAGCGGGAACCTTCACCGAAAACATGAGCTATAATTACACGGGGGATAACAACTGGATGGATCATATTGATGCCGTTTCGCCCGCTTTTGTGATCTTTTCCAATCAGTCACCGGCTTACAACTGTGCAGTGGCTTATGATGCCGGAAGTTATAAAACCATCGGTACGTCATTCGAATTCGGCGGCCTTGCCAACAGCGATGCCACGAAAAAAGAACTCATGGAGGCCTATCTGGAGTTTTTCGGAATCCTTCAAACACTGACGGCTGATTTTACGGCAAACAACACCACCATCGCCGTTGGCGAAAGCGTGCAGTTTACCAACACCTCAACGGGAAATCCCGATTCTTTCCTCTGGAATTTCGAAGGGGGTAACCCCGCAACTTCTACGGAAGAAAATCCTTTGGTGGTTTACGATACGCCGGGAAATTATGATGTCTCCCTAACCGTTACGTCCGGCACTGCCAATGCCACCGAACAGAAAAAAGATTTCATAACGGTTACCCCTCCGCTGACCAGTCAGGTCATTAACATTCCGGCAGGATGGAGCGGATTGTCGAGCTATCTTATTCCCGAAAACACGAATCTTGAGGTTCTGTTGCAGCAAATTGCGGGTGAGTTGATCATTTTGCAAAGCATGGACGGCGTTTATTATCCCCAATCGGGGATCAATACCATCGGACAGTGGGACAACCACACCGGTTACCAGATCAAAACAACCGGTGGCATCACACTGACGATAAACGGATGGGAAGACAATTCACATGAGATCAACCTGCAAAAAGGCTGGAACCTGATGCCGGTATTAAGCGACTGCAATGTTTCCGTTGCCGGCCTGCTTGGAGGCACAGGCGGAGCCGTCATCATCGTTAAGGAAATTGCCGGAAGCGGGATTTACTGGCCTTCGATGAACATCAACACGCTGGAATGGCTGATACCGGGAAAAGCGTACTGGGTGAGGACAGTCAACGATGTTACGATCACTTTTCCGTCATGCGAATAATATTTTCAGAAGCAGATATTTATCAAATAACAGCTAAATCTGGGAATAGTTTGTTAGTTTTGTGTCATCAATAATTCATATTCATAAAACATTCCTAAAAAAATGAAAAACTTTTACTTAACTATTCTGTCCGTGATGCTCATTTCATGGAGCATTGCACAAACACCACCTAGCACTTTCGATTTGAGGGATGTGAACGGTGTAAACTACGTAACGGGAGTCAGGAGCCAACAGGGCGGCACATGCTGGACACACGGCTCGTGGGCTTCCATGGAGGGCAACCTGATGATGACCGGAAACTGGGCTGCTGCCGGTGAAACCGGTGAACCCAATCTGGCCGAATACCACCTCGACTGGTGGAACGGTTTCAACCAGTTCAATAACGATGACCTCGACCCGCCCACGGGGAACGGGCTGGAGGTACACATGGGCGGCGATTACCGGGTAACCACTGCATATCTTTCCCGTGGCGAAGGCGCTACCCGCGAAATTGACGGCAATACATACAATACTGCCCCGCCGAGATACCTGGACACTTACCATAAATATTATCCCCACGATGTGGAATGGTACACTGCCGGTGAGAATCTGGAAAACATCAACCTGATCAAAAACAAGATCATGGAGTATGGTGTAATGGCAACCTGCATGTGCTATTCGTCATCGTACATCAACAACTACATCCATTATCAGCCGGCATCCAGCACCGACCTTCCCAACCACTCTGTGGCCATCGTCGGCTGGGATGACAACAAGGCTGTCCCCGGCGCTCCCGGAGACGGTGCATGGATCGTGAAAAACTCATGGGGCTCCGGATGGGGTTTCAACGGCTATTTCTGGATCTCATATTACGACAAATGGGCATGTCAGGAACCGCAAATGGGTGCCGTTTCGTTTATTGACGTGGACCTTTTTGAATACACCAACGTTTATTACCACGACTATCACGGCTGGCGCGATACCAAAACCGACTGCTCCGAAGCTTTCAATAAATTCATCGCCACTTCGAATGATGCACTCGCAGCGGTTAACTTTTTTGTTGCCGTTGACGATGTGGATTATACCGTTAAGATTTATGATAATTTTTCGGGCGGGACATTGTCCAACGAGTTGGCTTCTGTTTCGGGACATTATGATTTTCATGGGCTACACACCGTTGATCTTCCTTCCCCTGTTTCTTTAACCCAGGGAGATGATTTTTACATCTACCTGCAACTTTCCGATGGCGGGATACCTTACGACAGGACATCCGACGTGCCGGTTTTGCTGGGCGCCAGCTACCGTACCATTGTCGAATCCACCGCTTCCGAAGACGAAAGCTATTACAAAGAAAACGGTACGTGGCATGATTTTTACAATTACGATGATCCGTCAGGTTTTCAACACACCGGAAATTTCTGTATCAAAGGATTTACAAAAGTTGTAGCATCTCCTCCCGGGACTTTCGACCTCCGGGATGTCAACGGCGTTAATTACGTGACCGGCGTAAGAAATCAACAAGGTGGCACCTGCTGGACACACGGCTCGTGGGCCTCCATGGAGGGCAACCTGATGATGACCGGCAACTGGGCTGCTGCCGGAGAAACCGGTGAACCCAACCTGGCCGAATACCACCTCGACTGGTGGAACGGCTTCAACCAGTTCAACAACGATGACCTCGACCCGCCCACAGGGAACGGACTGGAGGTACACATGGGTGGTGATTACCGCGTCACAACGGCTTATCTCGCCCGCGGCGAAGGCGCCACCCGTGAGGTCGACGGAAACACTTACAACTCTGCTCCGCCGAGATACCTGGACACTTACCACAAATACTACCCCCACGATGTGGAATGGTACACCGCCGGTGAGAATCTGGAAAATATTGACCTGATCAAAAACAAGATCATGGAGTACGGTGTAATGGCTACCTGCATGTGCTATTCGAGTTCGTACATCAACAACTACATCCATTACCAACCTGCTTCGAGTACCGACCTTCCCAACCACTCGGTGGCCATTGTCGGCTGGGACGACAACAAGGCTGTCCCCGGCGCTCCCGGAGACGGCGCATGGATCGTGAAAAACTCATGGGGCTCCGGATGGGGCTACGACGGCTATTTCTGGATCTCATATTACGACAAATGGGCATGTCAGGAACCGCAAATGGGTGCCGTTTCGTTTATTGACGTGGACCTTTTTGAATACACCAACGTTTATTACCACGACTATCACGGCTGGCGCGACACCAAAACCGACTGCTCCGAAGCCTTCAATAAATTCATCGCCACTTCGGGTGACGAACTGGCTGCGGTTAACTTTTTTGTTGCTGCTGATAATGTGGATTATACCGTAAAGATATACGATGATTTTTCGGGCGGGACCTTATCCAATGAATTAGTCTCCGTATCGGGACATTACGATTTTCACGGATTGCACACCGTTGAGCTTCCTTCCCCTGTTTCTTTAACCCAGGGGGATGATTTTTACATCTACCTGCAACTTTCCGATGGCGGGATACCTTACGACAGGACATCCGACGTGCCGGTTTTGCTGGGCGCCAGCTACCGTACCATTGTCGAATCCACCGCTTCCGAAGACGAAAGCTATTACAAAGAAAACGGTACGTGGCATGATTTTTACAATTACGACGACCCCTCGGGATTTCAGCATACCGGCAATTTTTGCATCAAAGGACTTGCAAAAGTCGCTTACGGGATGAACATCAAGAGCATTGAAATACAAGACCCCACCGGCAACAACAACGGACGGATAGACCCGGGCGAAACGGTAGATGTTGTCGTAACGCTGGCCAACAAAGGTTTGTTTGATTGCACCGACGTGACGGGCGACTACACTACGGGTGACCCCTATCTTACGGTCAACACCTCCACGCTCAACTTCGGCACCATTGCACCCGGAGCAGAAGCCTCGGCAAGTTTCAGCGTAACTGCCGATGACAACACCCCGCAGGGGCATGCAGCCGTGGGAGCGCTTCAGGTTGATTGCATTTCAAACGGTAATGATTTTACCTATGACTTCGATATTAATTTAATGATCGGTATGATCGTCGAAAGTTTCGAGACGGGCGACTTTTCGGCTTTCGATTGGGAATTGTCGGGTGCTGCCGACTGGTTTGTCACCGATGACGATGCTTACGACGGCAATTATTCCGCCCGCTCGGGAGCCATCGGCGACAACAGCGTAACCGTACTTGAGATCACCATGGATGTGATTGCCGACGGAGAGATTTCGTTTTACAGAAAAGTCTCATCCGAAGCAACTTATGATTTTCTGCAGTTCTATATCGACGGCCAGATGAAAGACGAATGGTCGGGCGAAGAAGGCTGGGCGGAAGTTGCTTACGACGTGACCATGGGAGAACATACCTTTAAATGGGCTTATGAGAAAGACCAAAGTGTGGCCAACGGCGACGACTGCGGCTGGGTTGACTTTATCATTTTCCCGCCCATCGAAGGAGCAATGCCTCCGGTATTGCAACAAACCATTGAACTTCCGGCAGGATGGAGCAGCATTTCGGGGTACCTCACTCCGGTGAATGGAGAGCTTGAAAATATTTTCAGCTCCATTTCCTCCGAGCTAATCATCGTCCAGGACATGACCGGAGCATACTGGCCGTCAGCAGGCATGAACACCATCGGAAGCTGGGACCCGCACAGCGGTTACAAAATTAAATTATCGGAAGCCGCATCGCTTGTATTTTCGGGCTACGACAATGTGAACCGCACGGTAGAACTCGGCACGGGATGGAACCTTATCCCCGTCATCTGCAATGATGATGTGCCCTGCAGTGATCTGTTCGCCGGTGTAAGCAACGATCTGGTGGTGGTAAAAGAGATTGCCGGAACAAACGTCTATTGGCCGCCGGAAAATATTACAACATTATATCAACTGAATTCCGGAAAAGCTTACATGGTAAAAATGACTGCCGACGGATCGATTACATTCCCTCAACCAACAGGCAACAACCACAACACACCGCTCCGGCCGCTCAAGTCGGTAACAGATTACCAATACACACCAACCGGAACTTCACACCTGATCGTTATCCCGACCGAAGTTTACAACAACGGCATCATGGCTGGTGACCAAATCGCAGTGTTTACCCAGCAGGGTGTCTGCTCCGGGATGATCGAGGTTGAAAACCTCTCACAACCTGTTGTACTTGTGGCTTTCGGAAACGATTCAACCACTACTGCGGCCGAGGGTTTTGATAACAATGAGACCTTTTCGTTCGAATTGTTCAGACCTTCAACCACCACAACTTACGCCTTCGAGGTGCAGCAATGGGACATCTCATTCCCCAACAATGACGAATTTGAAATCGACGGCCTTTCCAAGATCGCCTCGGTGGATATTTATCCTGTGGGGATCGGAGAAACTCCGGGACAAAAGATCGAAGTCTATCCCAATCCGGCAACGGACAGGATAACGATCCTGAACACGGGAAATGCCGTTTGCAATGTTAAGATCGTTGATATTAACGGCAAAGAAGTTATTTCGATTCCCGAATTTTCCGGAACACCGGTTACCGTTTCGCAATTAAGCAAAGGGATCTATTTTGTGAAAATTTCGGGCCGGACATTCCATGTTATACGGAAATTGGTTATCAGATAGCCTTTAAATTTTTTATCCAACTTCATTTAAACCTTCGGGAAAAATACCGGGCAATCTCTCCGGAATTAAAATCCCGAAGGTTTTTTTTATGATAAATGATTACCTTTGCTTTTTTTAAGGCATTCACAACTATGAGAATTGTTCGCAACATCCTTCTTTTTGCAATGCTTTTCAGGGTAGCTTTTGCTTACGGGCAATACGGGCATACGCTGGACAGCCTCCTCAATATATTGAGGATTCAGGAAGAAGATACGGCGAAAACAGCGGTTTATTATGAAATCACCAAACGACTGATCACCGAAGACATTGATTCCGCCCAGTACTATGCCAACAAAGGGCTTTTTCTTGCCCTCAACAACGATCAGAAAAATTATACGGGGAAATTTTACTCGGCCATCGGCGATATTTATGTGTTAAAAAATGATCTTAACCAAGCCCTTGAAAATTACCTGAACACCATCCCATATTATGAGGAAGCCGGCAACCTGACGGGGATATGCCTGGTGGATCTTGTCATCGGAAACATTTACCTTTCGCAGGGCAATTATCTGGTTGCACTGCGGCATTACCGCAAAGGCCTGGCCATTGCCGACAGTTTGAAACTGGAAAGGTTATTGCCGCATTATTACAACAACCTGGGTGAGATCAACCTCGATCTGGAAAACTACGAATCTTCCATCGAAAACTACAAAAAGGCGCTGGAGCTTTTCCGTGCCAACGGCAATTACGTTGGGATGGCGGCAATATTGAACAATATCGGGAAAGTGCATATCGAAATGGGCCAGATTGACAAAGCCGAAGAATACCTTGACGAATCCTTTGAAATATACGACAGCATATCCAATAACCTCGGATTGAAAAAAATATTCACCACAAAAGGAGATATACAGCTTCTGAAAGGAAATTACGATCAGGCTTTGATGAATTACCGTGAAGCCTATAACTACCTTGAGAAGGTGGGAAGCGAATATTTCGGGCCCAAATCGTCCCACTATGCCGAAGCATACAACAATCTGGGATACGCCTATCTGAAACTGAAAAAATACGATCTTGCCAAAGAGAACCTTTTGAAAGCGGAAGAAATTGCCACGGAAACGGGCCTGCCGGAAGTACTTGCCGATATCACACTCAACCTGAGTGAGCTATACGAAACCATCAATAATCCAAAACGCGCCCTGAGTTATTACAAACTGTATAAGATGTATTCCGACAGCATCTCCAATGAGCAAAACCTCAAAAAGATCACCCAGCTCGAAATGCAGTATAAATTTGACAAACTGCTGAAGGAAAAAGAGGTGGAACAGTTGAAATACAAGGAAAGACAAAAAAGAAAAGAGATCTTTTATCTTTTGGTGATCGTGGGTGTGGCAGCAATGTTGATCGTTTTGGGTTTGTTGTTCAACCTTCAGCGGCTGAAAAGGAAAAATCTTTTGCTGGAAAAAGAGAATCTCGAAAGAGACCTGAATTACAAAAACAAGGAGCTTACGACCAATGCGCTTTATTTACTGAAAAAAAACGAGTTCATCATCAACCTTTCCAATGAATTGAAAAACCTGAGGTACTCTTTCAAGCCGGAAAACAGAAAGGTGATCGACCGCATCATCCGCGACATGGAGCAAACCACCTCGGAAGATGTCTGGAAAGAGTTTGAGATCAGATTTCAGGAAGTGCACACCGACTTTTATAACAAACTGGCGGAAAAACATCCCGACCTCTCGCCCAACGAACTCCGGCTCTGTGCATTTCTCCGGCTCAACATGTCAACCAAAGAGATCTCCTCCATCACATTCCAGTCTTACAACAGCATCATCATGGCGAGACACCGCCTGCGGAAAAAACTCAATATGGATTCCAACGACAACCTGATCGCCTTTCTGAGACAACTTTA
>JAOZMX010000061.1 GCA_029934065.1 Bacteroidales bacterium
CATTGTCTCCTTGCTTTCCTTACCGCATTCTTACCTTCCTACCTTGCCGCATTACTACCTTCCTACCTTGTCGCATTACTACCTTCCATCCTTATCGCATTGCTACCTTCCTACCTTGCCGCATTGCCACTTTCTCTCCTTTTGGCCGCAACGGCCAGTTGTCCCAAAGCTATTCCCCCGTCGTTGGAAGGCACTTTTTCGTGGACAAACACCGTCAACCCGTTTTCAGTAAGTTTTTTTACGGCTCCTTCAAGCAAAACGGCATTCTGGAACGAGCCCCCCGACATCACAACTTTTTTAATGCCGCTTTTACGGCTGATCTCCGATGCGACGGCAAAGATAACATTAATCAAAGTGTTGTGAAATTTAGCGGAAATAATTCCACGGGAAATGTTTTGCCGTAAATCCCGGAGGATGGCTTCGAACATCGGTTTGAAACCAATGGTTTCGCCCGGATCAAAAGGGTAGGAGCTTTCAACTTCCTTTTCGGCAATGCTTTCGAGCCGCATGGGCGCTTCGGCATGGAATTTCGACACCGGACACAGATTGATAAGGGCACTAACGGCGTCAAACAGTCTGCCGCAGCTCGAGCTGAACGGAGTGTTGATATGTTTTTCAATCGCTTCCAGTACCAATGCAATATTTTGTGAAGGAATGCTGCGTAAAAATTCGAGATCGAGCTTTTGAAAATCTTTTCCGAAATAAGTATAAAGATAAGCCACTGCACTTCTCCATGGCTCTTTGGTTACTTTGTCGCCACCGGGCATGGGGATGTATTGAAAATGAGCTTCGCGGCTGTATTCGTTCAGGTCGCAAACAAAAAATTCGCCGCCCCAGATATGGCCGTCATCACCGTATCCGGTACCGTCGAAACTAATGCCGATCACCTTCTCGTCTAACCCGTGTTCGGCCATGCAGGCGGCAACATGGGCATGGTGATGCTGAACCTCCACCACCGGCATACCCGTCTTTTTTCCGTAACGTGTGGAAAAATAGTCGGGATGCATGTCCACGCTTACTAATTCGGTATCAAACCGAAACAGTTTTTTAAATTTATCAACGGTCTCTTCGTAAAAAGCAAAAGTCCCGAAATTTTGCAGGTCTCCGATATGCTGGCTCAACAGGGCAAGGCTTTCTTTTCCGACGGCAAAACAATTTACCAGTTCGGCGCCTGCGGCAAATATACCTTCCACATCAAGCCCGATGCGTATCGGAGAAGGGACATACCCCCGCGAACGCCGGATGAGCCTCGGCTTTCCCGAAGCCACAAAACAAACGGAATCATCCACCCGGTTGTGAATTTCCCTGTTGTAAAACAAAAACGCATCGGCAATGCCGGCGAGCTCTTCTTCGGCAGTATGATTATCGAGAATAATCGGTTCGTCCGATAAATTACCGCTTGTCAACACAATGGCAGGGATTGAAAGTTTTTCAAATAACTGATGATGGAACGGCATGTACGGCAGCATCACCCCGATGCGATGAAACCCTTTGTTGACCGAGGGTGCAAGTGCCTGTTTCTGTTTCAGCAAAACGATGGGACGCCGCCATGAGGTGAGCACCCGGCGTTCGGTTTCGTCCATCAGCGTAAAATCAGCCAGCGTTTCGGTATCACCGAACATCACGGCAAACGGTTTTCCCTCCCGTATTTTCCTTTCCCGCAACCGGGCAACGGCCTTTTCGTCGGTGGCATCGCACATCAGATGAAAGCCACCCATTCCTTTCACGGCGATGATCTTGCCGGATTCCACCAGCTCAACCGTTTTGTCCAGAACCTCGGAAAATACCGTATGGTGGTCGTCACCGGAAAAAAGTTCGTAGGTTGGACCGCAATGATTACAAGCCACCGGCTGGGCATGGAAGCGGCGATTGCGGACATCGGTGTATTCCTGCCGGCAGATATTGCACATCTCAAAAACATCCATGGTCGTGTTGTGCCGGTCGTAGGGAAGGGCCTTGATGATGGTGAACCGCGGGCCGCAGTTGGTACAGTTGGTAAAGGGGTAGGCAATGCGATGAGGCTGATGTTTCATGTCATCAAGACATTCGTCGCACACGGCAATGTCGGGACTGATCTCCGTAATTCCCCGGATGGTATCGTTACTTTTTCTGATCTCAAAATTGCCGTAGCCAGCCGGATCAATCTCCTCCACCGAAACATTTTCGATGCCGGATGCCGGTGGTGCTTTGCGGCGGATGTCCGAAACGAAACTCTTCAGCTCCTTTTCCGGGCCTTCGGCCACCACCGTCACCCCCCGGATGTTGTTTTCCACCCAGCCCCAAATTCCGTTTTCGTGAGCAATGCGATAAATGAACGGCCTGAAACCCACTCCCTGTACAAGCCCTGTTATGGTAATCCGATACGATTTAATCCGGTTTTTCAAGGTGGTAAAATTGTTTTTGAATATTTGATGTATTGGCGTCAGCACCTAAAAGGGAGCAAATTTAGTGAGAATAATTTTATACTTTTGCTGCCCGTGCAAAAAAGCGGTTAATTCACCATCGGAATCAAAATGTCCAATACAATTGAAATAAAAAACAAAAAGGCTTCGTACCAGTATTTTCTGGTGGAGGAATTTACAGCCGGCATCCTGCTTACCGGAACCGAAATCAAGTCCATAAGGGCCGGAAAAGCCAACATTGCGGATGCGTATTGTACTTTTGTGGGAAACGAGCTTTTTGTCAAAGAGATGCACATTGCCATTTATACCCAGGGCACCATTTACAACCACGAGCCCAAACGTGACCGCAAATTATTGCTGACCCGGCGCGAGTTGAAAAAACTGCAAACCAAAGTGAACGAAAAAGGCTTTACGATTGTTCCTACTTTGTTGTTTATTAACGAAAAAGGACTTGCAAAACTGAATATTGCCCTTGCAAGGGGAAAACATTTTTACGATAAACGGGAAACCATCAAAAAGAAAGACCTGAAACGTGATCTCGAAAGAAGGGATTATTAAGGTTGATTTGTTGAAAAATAATAAAATAACCGTTCGTCAATTGGAGTTAATGAATTTGAAAATCAAGAACAAATAACATGTCGAGAACGATAAAATATGCCATACTTGTCCTGATGATCGTTTTGTTTTCAAAACCCGTATTGTCGCAGGAGAAGGAAAAAACCAAGATGAAATGGTACAGCATTGAAGAGGCTGTGGAATTGAACAATCATACACGAAAGAAGAAAAAGTTTTTTGTGGATGTATTCACCGATTGGTGCGGATGGTGCAAAAAAATGGACGCCAACACCTTTACCGATCCGGTGATAGCCGCCTACATGACCGAGCATTTCTGGCCGGTAAAACTTGATGCCGAGACCAAAGACACCATCACCATCAACGGACAGGTATATATCAATCCGCGTCCCGATGCACGCCGGTCGTCGCACCAGCTGGCCATTGCCATCTTAAACCGCCGGATGTCGTATCCGTCGTTTGCATTTCTCGACGAAAACGTGAAACTGATCACCGTACTGCCGGGATACAACCCGCCCGAAAAGCTGGAACCCGTTCTGCATTTCATTGCCGAAGAAGCTTACAAGGAGGAAAGTTTTCAGGATTTTCTTCAGACTTTTCAGGGAAGTTTTAACAAATAACTGCACCGGGCATTATTATTGATACGCCCATGTGACGAAGAAAATAAAAAATTCATATCATCATGTTTAAAAGTATTTTTAAAAAATTTGTCGGATCAAAATCAGAACGTGATCTCAAGGAGATAACACCAATCCTGAATAAAACACTCGAAGCCTACGAACACATCAAAACCTTGAGTAACGACGAATTGAGGGCCAAAACCCTGGAATTTAAAAAACGAATCCACGATTATATTGCCGAAGATGAAAATAAGATCAATGAGCTGAAGGAAAAGATCAACGCCAATCCCGAAATGGATGTTGACGAAAAAGAAAAGCTCTATGAAGCCATTGATAAGCTCGAAAAGGAAAGTTACGAAAAATCACAGGAGATACTGGATGAGATACTTCCCGAGGCTTTTTCGGTGATGAAAGAGACCGCCCGGAGGTTCAAGGAAAACGAAAAGGTGGAAGTTACGGCAACGCAGATGGACCGCGATCTGGCGGCAAAATATGATCATGTGAACATTGTGGGTGACAAAGCCATTTATGACAATCAGTGGATGGCCGGCGGCAATATGATCACCTGGGATATGGTACATTACGACGTGCAACTTATCGGAGGCATCGTGCTGCATCAGGGGAAAATTGCCGAGATGGCCACGGGAGAGGGAAAAACACTGGTGGCAACATTGCCGGTGTACCTGAATGCACTTCCGGGAAAAGGGGTGCATGTGGTTACCGTTAACGATTATCTGGCCAAAAGGGACTCGGAATGGATGGGGCTGCTCTATCAGTTCCACGGGCTCACCGTGGACTGCATTGACAAACACGAGCCCAATTCCGATTCGAGAAGAAAAGCTTACCTGTGTGACATCTCCTACGGAACAAACAACGAATTCGGGTTCGATTATCTGCGTGACAACATGACAGGAAACCCGGAAGAACTGGTACAGCGTCCGCACAATTATGTCATTGTGGATGAGGTGGACTCGGTATTGATTGATGATGCCCGTACTCCGCTGATCATTTCGGGCCCCACGCCCAGAGGTGAAAATCAGCTCTTCGACGAACTCAAGCCCAATGTCCAGAAAATCTACAATGCCCAGCGAAGCCTTGTCACCAAACTGATTGCCGAGGCCAAACAATTGTTATCGGGCGATAATGTGAGTGATGATGACCGTAAAAAAGGCGGCGAGGCGCTCCTTCGTGCTCATCACGGCCTGCCCAAAACCAAAGCGCTGATTAAGTTTCTCAGCGAACCGGGCATGAAATCGCTGATGTCCAAGACCGAAGCCTTTTACATGCAGGAGCAGAGCAAACACATGCACATCATTGACGACGAGCTCTTTTTCGTTATTGATGAAAAAAACAACTCCATCGAGTTGACCGACAAAGGCATTGACCTGTTGAGCGAATCGTATGAAGACCCCAGTTTCTTTATCCTTCCCGATCTTGGTGCCGAATTGGCCGAACTGGACAAAATGAATCTCTCGGATGAAGAAAAGCTGAAAAAGAAAGACGAACTTACACGCGACTTTTCCGTTAAATCCGAGCGTGTACACACGGTCAACCAGTTGCTACGTGCCTATTCAATGTTTGAAAAGGATGTGGAATACGTGGTGATGGATAACAAGGTAAAGATCGTTGACGAACAAACCGGACGTATCCTTGAAGGACGCCGGTACTCCGAAGGATTGCATCAGGCCATCGAAGCCAAGGAGAATGTAAAGATCGAAGCTGCCACGCAAACTTACGCTACGATCACACTGCAAAATTATTTCAGGATGTATAAAAAGCTGGCCGGGATGACAGGTACTGCCGAAACCGAAGCCGGGGAGTTCTGGGACATTTACAAACTGGATGTGGTGGTGATCCCTACCAACAAACCGATAGTTCGCGATGACCGTGAAGATTTGGTTTATAAAACAACACGGGAGAAATTCAATGCCGTAATTGATGAAATTGCACATCTGACAAAGATCAAAAGACCGGTACTGGTGGGTACAACCTCTGTAGAGACATCCGAATTGTTGAGCAGGATGCTGAATCGTAAAAAGATACCGCATAATGTCCTCAACGCCAAAATGCACCAACGCGAGGCCGAGATCGTTGCCGAAGCGGGTTTGCCCGGCAAAGTCACCATCGCCACCAACATGGCCGGACGTGGCACCGACATTAAACTGGGTCCGGGAGTGAAAGAGGCCGGCGGTCTGGCCATCATCGGCACCGAACGGCATGAGTCGCGGCGTGTGGACAGGCAGTTGCGCGGACGTTCCGGACGGCAGGGCGATCCGGGTAGTTCGCAGTTTTTTGTCTCTCTCGAAGACGACCTGATGCGCATGTTCGGCTCCGAAAGAATTTCCAAAGTGATGGACCGTATCGGCATCAAAGAAGGGGAGGTGATCCAGCACTCTATGATCACCAAATCCATCGAAAGAGCGCAGAAAAAAGTGGAAGAGAACAATTTTGGCATCCGTAAACGGCTGCTGGAATACGACGACATTATGAACGCCCAGCGTGAGGTGATCTATAAAAAACGTCGCCATGCCCTTTTCGGCGAACGCCTCGGGGTGGACATCTCCAACATGATGTACGACCTCTGCGAACAAATCGTCATGGAATATCAGGAGAAAGGCGACTTTGAAGGTTTTCGCCTCGCTGTGATTAAAGATATGGCCATCACTGCACCTTTCGAAGAAAAAGAATTTTTACAGGGCAATGCCGAGGAGGTGACCGAGAAACTCTTCAAACAGGTATATGAGTCGTACAAAAACAAAATGAAACTAATCGCCGAAAAAGCTTATCCGGTGATCAAAGATGTTTACGAAAACCATAGTACCTACGAGCATATTGCCATTCCCATTACCGATGGTATGCGCACCAAGCAGATCATCACCAATTTAAAGAAAGCATACGAGAGTGAAGGTCGTGAGATCATCTCGGCCATGGAAAAAAATGTTACGTTGAGTACCATTGACGAAGCATGGAAAGAGCATTTGCGCGAAATGGACGACCTGAAACAGTCGGTGCAAAACGCAACCTACGAACAGAAAGACCCTTTGCTGATCTACAAACTTGAATCGTTCGAACTGTTCAAAAGCATGATCCAGAGGATCAACAGGGAGATCACTTCGTTTCTGCTGAAGGGAAACCTCCCCGTACAGGATCCCGCCAACGTGCGCGAAGCACAAATCCCGCAACGCACCGACCGGAGAAAACTCAAAGAGGGCAGACAGGACCTTTTGTCGCAAGCACACAGCAATACCCAACAAAAACAAAAGCCGCAGCCGGTGAAAGTGGAGAAAAAGATCGGAAGAAACGAACTTTGTCCTTGCGGTAGCGGCAAAAAATACAAGCATTGTCATGGAAAAGGTTTATAACCTTTGCCGGCTCGGTCTTATGTAATGATAAATGCTATTTTTAATTATCAAAAAAGAATACTGAAAACGGGCGCACAAGAAGCTGATAAAATATGAAAGCAAAAACATTTTTACTTGTTTTACCGATAACCTTTTTATTAATCTTAAGTGCAGGCAAATCCCGTGCGCAGCATCCTGTTTCGGATGATTTTTGTATCAACAATACGGAATTGAGGTTGTATGCACTGGTTAATGAGTACAGAAAACAAAACGGGTTGGAGGAGATTCCTTTGTCGGAGAATTTGTGTTATGTTGCCAAACTGCATGTTAATGACCTGTTTTACAACAAGCCCGACACATCCGAATGCAACCTGCATTCGTGGTCCGATAAAGGAGAGTGGCTGGAATGCTGCTACGGACATGATGTTTTTAATAATACCTGCATGACATCCAAACCCAATGAACTGACCGACTATCCGGGCAAAGGATACGAAATTGCCTTTTGGGAAAATGTGGATGCCGACCCGGAAATTGTCCTCGATCTTTGGAAGTCATCGGCAGCCTCCCGGGAACTGATCCTGAATGAAGGACGTTGGAAAGGCAAGACGTGGAAAGCTTTTGGAGTGGGCATGCTGAAAGGTTATGCTGTGGTTTGGTTCGGAACAGAACCTGACGATAACGAAGGGGTGAAAATTTGCAACACCGATGAAATTGCAGGCAAACTGAAAAAAACCGTTACCGAAGGAATGAATACAGAAAATGATGCAAGCGTCAGGTATTATTTGATCATCTCAAGCTGGAAAGACCTTGCCCGGGCCAAATCAGAAGTGAAAAGATACAAGGCCAAAGGCTTTCGCAATCCTTCGGTGATCACATCGGGGGATAATTACAGGGTTTCGCTGGGAAATTATCCGACCAAAGAAAAGGCTATCGCCGCCAAAAAGAAACTCAATCAGAAATACAAGGACATTTGGATATTGAAACAATAACCGGCTGGAATATTCAATCTTACACGAAAATACACATATTTATCAAATTCTTAAAAAGCTCTCGGTGTGAATCCCGGCGCATTGATGATGGACGAACTGTTTCCGGTAGCTCTGATGACGAACAATCCTTTGTTTTCGGCCATTCTTTCGCTGCCGGCATCGGCGGTTAAAAAAGCCACCGCACCGTAAATGGTTTTGTCTTTGTATTCAGATAAAAGTGTCCTGGCCTCACTCAGCTTATCGAGAAAATCCCTGACATCATCAGGGCGCAAAGTGGTTTTTACCTCAACAATCACGATCTCCGCCCCGTTTACGGCAATAATGTCAAATTCAAAACTTTTTCCTTTGTGGTTTCCCTTGATGCGCTGAAGAGTTCGCTCTACGCTGATGCCCTTTTCGTTCAATACCTTTACAAGGTCGCCCTCTACCAGCGATTCCACCAACTTGCCCCAATGCGAGGTGAAAAGAAACTGCAGTTCCTTCATTCTCCGGTCGGTCTCCTTGAACCTTTCAGTTAAAGATCTATCGTTTTCTCTAATTCTTTCGTTGGTCTCTTTGATCTGTTCATCCGTTTCTTTAAACATCTTGTCGGTTTCCTTGAACATTAGCCAGACTTCTTCAAAGGTGACTGGTTTGCCGTATTCCTGCAAAGGCTCATTGACCTCATTATTTTTCTTTTTGTTTTTCTTGTATTCCATGATTTTTGATCAACCTTAAAATAGCAAAATTAAGAAAATATTGTCATTTTACCAAATGTGTACCACTTTTTTGGTCTCAAAAAACGGCTCTTCGAAATAACGGGCAAGGGGGTAGATATTTGCCTGCTTGCTGACGGCTGAAAGCTCACCGGTAAGGTCACCTCCTTTGAGATATAGGATTCCATTCGGCAGGTCATTGAATCCCTTTTTTTTGATTTTTCCGTTGCACCATTTGAGAAAAACAGGCAAGGCTGTAACTGCTCTGCTGACAATAAAATCGAACGACCGGCCGATGTTCTCAATACGTGTCGGATATGCCTCAACATTTTGAAGCCCCAGCTCCGTAACGATTTCGTTGACCACCTTTATTTTTTTCGTGACGGAATCAACCAACAGAAATTCGCTGTCGGGAAACATGATGGCAAGCGGAATACCCGGAAAGCCACCTCCGGTTCCGGCATCAAGTACCGAAGTTCCTTTTCGGAAAGCAACCACCCCGGAAATACCGAGCGAGTGCAGCACATGCCGCTCATAGAGGTTGTCGAGGTCTTTGCGTGATATTACGTTAATCCGTGCATTCCAGTACCTGTAAAGCTCTTCCAGTGCGGCAAACTGCTGTTGTTGTCCGGGTGTTAACTCCGGAAAATATTTAGATACGATTTGCATACGGGCAAAGATAATCCGATTTGTCAAGAGAGCGGTTTTTATTGTTATTTTTGACAACTCATTTGCCACGAAAAACAAAGCGTATGCAAGCTTTTTTACAACAAGTTGCCGGCGAGATCAGATCGTACGGCGAAGATTTTGCGGATATTTGCGTTGTTTTGCCCAATCGCAGGGCAGGATTGTTCCTGAAAAAATACCTTGCGGAAGACCTTGACAAACCTGTTTTCGCCCCGGATATTTTTTCCATTGAGGATTTTTTTGTTAAAATCTCCGGCATGAAGACCACAGATGCCGCAGGATTGTTGTTCGAGTTGTACGAAACACACCGTATCATTGAAAAAGACCGTGCCCAGCCTTTCGGGGAATTTGTCAGATGGGGGCAAATGTTATTGTCCGATTTCGGGGAAATTGATGCATGGATGGTGAATGCCTCCGAGTTGTTCGGCTACCTCAATGAAGTAAAAGCCATCGAAAAATGGAGCCCCGGCAACTCACTCACCGAAAGAGAAAAAGCCTATCTCGCCTTTTACAGATCTTTGCTCGATTATTATCATCTGCTGAAAGAAAGATTGCTGAAGAAAAAAACCGCTTATGGCGGAATGATCAGTCGGCAGGTAGCGGAAAACCCGGATTTACTCCATGATCTTCACTGGAAAAAAATACTCTTTGCAGGATTCAATGCACTTACCAAAGCAGAAAAAATTGTAATTGACCGGCTGGTCGAACAAAAAAAAGCCGAACTTTTTTGGGATGCCGACAAATATTATATTCCGGATGAACGCCAGGAAGCGGGTCTTTTTATCAGAAAGCATTTTTCCAAAACTGCAAGAGAAAAATTCAAATGGCTGAATGATCATCTGGAAACCTCAAAAAAAGAGATCAAAATAATCGGTGTACCCAAAAATGTCAGCCAGGCAAGACTTGCCGGAAAGACCATCCTGAAGTGGATAAATGAGACGAACAAGAATGAAGACAGCGGCATTTCCCGCACAGACACATTTGAAAACACCGCTTTGGTACTGGCCGACGAAAACCTTCTGATGCCGGTATTGAACTCCCTTCCCGGAAAATTACAGGCTTTTAATGTCACCATGGGGTTTCCCCTTCAGCAAACCAATGCTTACGGGCTGTTGATACAGGTCATCAGGCTTTATGAAAATTCCTTGAGATTCGGCAGGGTTGAACGAACCCAAGAAAATAATTTTTACTATTCCGATCTTCTGAAATTGTTGCAACAACCTTTGTTTTCCGATTTGGCCGATACTGCCGGCATGATTTCTCACATCAACAGATCAAACCGGATATTTTATTCTCTCACCCAAATCATTGCACTCGACAAAGAACATGAGGATATATTCAGGTTGATCTTCGGGATAAAAGAATTTTCACCGGAGAACATTCTCATGGTTTTGGAAAAACTCACAGGGCTCATTGCCCGAAAAATTTATGGCGAGATAACGGAACAGGAAAACAAATACCGTGAAACCGAGCTGGAATATTTATTTCATTTTTCAAAGATCATCACCCGCATTGATGAACTTTTAAAACAATACCGTGTGATAACGGAAGTGGGCACATTGAGGGAAATCTTTAAAAACGTCGCATCAATGACAAAAGTTCCTTTTTCGGGCGAACCGCTGAAAGGACTGCAAGTAATGGGTATGCTCGAAACCCGGAATCTGGATTTCGAAAGATTGATCTTGCTTTCGGTAAACGAAGGTATTTTACCGACACAGGGGTTTGGCAATTCGTTCATTCCGTTCGATATTCAAAAGCAATTCGGATTGCCGACCTATCTGGAAAAAAATGCCGTATTTGCATATCATTTCTACCGTTTACTGCAAAGAGCCAGCGAAATATACCTTATTTACAACACGGAATCCGACAGCCTTGGCGGGGGTGAAATGAGCAGATTTATCCGGCAACTGATCAACGAGATGCCCGGGAAAAATCAAAAAGTGAAAATTACCGAATCAGTTGAAAGCCTTACACCACCTGATCATAAAAAAGAAATCACACGCTCGGTAGATAAAGATGGTACGGTATGGAAAAAACTTCTTTTGAAAGCAGAAAAAGGATTGGCCCCATCGGCAATCAACTCCTACCGGCGTTGCCCGTTGCAATTTTATTTGCAGGAAATAGCGGCGCTGGAGGAAAACGAAGAGGTGGAAGAAACACTGGATTACCGTACCATTGGCAACATCGTCCATGATGCCCTCAATTATCTTTTCGAACCTTATACGGGAAAAACGCTTTCGGTGGCTCACATCGAAGAGATGGAAAAAAAACTGGAAAGCCAGCTCGAAAAGAGTTTCGAAAACAAATACCGCGAAGGCGAAATCAAATTCGGAAAGAACAGATTGATCTATGAAGTGATCCGGAAATTCGTCGGTGACTATCTTCGTTTTGAGAAGGATTTTATCAAGTCGTTGATCAAAACAGCTAAAAAACTGACCATTAAAGAACTTGAAAAAAAAGTAAGCTACACTTATCCTTTGCCGGACCAAAATATTGAAGTTGTGCTGAAAGGTTTTGTTGACAGGGTTGATGCGGTGGACGGACAGGTCAGGATCATTGATTACAAAACCGGACGTGTGGAGAAATCCGATTTGAATATTTCGGATTGGGAAGACTTTGAAGATGGTTCCAAACTGGAAAAAGCCTTTCAGGTGCTGATGTATGCCTGGCTTTACCAAAAAAATTCCGGGATTGAAAATCCGGTACTTGAGGCAGGAGTGATCAGTTTGCGTAAATTAAGCAACGGCTTTATCACTTTCGGTGTAAAATCCGACCATAACCCCACTAAAAATTCGTTGATCGACAATGGGCTTTTAAATGATTTTGAAACAGTGCTGGAGCAAATTCTCGGAGAGATATTCGATCGGGAAATCCCTTTCAGCCAGACCGAAGATCGGGAAATATGCAAACTCTGCAATTTTAAAGGGATTTGCTCGCGAGATTAAATTTTTACAAGCAATACAATCAACACCATGCCTGTATTTCAACTGGACAATGAATTGGTTTTTCCGCATCCTGCGCTGGCCGGGCCCGACGGGTTGCTGGCCGTGGGTGGCGACCTGACCACCGGGCGCCTCCTGCTGGCTTATGCCAACGGCATTTTCCCGTGGTTCGAAGAGGGAGAGCCGATCTTGTGGTGGTCGCTTGACCCGAGGCTGGTGCTTTTTCCTGAAAAACTGAAAATTTCAAAATCTTTGAAACAAACCATTCGAAACAAAAAATTTACCGTTACTTTTGATGCGCATTTCGAAGAGGTCATCGAAGCCTGTTCCAAAGTTGAACGTCCGGGGCAGGAAGGCACCTGGATAGGAGGGGAGATGAAACGGGCATACATCCGTTTACACAAAGAAGGATATGCCCATTCGGTTGAAGTTTTTAAAGACGGACAACTATCCGGAGGACTTTACGGTATATCTTTGGGAAGGGCTTTTTTCGGAGAATCCATGTTCCATATTGAGCGGGATGCATCCAAGGTGGCGCTTTTCCATTTGACGGAAAGACTGATAAAGTGGGATTTTATGTTGATAGACGCACAACAGGACACTCCACATCTGCGACGAATGGGTGCGGAAACAATACCGCGGCAGCAGTTTCTCGAAATCTTGAAACAATCGCTGCAATACCCGACGGTTAAAGGTAATTGGAGCGAAACGGAAATAATATTTACAAATCATATTAAAACAGAATAAAAATGAGCTTTGAGATCACAGGAAAATTAATCGAAAAGTATGACACCACACAGGTTACCGAAAGGTTCAGAAAAAGAGAATTCGTTATTGAAAAACGGGGGAGTTCCAGCTTCGGCGAAATCGTTGACACCATCAAATTCCAACTAACGCAAGACCGTTGCGAACACCTTGACAACGTTGCCATCGGCGAAGAGATCAAAATCATGTTCAATATCCGCGGGCGCAAGTGGGAAAAAGACGGGAAGATCAATTATTTCAACAACCTCGAAGCATGGAAGATCGAGAAATCCGCTCCGCCGGTTCCCGAAGCACCGCCTCACACTATCGAAGACATGCCGCCGGAGCCAACCGACGATCTGCCGTTTTAATCATGAAATCCATCACGGCAACCGAACTTTACAGGAAGTTGAAATCCGGTGAGGATATCCTTTTGTTGGATGTGCGCGACCACCCCGAAGTGGAGATTTGTTGCATGGAAAACGCACTGCATATCCCTTCCGACGAGATACCGAACAATGTTGAAAAAATCCCCGGGGATATGATGACGGTAGTCTTTTGTCACGAAGGAATGCGTAGTTTTATGGTGGCCGACTACCTCGAACATCATTTCGGCTTTACCGAAATTTACAACCTTGTGGGGGGAATAGACGCCTGGGCACAACAAATCGACGGCAAAATGACCCGGTATTAACCGGATTTTTTTAATCAATCCGGCTTATCCGTTTTATCCGAAACTTCCTGCCACCATACCTCCGTCAACACTGATGGTCTGCCCGGTGATGTAACCCGATAAAGGTGACAACAACCATGCCGCCAGCGTAGCAAACTCGCCGGCATCACCCATCCTGCCCACCGGGATGCTTTGTTCGATTTGCCGGCGCACTTCCTCGTAAGCCGTCCCGCTCACTTCCGCCTTTTTGGCAATCACACGTTTCACTGCTTCCGTGTCGTGGTATCCCGGCGCCAGCACATTCAGCGTAACACCTCCTGCGGCAACTTCCTGCGACAGGGTTTTGGCGTATCCCACCACTGCCATCCTCATCGAATTGCTCAACACCAGATTGGCAATCGGTTGCTTCACGGCAACACTCTCCACAAACAATATCCGGCCGTATTTTTGTTTCCTCATCCCGGGCAACAGCGCCGACACCAGTTCCACTTTCCAGCGCAACACCGAAAAATAGGCCGTATCCCACTGCTCCATGCTCGTCTCCACGGCACGTGTTGCCGGCGGCCCTCCGGCATTCACCAACATGCCGGCCAACCGGCGTTTGCCCACGCTGCTCACGATCTCGGCAATGGTTTGCGAATCGGTGATATCACCGGATAGAGGCTCCACCTGCCCGGCATGACGTTTTGCCATTGCATTCAAATTGTCGGCATTTCGCGCTACGGCAATCACCTTCGCCCCTCCGGCAATCAGCGCTTCGGCCACGGCATTGCCGAATCCTGCCGTGGCTCCTCCGACAACAAAAAGTTTGTTTTTCAAGTGTAAATCCATAATTCAATCATTAATGCTGTTTTTATTTGGGCGGCAACCGCGTGCTCCGTTATAGCTGCACACCTGCAAGCCGTGTTCCGCAACGGCGTGCGGGGTCTTTCCCCGGCAAAGCCGTGAAAAGCCTCCGCCGCCTGCTCCACATCGGCTCGCGGGTGCGCAGGCTGCCACTTCGCCCGCTGCCGCATCGCCATACGGGGCTTTATCCGTTGCATTGCACGGTTTTTACCCTTTCGCTGATCTTTTCCGAAGAAATCTATCGCGGCATCCCGAAAACCTCTTCTCCGCCAACAACGGTTTTCAACACTTTTACAGCGGGCAACTCGTTTTCGGGAATCTGCATGATATCTTTGTCGAGCACCACAAAATCGGCAAATTTTCCGGGTTCGAGGCTGCCCTTTTCATCCTCTTCAAATCCCGACTTTGCCGCCCAGACGGTCATGCCCCGCAGCGCCTCTTCACGTGTAAGTGCGTTTTCCGGCTGAAAGCCGCCTTCGGGCCGGCCTTTCAAGTCTTTGCGGGCCACGGCGGCGTAAAAGGTGTATAGCGGGTTGATGTTTTCCACCGGGAAGTCCGTCCCCAGCGGTATCCAGCCCAGTTGTTTCAAAAGCCGGCGGTAGGCATACGCTCCTTTGATCCTTTCGGGGCCAAGCCTTTCCCCGGCCCAGTACATATCCGATGTGGCATGCGTAGGCTGTACAGAGGGTACAATGCCGTATTTTGCAAAAAGCCCGAAATCGCCGGGAGCGATCACCTGCGCATGTTCGATGCGCCAGCGACGGTCGTTTTTGCCCTTCAGTGCTTCGCCGTACAATGTAAGCACCATGCGGTTGGCCGAATCACCGATGGCATGTGTGTTAACCTGAAATCCTTTTTCATACGCCATTTTGATAATCTCACGGAAAGACTCGGGTGTACGCAACAAGAGACCGTTGTTGCCCGGATCGTCGCTGTAATCTTGGATGAGTTTTGCCCCGCGCGAACCCAATGCTCCGTCGGCATACAACTTGATTGAGCGCACATCGAGCCGGTCGGTTTTGTAAATTCCTTTATCCACAAAGGCCCTGAAATTTTCTTCCGTAGGCGATAGCATCACATACATGCGTATCTTCAATTTCTCTTGTTTGTCCAGCGAATCAATCATATCAATCACCTGTTTGTCCAACCCGGCATCATAAACACCCGTCAATCCGGCGGCAAAACATTTTTCCTGGGCGGCAAGCAACGCATGCGAAACCTGTCGGGCATCAGGTGCCGGTATTTTTTCCCTGACCAGATCTATGGCATTGTCGATCAATATCCCTGTCGGTTTCCCGTTTTTCAGCAAAATCTCTCCGCCGTCAACTTTCGTTTGTGATGTTATTCCGGCAATTTCCATGGCTTTGTCGTTGACAAGTGCGGCATGGCCGTCAATCCGTGTGAGAATCACCGGATTGTCCGGAAAAAGCCGGTTCAGTTCCCGGTTATCCGGAAACTCCTGCACCTCCCAGTCGTTTTGATCCCAGCCCCGGCCTTCGATCCAGTAAGCATCGGGATATTTTTTGCGGTGTTGTTTCACCAGCTCCAGCACTTCGTCAAAGGAGCCGGTCCCCGTAAAATCGGCACTTCCGATCAGGTTCGTGCCGTAACCGTAAAAATGACAATGTGCGTCGATAAATCCGGGATAAACCGGAAGTCCCGAAAGATCGTTGACAACGGGTGCATCGTAAGTGCTTAAGATGTCATCTTCAGACCCTGTGGCGAGAATCTTTCCGTTCTTAACAGCCATTGCTTCTGCAATGGAAAAGTTTCTGTCCACAGTGTAGATTTTCGCATTCGTGATGATCAGGTCCGCTTCTTTCATGGGTCGACAGGATGCTAACACTGCAAAAAACAGGATTGCAGCAAGGTTAATAATTCTGTTCATTTTGTAAATATTTTACCCCAAAAGTAGATACTTTTTCGAAACAAGCGTAAAAATAAAGACCATTTTCAACGGAATGGAGTTGCGGAAGAATCATAGGAAAACAGTTCATGTATTATTTTATTAAAGCACGATTCAAATTCACTTTATGATCAATTCCAGCCGTTTGCCAAAACCGGTTTCGATCAGGCGGAATAAAGTTGATAATTGGATATCACTTCGCCCGTTTTCAATGCGGGAAATAAAACTTTTTTTAGTACCGGTTTTAACAGCCAGTTGTTCCTGTGTCATATTTGCTTCTTTTCTGGCTTCTCGAATTATTTCACCAATAGCAAATGCTTTGGCTTTGATCTCAAAATCAGTTCTTTTTTTTGTGCCGATGGGGCCATACCTTTGGTCGAGATGCTCTTCAAATGTTGTTGTATTTTTCATAATATTCCTTCTTTTTTCATCCTGAAATACTCATCTTTTATTTTTAAAGCTTTCTTGATTTCTTTTTCCGGCGCTTTTTTTGATTTTTTCTGAAATCCGTTAAAAAGAACGATTATGCTTCCTTCATCAAAACAACAAAACACACGAAAAATGTTACTCTCAAATTCTATTCGTATTTCATACAATCCATCAGTTCCGATAATGCGCCGAAAAAATTTATTAGGAATTCTTTCTGCAATAGTTATCAGATAAAACACATAATCAAATTTCTCTTTAACTCTATCGGTTTGCTGATCAAAAAATTCCTGAAAATACCTCTTAAAAAATATCAATTTTCTGATTTTTTCCACATTGCAAAGTTAACTAATTATGGAACATGATTAAAATATTATTTTAATTTTTATTATCATCGGATGAAACGGATTTAACGAATGAATTTGCCGCTAGCAGCAAATAAGAATGTTGAAACAGCATAAATATGGTAATAAGATTTTTTCTGTTGGGGGAGGCTGTTTTTCTATTAAGCTTAACCGGCAATAAGGTTTCTACCGTACAGCCAGCCGTGGAGCCGATTTATCAAAAAAATTGCTTTTTCCCGGCTTAAGGTGCAGCGCACCGAAATCTCTATAGCAAAGAGATTCCCAACAAAAACAAAAGGTGCGTAGCACCGAAACAATAAAAGGCACGCTGCAAATTTCCGTACCTCGGGGCTTTAGCCTCGTGCTCCAAACACCGACACCATAACCGATACGGCGTTTACGCCGTTCTTATTTCCGGGTGATAAGGTAGTAATGGCGTAAACGCCATCACGGTTGACCGGGTTCGTTAAAAGCACACGGCTAAAGCCGTGTGTAACGGAAACGAGTTACACGACCGGCATTCGTATAGGGCCTCCGATAAAAGTGCCGGATGGGGCTTCACTTCAGTGGAATAAGGTAATAAGGTTTTTTCTCGCTGGCTGCCTGTTTTTCTATTAAGGTTGACCGGCAATAAGGTTTCCGGTGCACAGCCAGTCGCCGTTGAGCCGATTACTACAA
>JAOZMX010000062.1:0-16700 GCA_029934065.1 Bacteroidales bacterium
CAGTAATATATAAAGTAATGCTTTTCTCATATAAATTACAATTACTTAATAGTGATTATTTTATTTTTAAAATTAAAAAAAATTAATTGTCCGGACTAAACATCACACCGGATTTTTTTTCCATTTTCCATAGCGTTTGCTAATAAGAGGAATAAAAAATGAGAGTACGGCAAGCAAAAGAATGACAAGGCTTCCCGGCCGGGTAAAAAATTCCGTCCAGTTGCCTTTGACGAGGGAAAGGCGCAGATTTTCTTCAATCATTTTGCCGAGTATCAGCCCCAAAACCACCGGAGCAGTGGGAAATTCGCCCCTTTTGAGAAGCCAGCCGAGCAAACCGAAAGCGATGCAAACGCCCACATCGAAAGCCGAATTGTTGATGAAATAGCTTCCGATAAACGAAAGGGCAAGGATGACGGGATAAAGCAGCGACTTGGGTGCGGAGATGATCCTGATCCAAAGTTTATTGCCGGCCAGGCCGAGAAAAAACATGACGATATTTGCAAAGAAAAGGCTGATAAAAATGCCGTAAACAAGGCCGGGTTCTTTTTCGAACAACTCCGGGCCGGGATTGAGTTTGTGGATCATCAGTGCCCCGATGAGCACTGCCGTAGAAGCGCTTCCGGGAATACCCAGCGTAAGCAGCGGCACCAGCGCACCGCCAACAGAGCCATTGTTGGCAGCTTCGGGAGCAGCCACCCCTTCGAGTGATCCTTTTCCGAATTTCTCGGGTTCTTTGCTGGAATTTCTGGCACTGTCGTAAGCTATGAAAGTGGCTATCGTCCCGCCCGCACCCGGTATCGTCCCCACCAGCGTTCCGATGATCGACGATTTCAGCATCAGCATTTTCAGTTTCAGAAGTTTTTTCAGGGGCAGCGTGTCCTTCAGGTCAACCCTCGCTTTTTCCTGTTTTTCGGTGTATTCTCCTTTTTCGATGCTGTAAAAAATCTCGCCGAGGGCAAAAAGACCGATCAGTGCCGGGATGAATTCAATGCCGTCGGAGAGTTCTGCAATACCCATGGTAAAACGTGAAAACGGCAGTTCGGTATCAAAACCGATGGTGACCAACAACAGGCCCAGGGCGGAAGCAATGAAACCTTTCAGCGGGCTTTTTCCGGCCAGCGACGAGATGATGGTAAGACCGAACACACCGAGGGCAAAATATTCGTACGACTCGAAAGAGAGTGCGATCTTTGCCAAAGGTATCGAAAACAGGATCAGGATGACCGTCCCTACGATGCCGCCCACCGTTGAAGCCGTCAGCGAAGTCATCAATGCATGGAGCGGCTTGCCCTGCCGCGTGAGCTGATAGCCGTCGAACGTGGTGGCAACGGCACCGGGCGTGCCGGGCGTATTGATGGCGATGGCCGTGATGGAACCTCCGTAATTGGACGACAGGTAAACCGACACCAAAAGTACCAGCGCACTCATGGGATCGAGCCCGAAGGTAACCGGCAACATCAACGCAACACCGATGGAAGGCGACAACCCCGGCAACACACCCACAATAATCCCCACAACAACCCCCACAAACATCATCAGTACAGGAAGAAATTGCCCGAATTCCCCGAAACCAAGCGAAAGATGATGTAGAAGCGACATCCTTGAAAATTAACGGTTTAAAATACTCAACATTTAAAGTGTTGCCCATCATATACGGAATACCCGACATTGCATACCCCACGCAAAACCCTTTAAATTTTTACAAAACTAAAAATTTTGACACATCATTAACATGTCAGCCCCGCGGAACTTCAATCTTTGAATTTTTTGGTGGAGAGCAATCCGCATGCAGCGTAGATATCCTGACCGCGCGATGCTCTGATGGTTGTCCGGATTCCTTTTGCGTTGAGTGCAAGCATAAATTTTTCCATGGTTTCATCATCCGAACCCTCAAGTGTCACACCCGGAACGGGATGAAAACGAATGAGATTGATGCGGCAACGGATACCGTTTAATTTTCGCGCCAGTTCTTTCACATGATGCATCGTATCGTTCAACCCTTTGAACATGATGTATTCGAACGAAATGCGACGTTGCCTGCCAAAGTCAAAAGCCCTGATGGTATCAAGCACCTCGTCGAGGGGAAAGACCTTTTCGACGGGCATCAGTTCCCTGCGTTCGGCCTCAAACGGAGAGTGAAGGCTCACGGCAAGATGACATTTGCTTTCTTCAAGAAATGTTTTCATGGCCGGGATAATGCCGATGGTGGAGACAGTGATTCTTTTGGGACTCCAGCCGTAGCCCCAGCCGGAAGTAAAAATTTCCAGACTTTTCAGCACTTCCTCAAGGTTATCGAAAGGCTCGCCCATTCCCATATAAACCAAGTTGGTAAGCCGGTGCCGTTCGGGAAGACTCCGCACCTGATTGATGATCTCGCCTGCCGTGAGGTTGGCCTGAAAGCCCTGTTTGCCCGTCATGCAAAAAAGACATCCTCTTTTGCATCCCACCTGGGTGGAAAGACACAACGTACTTCGGCTCGTCTCGGGAATGTAAGCCGCCTCGATAAATTTTCCCGACCATGTCGGAAACAGGTATTTTTTTGTGCCGTCCGCCGATTCCTGCACATCAGCATGGGGTTCAGTGCCCAATTCGAAACGTTCCGCAAGCAGGCTCCTCGCTTTTTTCGGAAGGTTGCTCATCTGCTCAATAGTAGTAACATCCTTCTTGTAAAGCCAGTCGGCAATTTGCGCAGCAGTATATCCCGGCAGACCCAACTCTGCGGTCAGTGTTTTTAACTCATCGAGGGTCTTGCCCAATAAAATTTGTTTCGACATCCTGTAAAAAATGAATCGTGTCGGGCCGGCAAAACTATAGTGCCGCCTTTACACCAGCAATCCGCCGCGCTTATAAATTTGTGCCTGAACGTCGGAAAACGGTTCGGTATAACCGGATTTGCTTTTTGAAACATTGACGATCTTACCCGAGATAAAGTCGATCTTCAACCTGTCGCCCGAGGTAATCTCCAATTTTTGCAACAATTCGGGATCGTAGGTCAGTATCGGGAAGGCCGCATTGATGGCATTTCTTTCGTAGATGGCGCCGTACGATTCGGCAAGGATACACGAAATACCCAACGACTTGAAGCAATCCACCGCCTGCTGGCGTGAGCTGCCTGCACCGAAATTTTTGCCCGTGATGACGATATCGCCGGGTTGGGCCTTTTTGGCAAAATCTTCGTACCCTTCCAGATTATCGAATGTATATTGCCCCATCTCGTCAATGTTGGTGATGGTGAGATAGCGATTGTGGAAAATCATATCCGTGTCGATATTGTCTTTGCTGATGATCCAAACACGGCCTTCGGCCACGGTTTCGCGTTTTCCGCTCTCCTTGTGTTTCTTCACCGGTTTGAGCTCCTCATCGCCCAAAGGTTTGAACTCCGCCGGTTTTTCGGGGACATCATCATCGGTGGTGATGTATCCGGCCACTGCCGAAGCAGCCACAACTGCCGGGGAGGTAAGATAGACATATCCCTTACCCTGCTTACCCGAAAAATTGCGGTTACCCGTACTCACAGTAATCTCTTTAGGCCCGTTTTGCCCCACCTGCCCGGCGGCACATCCGGCACATCCGGCGTTGGAAACCAGTGCACCGGCCTCCTTGAACACCTTGATATATCCCTTGTCGAGCGCCTCCTGCCAGACTTCGTCGGTTGAGGGTACAATTTTGAGCACCACCCCCGGAGCGACCTTTTTGCCTTCCAGAACTTTGGCAGCCTGTTCGAGATCCTGGATACGTCCGTTGGTACACGAACCGATGAATGCCGAGTCGATCTTCACCTTCTTCACGGCTTCTATGTCGATGTCATCATCGGGATGGCCCGGCTTGGCCACCATGGGTACAAAGGTTGAGATATCCAGATTGATCACTTTGTCGTATACGGCATCGTCGTCGGCAAAAACCGGCGTAACTTTTTTGCCGTGTAAATTCTCAAGCGTTTGCACAATCTCGTCGGTGGGTGTGAAAAGCACAATGATGGCTCCCATTTCGGTACCCATTGAGGAGATGGTGATCCGCTCATCGAGGGTGAGTTTGTTAATGGGATCGCCATACAACTCAACGGAATATCCAAGCAACTGGTTGGCGCCGAATGTATTCAGCATGTTGAGCACAATGTCTTTGGCACTGATGTTGGCGGGACGCTCGCCTGTAAAGACGATCTTCACCGACTTGGGAACTTTGAACCACGCCGAACCTTTGGCCCAAACGGCAGCAATGTCCTGATCGCCCATGCCCTGACCAAAAGCACCAATGGCACCCATGATATTGGCGTGCGAATCGGTGGAGACAAACGTACCGCCCGGCAATATCAACCCCTCGTCAATGGCAAGGTGCGTTCCGATTCCGGAATTGATATCATACACCCTGATGTCGTTCTCGCGGGCATAGCGTCTGCAAAAATGCTGGTTCTCGGCATATTTCTGATCCGAGCCGCCGGGATTACAGTCAAATGTAAAATAGGTCTTCGACGGATCATCCAGTGTCAATCCGTTATCCAACAGGTTCTTCACCACATTGGCACCGCCAAAATCACGTGCCACACGACAGTCGATGGTAACATCCACGATCTGTCCCGGCTTCACCTCTTTTTTGCCTGAATGTGCGGCAAGAATTTTTTCAATAACGTTCATAGTTTATTTTTTTTTGTATTTACATCCGTTTAACGCGCTGCAAAACTAAAAGGATTTTTCATTTTCAGGATTTTTCGTCTATTTCAAGACTTTTATTGTACATCTTCATGGCGCGAAAACTCATGCCCATGCTGGAAAAGCCTCCATCGTGAAAAAGATTTTGCATCGTCACTTTTTTGGTCAAGTCCGAAAAGATGGTCATGCAATAGTCGGCACATTCTTCGGCGGTGGCGTTACCAAGGGGCGACATCCGCTCGGTAAAATCCATCAGGCCGTCAATACCTTTCACGGCACTCCCGGCAGTGGTCAGTGTAGGTGACTGCGAAATGGTGTTCACCCTTACTTTGCGTTCGCGTCCGTAGATGTATCCGAAACTTCTGGCAATGGATTCCAGCAAAGCTTTGGCGTCGGCCATGTCGTTGTAACGGTAAAGTGTCCGCTGGGCTGCCACGTACGACAGTGCCACCACCGAACCCCATTCGTTGATGGCGTCGAGCCGGAAAGCCGTTTGCAAGACTTTGTGGAACGACACTGCCGAAATATCCAGCGTTTTCATCAGGTAGTTATAATCCAAATCGTTATATACCCTGCCCTTTCTCACATTCATGGACATCCCGATGGCATGAAGCACAAAATCGATTTTGCCGCCGAAATGCTCCATGGTTTTTTTCATCAGTTCTTCCAGATCCTTTTCGCTCGTGGCATCGGCCGGTATAATCGGCGAACCGGTGGCCTCGGCCAACTCGTCAAGTTCCCCGAACCGGAGCGCCACGGGCGTATTGGTCAATACAAATTCGGCTCCTTCTTCATGTGCCCGCTCGGCTACTTTCCACGCAATGGACATGTGATTGAGCGCACCGAAAATAATTCCTTTTTTTCCTTTTAATAAATTATAAGCCATAATCATATCCTCTTTTGTGAGCGGCAAAGTAACTAAAATAATTTGAAAAACCCGGAATGTTCCCCGGCAAAACTTAAGGTTTCATGTTGACGATCTTTCGATTTTTCTGCCGGTATTTCATCGGATCAAAATCATAAGCCTCCATGTGTTGCATCACCTCATAGGCGGTAAAATCCACCTTCATGGGAACCACGGCAACATAGTTTTGCTCCAGTGCCCAGGTATCGGTATCTTCTTTGTTATCGGGATTGCTAAAGACGCCGGTTATCCAGTAATAATCCCTTCCGCGGGGGTCCACCCTTTCATCAAACTCCTCTACCCACGAACCCATGGACTGGCGACAGATTTTCACACCCTTGATACGCTTGCTGTTCTTGGACGGAATGTTCACATTAAGACAAATGCTTTTGGGGAGGCCATTAGTCAATACGCTTTGTGTGATTCGCTCCACAAATTTTTCGGTATGCGATAAAGTAGCGGCGTGGGAAAAATCATCAACCGAAAAACCAACGGCCGGAATACCGTCCACAGCCGCTTCGAAAACTGCCGCCATGGTGCCCGAATAGAGCACATTGATGGAAGCATTGGAGCCATGGTTAATGCCCGAGACCACCAGGTCGGGTTCGCGCCTCATAATCACCTGACGTCCCAGCTTGACGCAATCCACCGGTGTGCCGTTGCAGCCATATTCAACATAGTGATCCTCCTGTTTCAGTTTTCTGACCCTCAACGGACTGGAAACCGTGATGGCATGTCCTTGTCCCGATCGCGGCCGGTCGGGAGCTACTACCACAATATCCACACCCTCAATACGACGCATCACTTTGATCAGCGTACGGATACCCGGCGCATTGATCCCGTCATCATTGGTTACCAAGATGGTCGGCCGGAGATTTATTTTTTCTTTCATCGTTTTCATCAGGAAGTTTTAAACTCTCTTCTTCCAAAATTATTATATCCCATCTTAAAACCGCTTCAATTCGTCATACAAACGTGCTGTGGGCAATCCCACCACATTAAAATAAGAACCTTCAATTTTTTCAATGCCCGTGTACCCAATCCATTCCTGAATGCCGTAGCTGCCCGCTTTGTCGAAGGGTTGGTAACGGTCAACATAATACTCGATCTCTTCGCGGGCCAACTGTTTGAAATATACCGTTGTGGCAACGAAAAAACGCTTTCTTTTGACTGCAGAACGGAGGCAAATCCCGGTGATCACCTCATGCTTGCGACCCGAAAGTCTGGCGAGCATATCAATGGCATCTTCCCTGTTGCAGGGTTTGTTCAGAATTTCATCGCCAAGACAGACAATGGTATCGGCAGTGATGAGCACCTCGTTATTGCCGATCTCGTTTTCGGCAAAGGCATCCGATTTTTTCTCACACAAATATAGTGCTACTTCGGCATGTGTCAATCCCGGGGGAAATGATTCATTCACAGGTTTTACTTTCACCGTAAAGTCGAATCCCATCTCCCGGAGCAGTTGTTGCCGCCGCGGAGACTTCGACGCCAGAATGAGCTTATGAAATTTCAGATTTTCCATCAAAATTACCGAACCAACATTCCGTTTACATCTTTGGTATTGCCGTCGCTGGGTGCGGCTTTCAGGTGAAGGATGTCGCACATCAACGGATAAAGCGACACATTCGGAAACACAGGTTGCCGGTAACCGCTTTTGAAAGCGGGGCCCATGCCGTAAAAGATTGTGAACATATCTTTATTGGCGTTGTCGTATCCATGTGTACCGCCGAAATATTTCCCTTTCTTTCCGTAAAATACACTCCATGAGCTATCGGCGGCAACCACAAAATCCAGGGTTCGGGGGTTGTGACCGTAATGAAGCCGCTCAGGCAGATGCCCCGTCGGCCAGGCGGAAATATGCGGTATCTCCGCTAATTTTTGCGCCAGTTGATCTTTGTACCCCTCTTTGGCTTTGATGATCCAAACCGGATTACTGCCGAGGATGGTGTCCATCCATTTGCCCGGCAAATAGTCGTTGAGCATCACCACCCGCTCTCCGGAGATATTTTCCATTCCATGATCGGAGGTAACGATAAAGTTGATTTGCGATGCAATGGGAAGCTCGTTGAGCCGGTTGATAAAAACGCCGAGCAGGCTGTCGAGATAACCGATCATTTGAACCATCTCGGGACTGTCGGGGCCGGTGCGGTGCCCCTGGCCGTCGGGCTGATCGAAGTACCACATGATCAGATGTGGCCGTTGGGGTTCCGGGCGCTGCAACCAAGAGATCACCGTGTCAATCCTGTCGCCGTACGGCATGTGATGGTCGTACAATTTCCAGATCGAAGGTCTGACCCCTTTGATCTCGGCTTCAGAACCCACCCAAAAAAGCGAAGCCGACATTACGCCTTGCTTTTCGGCAGTCACCCAGATGGGTTCTCCGCCGTAAAAACTGCCGTCGCCAACCGCTTTGCGGTCGCTGATACGGTAATACCTGTCGGTAGCCGGGTCGTAAAACGTATTCAGCACAATCCCGTGATGATCGGGATAAAGCCCGGTGGCCATCGTGTAATGGTTGGGAAAGGTCTTTGTAGGGAATGACGGTACCATGGCCTCGGCTTTCACTCCCCGACGGGCAATCTGATCCAAATTGGGAGTGTCGGTCTTGCCGGCGTAATCCCACCGGAATCCATCCATCGAAAGCACAATAAGATAGGGCTGTTTTTCCGTGGATTTTGTTTCCCGGCTGTTGCATCCGAATAAAAAACCCGAAAGGATCAGGACAAGTAATAATGTCCGGCCGGTTTGTAAACGTTGATGTTTCATTTCATTTTTTGTATTAAATTCTTTCATCTATTTCAATTATTAAAACCTTATCCGACTTTGCGCATGGTATCGTCAAAAGCAGTTTGTGTGCCGAACATCATCAGGATATCCCCCACCCTCAAATAGGTTTCGCCGTGAGGGATGAACAAGCTGTTGTCGCGGCGGATCATCATCAACAACGCATCCTTGTGAAACGACATCTCTTTCACCTGCATGCCGTCAATGGCTTTGTTGGTGATCTGTATCTCGTCCACACTGAAATTCTCGAACGACTCAACCAAAGCATGGTACGTAGTAGGCCTCGTGATGAGGTTCTCGATGGCAGTGGCCAGTATTTGCGTTACATCAATGGTTTCCACCCCCATTTGTTTGTATTTCTGCTCCATCGAAAAACGGGTGATCCTCGAAATGATCTTTTCGTGGTGAAATTCATTGCGCAGCAATCTTCCGATGACCAGATTCTGCTCATCATTTCCGGTCTCAATCACCACGTAGTTGTCGGGTTTCAGGACAATCTGTCTATAAACCTCATCATCCGTTCCGTCGCCGAGGACCACATTGATCCCTTTGTCTTTGATCTCGGAATAGCGTTGTTTGTTATTTTCGATGATCAACACCTTTTTGCCGTGGACGTGCAGGCGCCTTGCCAGCAAAACGGCCGTGCTGCTGCCACCCACAATTACGGTTTTGGTGCCTTCGGTGATTTTGGCCGGCGAGAGCCAGTTGTAGATCACCGGCGACACAAAACAGGTGATCACCGCCATAATGATGATGCTGGCATTGATGCCTTCGGTGATGACGCCCAGTTCCAGGCCGATGGCCGAGGCAGCAATAATAAGGCTTAACCGCGACGAAAGCAAAAAACCTCCCGCTATGGCTTTTTGTGTGCCGAACAAACGACGCCATAAGACGGCCGGAAGCACCTTGATGGCAAAAAGCGATACCAGCAGCAGAATCAGAAATCCGATCAGCGACCGGTCGAATTCAGCCAGCGCTCCCGGGTCGAAACCTGCTCCCACCATGATAAAAAAGAAGGGAATAAAAAAGCCGAAGCCCATTCCGTCGAGTTTTACCAGCATCAGCGACCTTTCGCGATGCAAAGTCGATGAAAGTGCCAGGCCGCTTAAAAAAGCCCCGAGCAAGACCACCTCCTTGCCGATGTATTGCGAGATCACCACAAAGATCATAATGATCAGAATGGCGCCGCGAATGCGGATTTGTGAGGCAGCCTGCGACAACTGAAACCCAAGTTTTTTGAACAACTTCACCCTTTTCAGCCTGCCGATCAGATTGTACAGAATAAAGAAAAGAATGAAAAGCGCCAGAATATAAAGCAGCTTGATATGAAATCCGTTTTTGATGATGAATGCCGTGAATGTGAAAAGGATGATACTCAAAATGTCGGCGATGGCGGCGGCAAGGATCACCATCTGCCCGAAGCGTGTGTTGGTCTCGCCACGGTCTTTCAATACCGGAATGACAATGGCTACCGAGGTGGTGACCATGATCAGCGAGAAATACCAGATACTGGGAATATGAATGATGCGTGACAACAGTTGGGAGGCGATGTATGAAAAGATGATCGCCATGATGAACTGGGTCAAACCAACCAGTAAAGGATTTTTCAGGAATCGCGACCAGGTTATTCTTCGACGCGGAAGTGATGCGATAATCTGATCCACATCAATTTCCAGTCCGCCGAGAAACATCAGGAACAGAAAACCCGAAAGAGCCAGAAAATTTAATATCTGCATGCTGTCCTCGCCAATGGAAGGAAATAAAAACTTCCCGGCAAGGTATCCAAGCAAAATCTCAAAGATAACAACCGGAATCTTTTTCAACTTCAAAACCGATAACAAAATGGGTGTCAGCCAGGCAATGGCAGCAACCACCAACAGCGGATAAAAATCGTAATCAAATAAGATTTCCAGTAGCATCTTTCCCCTTTTAATTGCGGGTTCAAAGATACTGATTTAATTTAATTCTTAAATTTGCACGGATGATCCAAACCTAAAACAGCCGGCTATGGAAAATAAAGATATCCGATGGATACAACGTTTTGACAACTACACAAAAGCGCTTTATCAGCTTAAAAAAACCGGAATTGCATCAACATTCAACGCTAAACCCAGTTAGGCTTTAAGGTAAAACAGCATAAAATCCCCCCTCAGGTTTCCATTGACATCTTCGCAATCCGTCCCATATCCGGGTAATCGATCATTACACCGAAACAGCATCCACATTGTTACGGTTTTTCAAAAGATTTTCCAATTGTTCCGAATGGAACCTGGGCCGGCTGGTTTTCCGCTTTTTGTCTTTGTAGTATTTTTCCATTGTCAATCTTGCCAGCAGGTACGAAACAGTGCTTTCGGCACCCTGATTAAGGTTAACGCTGTCTTTTTCCAGACCGTCGTAGCAACCTCCTGTTGCAGGGTTATAGATGATCTGGTTGAGGTGATTCAGCCCCATGAACCAGTCGAAGGCAATGTTGAGTTTGTTGATGTATTGCTCTTCGCCCATTTCGGTATAAAACTCATCCAGGGCCATGATGGTGTAAGCCACATCAATGGGCTGCTGGCCGTATCCTTCGTTGGCAGACTTCGTTTTGTGTAACCATCCTTGGTTGGAAATCACCTTGATGTACCGGTTAACAAAAATTTTTGAAAGCAGAAAATCGAAAGTGGCCTTGGCAATGATATGGTAGCTGATGTTGCCGGTAACTTTCCATGCAAACAACATGGCCTCGGGCAACAGGGCATTGGCATAGGTCAGGTATTCCTCAAACCAGTGCCAGTTCTTATCTGCCACACGGTTGAAATTATCCAGCAACCGTTCGGTAAATATTTTCACCAGGTCAACCAGATTTTGGTCGTCTTTCGAAAGATGATAAAAATAAAGTCCTTTGATGATGTAAGCCATTGCCCGGGGAGAATGGATATTTTTGATCTCCCGCAAGGCTTTGTGTATGATCACTTCGGCTTTTGCAGTCAGCCGTTCGTTAAAAATCCCTTTCGAAAGGAAAAAGCCGAGCGCCCATATTGCCCTGCCGTTGGCATCATCAAGGTTCTCCAGATTGTTTCTGATATGGATTTTGCCATCGTAATCCACATAATTGATAAAGCTGCCGTTGGAGCGCTGACAATATTCGATAAAATTGAGGTAAGTCTCGATGAGTTTCAGGTCGGATTGTTCACCGGTCAGCTCGTAGTGCCAGGCGAGCGCTATCAGTGCCCGTGCATTATCGTCAAGCGTATATCCCGAATCGGGATATGCAATGTCGATATCCGAAAACTGAATGATTCCCCTTTCGGTGGTCATGTGCCGGATATGATCGAGGTTGATAGGCAAAAGACGGTAACGGAAATTGGAATGTTCGATAAATGGTCTGAACATGGCCATGGTGAGGTTGGCCACATTTTGCCAGATGGTGAACCGGGTTTTATGAAAAGCATTGCGTCCCATGCGAGTGCGCAGTTCGTCGTCGCCAAGCAGGCGAATAGCCGCTTCGGCGAGCTGATCCGGTGCTTCGAAATCCACCAGAATCCCGGTATCACCCGTAAGGAGTTCCCTTGCATGGGGTATGGGGGTTGCAATGATGGGACACGCACTGCTCATGGCATAGGCAAATGTGCCGCTCACCGCCTGGTTGGGGTCTTTGGAGGTGAACAGATAAATATCCGTTATACTCAAATAATCCAACAGTTCGTCCAGTTCCAGAAAACGGTTGACAAAACGGACATTATTTTCCAGTCCGAGTGTTTTCACCTTTTCTTCAAGCATCAGCCTGTATGCCTCACCTTCGTGTTTCACCAGCCCGGGATGGGTTTTGCCCAGAACAAGATAAAGCACGTCGGGAAAATGTTTTTTTATTGCCGGCAACGCTTCAATGGCCGTTTCAATGCTTTTGTTGCGACCAAGCAATCCGAAGGTAGCCAATACGGGACGAGAGCCGGTGCCGAACATTTCTTTGGCCTTTTCTTTTCGTTTCCATAAAACGAGATGAGTACCGTGGGGAATAACTTTTATTTTCTCTTCGGAAATATGGTAATCGCTGATGAGTATCTTCGCCGAATGATTGGTCATTACCACAACATTTTCGGCTTGACGAGCAAGCCGCGACACCACATCAATCCTTTTATCGTCGGGCTCCGGCAGCACCGTATGGAAAGTAACGAAGAGCGGTTTTTCGAGCGCATCGGTCAGATTGAAGAGGTAATCGCCGTAATCTCCGCCAAACAAGCCGTATTCGTGTTCGATCATCACAATTTTCACCTGAGGATCGGCATTGATTTTTTTGGCCGCTTCGAGATAATCTCCGGGACGAGTGGTATCAATCAAATATTTCACTTCGCCGGGGTATTCAAAACCTTGTTTTCCCTCTTCCAGTGCGCACACTTCTACTTCGATGCTGTCGTCCATCTGATTTCGGATGGCATGGATCAAATCCCTTGTAAATGTTGCAATACCGCACTCGCGGGGTGGATAGGTCGTTACGAAAACCAATTTTGATTTCATCTTATCCTCCTTTCAAAAGGTTATTTATGGTGATTGTTCTTTAATTCATCCAACAGTTCGGAAAGCGACACGGTGATGTATGACGAAGCGTAGTCCGACATTCCGTACGGAATGACCACCTGATTGTTGTGCACGATCGACCCGCAGGAATAGATGACATTGGGGACATACCCTTCACGTTCGCTTTCCCGGGGCATCATCAGTGGATATTTCAGGTGACCGATGACCTTTTCCGGATGTTCTATATCGAGCAGGACAGCACCAAGGCTGTACCGTCGCATGGGCCCTACCCCATGGGTGATCAGCAGCCACCCCTCGGATGTCTCAATGGGCGATCCGCTGTTGCCGATCTGGATAAACTCCCAGGGAAAAGCAGGCTCCTGCAACAGCCGTGCTTCTTTCCACAGGTTGATCTTGTCGGAAAACAAAATATAATTGTTCACTCCGTCGTAGCGCCCTACCATGGCATACTTCCCTTTGATCTTACGAGGAAACAAAGCCATATCCTTGTTTTGCGCATATTTTCCGTTGAGCGGCGAAACCCTGAAATAATAAAAATCTTTGGTAGCGATGAGTTTGGGTAAAATGGCGTATCCGTTATAGGCCGTATAGGTAGCATAATAGGTTACTTCGCCGTCGTCGTCGGTAAATTTCACAAACCGGGCATCTTCAATGCCGTTGCTTTCGCTGTAGGAAATGGGAAAGATCACTCTTTCGGAAAGGGCCGTATCCAGCGAAAATTTGATTTCGTAATGCGAATCGGCCACCCAGTTGATCTCTTCGATGACTTTACGTTTTGTCGGTGTCAGCGTAATGTCTTTCAGGGTCTCCGAGATGGCAGCCTGCAATTCTCCGTAGGTAAATTTATCCTTCAGTTGATCCATCACCAGATTTACAACATCCTTGTGGATGTTCATTTCATCCAGTTTTTTGATGAAAGATTTTTTGTTGTAAACCGTTCGTTTGATGCATTCTGGCATTTCGTCGAGGTTGCCCGGCTCGATGTGACGAAGGTTGTTTTCGGCATCGAGAACGGCCTCTTTAAAGACAATGGATGAGATATGCCCCTCGCCCGTCGCCCTGAAGCTCATCACCACCCGCTTTTCACCCTCTTTAAGCCCGTATTGGTCTGGGTGTTCCACGATCGACGGGTTGAAATAGGCCGCCGCTTCCACTGAATATTCATGGGTGAAATATGCGCCGATAAGCAGCCTGGTATGCTCATCCAGCGACTCGGGATTGACATCCAGCGACTTGAACAAATACAACAAGTTGTTGAAATGGTTCTCAAAAACTTTGGTGATACGGCGATGTCGTGTTGCAAAATCCCTCAATACCTGCTGAAGTTCAAAATAAACTTCATCGGCGGATAAATGCAACACTTTCTTGATGACATGCAAAGCCTTGGCATCATCCGTAAAATAAAATTTTGTGATGGTTCGCCGCGGATTGGGATAAAAAATCACAGATTTCCGGTTGACAGTTACTGACATCTTTTCCGTTTTTTGGTTTTAAAATTCAATCAACAAAAAATAATCCGAACTATTCGTGTACTCACAATCTTTATCAAAATTTAAAATTTATTAAATATCCAGCTCGCCTCTTTTTCGATAAAACCTCAAAACCAAGATTTTAACCACATCATTAAAGAGGAACCAAACGAGTGCATAGGCCCAGATGAAAGCGGCCCATTTCCAGCCGATGGGCGTGACCAGCAAACCGTAAACGCCGATCAGCGTCCCTATCAAAGCCGACGCAAGGGAAGCAGTCCAGAGTTTCAGGTCGGGTCCCGGTTTTTTGAAAAACCATTCGTCATTTCTGGTGTTGTAAATCGTTCCGTGTCCGGCAACGATCAGTTTTACGAACATCATCGACTGTATCATTTCCGTTGACAGGTGCCAGTAATCCATCAGCAGGAAGAACAAAGTGAAAGATGAGAGAACACCAGCCAGCCCCAGCCAGCCCGACATCACCAGCACCTCCTTCATGTCCCATCTCACCGGGTATTTTCTGATCTTTGTTTTGTCGTAGGCAATGGTGAGGATCGGTATGTCGTTGAGCAATGCCAGCAGGATGATCATCAGCGCCGTTACGGGATAAAAATTAAAAACCACAATGGAAAGCGCCATGAACAGGATGACCCGTACGGTTTCGGCAATCCTGTAGATGGTATAGCCTTTCATTCTTTCGAAGGTGATACGCGCCTGCTTGATGGCGCTGTTGATAACCCGCAAACCCGGAGCCATCAGGATGATGTCGCCGGCAGCTCTGGCAGCATCGGTAGCTCCGCTGACGGCAATGCCGCAATCGGCTTTTTTCAGCGCCGGAGCATCGTTAACTCCGTCACCGGTCATGCCGACGATATGTTTGGCCTTTTGCAGCTTGTCAACAATGTAATACTTATCTTCGGGAAGAACCTGCGCAAAACCGTTGGCCTGTTCGATCAGCTCAATGATCTCCGATTCGTGCCTCCTCACATGACCTTTGGGTATCGGCATGTTCTCACGTGCTTTCTGCACTTTGAAAACCACATCGTTGGCAAAGGCTTTAATTTCGTCGTCGCTCACTTCCGGTTTGAGTTTTTTGTACAGACTTTCGGTGATGATCTCGGTGAGCAGGTCCAGTTCGCTGTTGTCCTGCCCTTTCAGATGACTGATGTTCCGGATGTCTTTGCCCACCGAAAGTATCCCTGCAATGTATTTTGCCACTTCGATGTTGTCGCCGGTCACCATCTTGGTGTCAACCCCATGTTCCTTGAGGTCTTCGATGGTTTCGCGGGAGTCGCCACGCGGCGGATCGAACAAAGGTATCAGTCCGACAAATCTGAACCTGCTGTCTTTATCCTTTTTATAGGCAACACCCAGTGTTCTGAACCATGTGCCGGCAAATTCCCTCACTTTTTTTTCAACAGCGGCTTTATCGAAATCGTTTTTGCTGTGGGCAATGATCACCTGCGGTGCACCTTTCGTAACGATCAGTCCTTCGTATTGCGACTCGGTTCGTTTGCCGACAGGATCGAAAGGTATGAACCCGATCAGCTTGTAATCCTTTAGTTTATCGTAGAGGCCATGTTCTTTCAGGTATTGAAATATCGGAACCTCAATGGGGTCTTTGTTTTCCTCTTTTGAAGCCAAAGCACCGTATAACAAAACATCGTCAGCTGTAAATTCTCCAACGGCGTAAGGTGTGGAAATGGTCATTTCGTTTTTGGTCAGCGTTCCGGTTTTGTCGCTGCAAAGGATGTCCATGCCCGCCAGTTCCTCAATGGCAGCGAGCCGGCTTACGATGGCCTTTTTGCGTGACAGGTTGATGGCACCAACAGCCATGGTAACCGTCAGCACGGTGGGTAAAGCTACCGGTATGGCTGCTACGGTAAGTACCAGCGAAAACTCAAGAAGATTCAATATGTCTTCGTGACGATACAAACCATAACCGATAATGATGGCAATCATCAGAATGGTTAAAAGAATCAGAAAATTCCCCACTTTAATGACCATTGCCTGAAAATGGCTCTTCTGCTCTTTTTGGGCTTTCGATACCAGCTTGACCGTTTTACCGAAATAGGTCTCTGTACCCGTCGTGGTCACCTGTGCAATCATTTCGCCTTTCTTGACAATGGCATTACCGTAAACGGTATCCCCCACTTTTTTGGAGACAGGCAACGATTCGCCGGTTAGAGCCGACTGGTCGGCGAGGATAAAATCACCGGAAATCAGCACGGCATCCGCAGGGACGATATCACCGATCTTCAACTTGATGATGTCGTCGGGCACGACTTCACGCGCATCCAACTGCTCCCATTTACCGTTGCGCAGTACCAGTGCCGAACTGGCCAGCGACTGCTTCAATGCTTTAATGGCATTGAA
>JAOZMX010000062.1:16710-17812 GCA_029934065.1 Bacteroidales bacterium
CTGAGCGCCTTGGATTCCTGATAAAAATCCAGTACCGCATTGACCAGCAGCATCACCATGATGATGGAGAAATCTTCCCATTTTTCCACCAGTGCCGACAAAAGCGCCGCCACCTCGATCATCCACGGGATTGGCCCCCAAAACCTCCTGAATATCCTGTGGAACAACGTCTCCTCTTTTTCCGGAATCTCGTTGTAACCAAATTTTTCAATCCGCTCTTTTACTTCAGCGGTGGAGAGTCCTCCTTTGTTAAAAACCACATTCTCTTTTCCCATTTTTCTTGGTTTTATAGTTCCATTAAAAGGTGTTTTTACAAAATTCGGATTTTATTGGGTAGGATGTCGAAGTTTTTAAGAGCATTTAACGTAAGGATTGTTAACCTGTCTTTAAATCATTGTAAATAAACAAGTTTTAATTTCTTGGTCAATCTTAATCAAAATACCGGGTTCAGTCTTCGACTGTTTTGCGTTCAGCGTTCAGGGTTTGCCCTTCGGGCGTTTGACGTTTGGCCTCTTGGGAAGCAAAACTAACCAACATGTTGTTTAAGTGAAAAGGAAAAGGGCAAAGGGCAAAGGGCAAAAGTAAAAAGTTATGAGTTAAGGGTTAATAGGTGGAAAGAAGATGACAGGAGAAAGTGGGTTTGATGGAAATAAGCAACATTCAACACTCAACATTCAATGATCAATTCCTGACGCAGGGAAAGACTGAAGGCTGAAGGGAAAAGTTATGGGTTAAGAGGTTGTGTGTTAGTTTCATGTCAATAAAATTCTTGCATTTTTAGCAATGAACAACCAGTGACCTTTTGCGCCAGCAACTACACCGTATGCAGATTTTCCTCATTCTCTTACTTTTTTGAAGGGACAAAAAAGTAAGCAAAACCATCGAATGCGGCCTACATACTAACTGACTTTTTTCAAATTGAATTAAAAAAAAGAGATAATTCACACATCAATGCTTTCCCACAAAGTGGCTTTTTTTTTTCAGGCTTGTACTGAAAAAACGTAGTCTCTTAAGTCTCTTCATCTACTCCATCTCTCCAGACCCTTCTGTCGTTAAGCGTTATGTGTTAAGGGTTAGAAGGGCATCGTCCCTTCGTTCCATC
>JAOZMX010000063.1 GCA_029934065.1 Bacteroidales bacterium
ATCCGTCCGGTATGACGATAATGGCGTGAACGCCATAATGTGTGCGTTGGTTTCGTTGTAAGCACACGGCTAAAGCCGTGAGATACGGAAACTCGCGACACGGAAACGGGCGATCCGGGTATGGGTTTTACACCTCCGGTTTGGCAACGTTTTCCGTATCCCGGGCGTTTACGCCCGGGGTTATTACGGTTAAACGGTAACCGTGACGGCGTTTACGCCGTTCATATCGTTTTCCTAAATCATTCAACCGGACGATGAGATTATAATGGCGCAAACGCCATAATGTGTGCGTTGGTTTCGCCGGAAGCACACGGCTAAAGCCGTGAGATACGAAAACTCGCGACACGGAAACGGGCGATCCGGGCAAGATATACTTCGTCCGGTGTATCAACAAATCTGATTTTCAGTTGTAACTAAAAATCTTTGATCAGTTCCTTTATGTAATGTTTCGGAATGTCGAAAACATATTCTTTTGAGTTACAAACGAGTTTGCACTTTTTGTTTTTTCGGCTCACTTCTTTAAGGAATTGTTTGTTGATGACGGTTGATTTGCCGATTCGTAAAAAGTTATCCGGTAACATTTCGGCTATTTTGCCCAGATTTACGGTAACGGTACGTTTTTCATCGTTTTCCGACAGATGGATATCCGTATAATTCCGGGCAGCGGAACAAAAAACGATTTCATTTACATTAATTAAAATAAATCCGTCACGGGTATTGAACCTCAATCTCTCTTTACTTAACTTTTCCAACAAGGATTCTATTTTTCCCGTAAATTGTTCGTGACTTTTTTCGGCTTTATATCTCGAAATACACAATTGCAGGTCATCCACATCCACAGGTTTCACCAAATAATCAAAGGCAGCATGTTTAATGGCTTCAATGGCATACTTATCATAAGCAGTTACAAAAATGATGGTCGGACATACATCATAGTTTTTGAGCTCGTCCACCAGGTTGAAGCCCGTTTTAAGAGGCATATCAATATCGAGAAAAACGATGTCGGGACGATATTTTAAAATTGAAACAATGGCCTTGTCCGCCGAAGACTCCTTGCACAAAACTTCAACGTCACTGAAATCGTGCAAAAGGTCGGCAAGTATTTCCCTTGCGGCCTGCTCGTCATCTACTATTATGGCTCGGATAGACTTCACAAAACAAAATAAAGAAAATTTAAAGTAAAATGCAAAAGAAATTTGCTTGTTTTTCAAAATGTTCTTGTCCTATCAATTTCAATCTTTATTATTGATTTTTCATCAGTTGGCGATAACGATGATATGAAGTATGAATTTCCGGATAACAGAGATCAATACTCCCTTTCGCCGTAAGGTTTGATGTCTTTGATGTTCAATTGCAGCGAAACATGGCCGTTCCACTCGTTTTCTTCGATGTGGTAAACGATCGAGAACGGGTTGCCGCTTTGAACGATGGGGAGTTTGTCGCCTTGCTGAAAAGCAATGCAAGCCACCGGGAAGCCGGAAATATCGGGATGGATGACGCTTAATTTTAAATGGTTTTTCCCGACGATACAGGCATAACCCGTATCCACCACACCTTCGGTTAAAAATATCGGTGCCATGTTCTCGGGGCCAAAGGGAGCGAATTGTTTCAGGATACGGTAAAACTTGGGTGTGATGTTGTTGAGTTTGATCCTGGCGTCAATTTCGATTTCGGGGATCAACATCCGCTCTTCGATGTTATCTTCAACATATTTTTCGAAGCACTCTTTAAAGGCTTCGAAATTTTCGGGTTTAACCGAAAGCCCCGCGGCATATTTATGGCCTCCGAAATGCTCCAGCAGGTGAAAACACTGGTCAATGGCATTGTAGATGTCGAAATCCTTGACCGACCGTGCCGATCCCGTGATGAATCCGTTGGATTTGGTCAGGACGATGGTTGGCCGGTAATAGGTTTCGGTCATTCGTGAAGCTACAATACCCAAAACGCCTTTGTGCCAGTCGGGATGGTAAACGATGGTTGCTTTTTTGAACGGGTGCATCGGGTCGCTGGCAATGATCTCCAGCGCATGCTGTGTGATCTGCATGTCGAGGTTGCGGCGCTCGGTGTTGAACTGGTTGATCTGCTCGGCTTTTGCGAGTGCGGTTTCCAGGTTTTTGCTGATGAGCAGCTCCACCGAATTTTTTCCGCTTTCCATGCGTCCCGCAGCGTTTATTCTCGGTCCGATCAAAAATACAAGATCGCTGATGGTAAGCTTCCGGTTGAAAGCAAATTCCTCTTCGATGTAAGTGTAACCCGGTTTATCAACAGGCTCCGCTTTCTTTTTGATGTTGCTGTAATGCAAAATGGCCGTAATGCCGGGGCGGGGGTTCGAATTGACCATCTTCAGCCCGAAATAGGCCAGCGTTCTGTTTTCGCCGGTGATGGGAACAATGTCGGCGGCAATGCTGACTACCACCAGATCAAGAAACTTTTCGAGGCGTTTGAAGGGCAATCCGTTCTTTTTGGAAAAAGCCTGCACGAGTTTAAAACCCAGTCCGCAGCCCGACAACTCTTTGTACGGATAGTTGCAGTCGGGCCTTTTGGGGTCGAGTATGGCATAGGCCGGCGGCAACTGATCGCCCGGCCGGTGGTGGTCAACAATGATAAAGTCGATATTTTTTTCGGCGGCATAGGCGATATTTTCGGTGGCTTTGATGCCGCAATCCAAAGCAATGACAACAGAGATACCGTTCTCTTCGGCATAATCCACTCCCGCTTTCGAAATACCGTAACCTTCGGTGTACCGGTCGGGAATGTAAAAATCAATGTCTTTGTAGATGGATTTTAAAAAGGTATAAACCAGTGCCACGGCGGTTGTCCCGTCAACATCATAGTCGCCGTAAACGAGGATTTTCTCACGATGCCGGATGGCCATTTCGATGCGGTTGATGGCTTTGGACATGTCCTTCATCAGAAACGGATCGTGCAAATGCAGCAATTTCGGACGAAAAAAATCCTTTGCTTCCCGAAAACTCGAAATCCCGCGCTGAACCAGTAAGGTTGCCAGCAATGTGTTGATATTCAAAGCACGGGATAACTCAAGAACCGTTTCCTGGTTGCCTTTTTCTTTTACTACCCAGCGCTTTTCCATTGAAAATATTTTTTGGTAAAGATATGAATATTCAAATTAACATCGAAAATAAAAAATCTATTTAAACAAAATAATTTCTTAAAACATTCATTATTAATTAGGTAAAAAGAAAACACTGCTGTTATTCTAAATAAAAACGGAGAATGATTGATGTTGACGATTAAATGTGCCGCATGCAAGTCGAAGATCTTTAAATACCAAAAGGTTGGAAAAGGAAAGATCATCACCTGCTGGAATGCGAAGATCGTGAAAGATTACAGCAAAAGAGAAAACGGAGTGGTGAAATGTGCCTGTGGCAATGTGATAGGTATTGAAATTCCCAAAGGAGTGAGAATGAAACAGGGGCATTTTACCTATTCCGGAACCATTACCAGAAAATAGCGGTCAAGTAGTTTTCGATTTCTTACTTTTTACTTAAACCGTTTGGAAAGCATACCTCCTTGGCTGATGGTTGTTCCTGTTGGTTTTCCACACGAAATATCAAAAACCAAAGCGGATGGCTTCCACGGGATTGAGGCGTGAAGCCTGCCAGGCGGGAACAAAGCCCGAAACCAGCCCGATAATGGTTGAAATGGTCAGGCCGATGATGACGTTTTCGCGGGAGAGAAACAGGTCGAAGTCGAGCATTCCCTGAAAAGCATAAGTGCCGATAAAGATCAGCAGAAGGCCGACCACACCGCCGATCAGGGATAGAAACACCGCTTCGAAAAGAAATTCCAGCAGGATGAAAAAGTTTTTGGCTCCGATGGCTTTTTGAATACCGATGATGTTGGTCCGTTCGCGTACCGAAACAAACATGATGTTAGCGATGCCGAACCCTCCCACAAGCAACGAAAATGCACCGATGATCCAGCCGATGATGGCCAATCCGTCGAAAAACGACTTTAATCCCTGATCGAGAATGCTGATCTCATTCAGTGCAAAATCGTTCTCTTTCCCCGGTTTCAGTTTCCTCACCGAGCGCATGATCCCTGTGATCTCATCCTTCAGCTCGGTGGTGCTTATCCCCGGCTTTGCCTTGATGAGGATGGTTGTGCTGATATGCCTGATGTTGATGAAATTCCTGGCAAAATTCAGCGGGACGAAAACCTGTTCGTCCGTGGAATTGCCGAAAGAGCCCTCTCCCTGCCTTGTCAGTACCCCGATGACCGTGAGCTTGTTGCCGAAAATCTTAACGCTTCTTCCGATGGGATCGGCATTTTCAAAAAGATTATCTGCAATGTCGGCGCCGATGATGGCAACATTTCTTCCGCTGCTGGATTCAATCCTTGTAAAATATCTTCCGTCTTTGATATCAAGGGGCATGATCTTATCGTACTGATAGGTAACGCCGATGATGGTGATGTTTTCGTAACTGTTGTCCAGATGCTTAACGGTACGTCGGGTCTGGAACATCATGGCAACGGCTTCTGCCGTGTTGCTCCGGCGCTGAAGTTCGTTCATGTCGCTGATAGAGGGTTCGGGCCGGTTGAGGTATTTCCACCACGGATAATTCCCTCCGCCCATCATCCACGGCCATTTTTGAATGAACAAAATATTTTTTCCCAGTTCGCTCAAACTGCTCCTGATACTGCTCTCCATGGAATCGAAAACCGTAAGTACGGCGATGACCGAAAAGATGCCGATGGTAATGCCCAGCAGCGATAAAATGGTTCTTACCTTATTGACAATGATGGCCTGAAGTGCAAAAAGATAGCTTTCGCGAATGAGTTTTAACAAGAGCATTTTTCAGAATGATGTTAAATTGTTATCAACTTTCGGTAAAAGTAATACAATATTACGTATTGCCGATGACGATTATGAACAAAATAAAAAACATAAGTTGAAAAAATAAATTGCCCCGATTGAAAAGATAGTGGAAGAGTTGTCAATATTTTTCTATATTTTTGCAGCCTTTAAAATGTATTTAAAATAATCTAAACCAGTTACTTTAAAGGTATAATGAAAGAAGTCAGGCACATCAAATCGGCATTAATTTCGGTTTTTGAGAAAAAAGGCCTCGAAAAGATCGTTCAAAAACTCATTGACCTTGACGTTAAAATCTATTCCACCGGCGGTACCTACAACTATTTGCAGGGTCTGGGAGCCGTTCCCGTGAAAGTTGAGGATGTTACTTCGTATCCTTCCATTCTTGGCGGGAGGGTAAAGACCTTGCATCCCAAGGTTTTTGGCGGGATATTAAGTCGTCGCGACCATTCGCAGGACAACGACGATTTGAAAAAATATGAAATTCCGCCCATTGACCTTGTCATTGTTGATCTTTATCCCTTTGAGGAAACTTTGGCTGCCACCGATCAGGAGCAGGCCATTATCGAAAAGATAGATATCGGCGGGATCAGCCTTATCAGGGCGGCGGCCAAAAATTTCAAAGATGTGCTGATCATTCCTTCCCGGGGGCAATACGAAGCTTTGTACGAACTGCTCGAGAAGCATGACGGCAAAACCGGCATCAGCGAACGGAAACATTTTGCGGCACTTGCCTTTGCCGTTTCGTCGCATTACGATACGGCCATTTTCAATTATTTCAACAGAGAAGCCGAATTAAACCTCTTCAGGAAAAGTTTTCAGCAGGCAACGGTATTGCGCTATGGCGAGAATCCTCACCAGCAGGGGATTTATTACGGAGATATCGGCTCGGTGTTCGAGCAGTTGCACGGCAAAGCCATTTCGTACAACAACATCAACGACCTGGATGCCGCCGTCAGCCTCATCGCCGATTTTGAAGAAACCACGTTTGCCATTCTGAAACACAACAATGCCTGCGGGCTGGCTTCAAGGAAAAAGTTAAGGGATGCCTGGAAAGACGCCCTTGCCGGTGATCCCGTTTCGGCTTTCGGCGGTGTGCTGATCACCAACAGGATTGTTGACGGGGAAACGGCCGCAGAGATCAACAAATTGTTTTTTGAGATCATCATGGCTCCCGGTTATGAACCCGAAGCGCTGGAAATATTAAAAACAAAGAAAAACAGAATTATTCTGAAACAAAAACCGTTTTCACTTCCCGGCCGGCAGTTCCGCTCGGTACTGAACGGCGTTATTGAACAGGACAGGGACGGGAAAGTAGAAACAAGTGAAGACCTGAAGGTTGTTACCGATACGGCACCCACGGAAAATGAAATTTCCGATTTGTTGTTTGCCAACAAAATCGTTAAACATACCAAATCCAACGCCATTGTGCTGGCAAAGAACAATCAACTGATCGCAAGCGGGGTGGGACAGACTTCGCGCGTCGATGCCTTGAAACAGGCCATTGCCAAAGCGGGGACGTTTGGTTTTGACCTGAACGGTGCGGTGATGGCTTCGGATGCTTTCTTTCCGTTTGCCGACTCGGTGGAGATCGCTCACAAGGCAGGTATCACAGCCGTTATTCAGCCGGGAGGCTCCATCCGCGACGGGGAATCCATTGACTATTGCAATAAAAACAACATTTCGATGGTTTTTACCGGGATAAGACATTTTAAACATTAATCGAATCAAAACATTAGCAACAGGCGATAATAAAACATGAGTTTATTTTCATTTTTCACCAAAGAAATAGCCATTGACCTTGGCACTGCGAATACGATCATCATTTATAATGACAAGGTTGTGGTTGACGAACCCTCCATTGTGGCCATCGACCGCAATTCGGGGAAGATCATTGCAGTGGGGAAACGTGCCCAGATGATGCACGGCAAAACCCACGAGAACATCAAGACCATCCGTCCGCTGCGTGATGGTGTGATTGCCGATTTTCAGGCGGCGGAATACATGATCAGGGAGATGATCAAAATGATCGGCATTCGTCAGTCGCTGTTTCCGCCTGCTTTAAAGATGGTGATCTGTATCCCTTCGGGAATTACCGAAGTGGAAGAGCGGGCCGTTAAGGATTCGGCCGAGCAGGCCGGTGCACGTGAGGTACGGCTTATCCACGAGCCCATGGCGGCAGCCATCGGCATCGGCATCGACGTGCTGGAACCCACCGGAAACATGATCATCGACATCGGCGGCGGCACCAGTGAAATTGCCGTCATTGCCCTCGGCGGTATCGTCAATAACAAATCCATACGGATTGCCGGCGACGATTTTAACGACGACATTGAGGAATACATGCGCAAGCAACATAACATCAACATCGGTGAACGGACGGCCGAACGGATCAAAATCGAAGTGGGATCGGCACTGCCCGAACTCGACAACCCGCCGGACGATTATGCCGTTCACGGTCGCGATATGCTTACGGGAATACCCAAAGAGATCACGGTGAACTACTCCGAAATCGCCCATTGCCTCGACAAATCCATCTCGAAGATCGAAACCGCCGTTTTGCAGGCGCTCGAAATGACACCTCCCGAACTCTCGGCCGATATTTTCAGGACAGGCATCTACCTTGCCGGCGGCGGTTCGATGTTGCGCGGTCTCGACAAACGACTGCACCTGAAGACAAAATTGCCCATTCACGTTGCCGAAGACCCGTTGAGGGCTGTGGCCCGCGGAACGGGTATCGCCCTGAAGAACTTTGATAAATTTACGTTCCTGATCAAATAAAGCGGAATCAATCTGTATTTTTAATACTCGACGGCTGCAAGCGGCCAACATTGAGGATTTATGAAAAACCTGTTCGCATTTCTTTGGAAATATCATTTCTTTTTTCTCTTTGTCCTGCTCGAATTATTTTCGTTTTTTCTGGTGGTCAGGAATTCTTATTACCAAAGCTCGGTCATTGTTAGTTCCACCAACCGCATCACAGGGGGAATCCTGAATACCTACTCGGGAATTACCGATTATTTTTCACTCCGAAAAGCCAATCGCATCCTGGCCGAGGAAAATGCCGATTTTTACAACCGGCTTTCCGGGGCGTTCATTGCTACCGACACCAACACTTTTTTCCTGAATGATACACTTTATCGCAGGCAATACCGGTATTATGCCGCTAAAGTGATCAGCAATACCACCAGCCGCAGAAACAATTACCTGATGATCAACAAAGGCAAGGTGCACGGTATCGAACGGGAAATGGGTGTTGCAACATCAGGAGGAATTGTGGGGCAGGTGGTTGAAGTTTCGGATTATTTCAGCCGGGTGATGTCGGTGCTGAACATGCATTCGAAGATCAGTGTAAGGGTAAAATCGTCGGGCCAGATAGGAACGTTGATCTGGAACGGGAGAGATTACAGGATCGGCACACTGATCGATATCCCGACGCATTCAAAATTAAATATCGGGGATACGGTGGTCACGAGCGGGTTTTCACATATTTTTCCCGAGGGAATCCGGGTTGGCACCGTGCAGGATTTCCGCATCAACCCGGGTGACAACTTTTTCACCGCCGACATCAGTTATTTTGTGGACTACAACAGGATTTACCATGTTTTTGTCATCCAAAATCTTTTCCGCAAAGAAATGAACGAACTTGACGCAAACAAAAATCACACTCCGTAAACATGATCGGCAGAAATATCATACGTTTTATTTTGCTCACGGCATTTCAGGTGCTGGTGATCAATCATATTCGCTTTGGGGGTTATGTTTATCCGATGGTTTATGTTTATTTCATTTTGCTTTTGCCCTTTGAGACTCCCGGATGGATTTTGCTTTTGTCGTCGTTTGCCATGGGGCTAGGTGTGGATTTTTTTTCGGGCACATTGGGCCTGAATGCTGCCGCTGCGACGTTTACGGCTTTTGTACGTCCGGGTGTGCTCAAGCTGCTGAAATCGGAAAAAGAGTATGAACCCGGTTTGCAGCCGGGAATCAGAGACCTTGGTTTTCGCTGGTTTTTCCTCTATGCCCTGATACTGATTACGGTGCATCATTCGGCTTTGTTTTTCCTGGAGGTATTCGGTTTTTCCGAAATTTTTCAGACACTCTACCGCATCGGCATCAGCAGCGCCGTGACCCTTGTTTTTGTGATATTGATGCAGTTTATCTTCTCAAAACAAGATTAATGTAAAAAACCCGTTTATGGTTTCATAAAATATGATATTTCAGAACAATAAATTATTTGTAAACAAATCTAAGAAAACAAAAATATAAAAACCCATGTTGGCACACCGACACACACAGGCGGATGACAAAACATCAAATAAAAAATCATTCGTGCATTCGTAGCTAATATTAACAAATTAACAAAATTTATCATATGAAAAAAATCATTTGGACCGCATTACTTGCATTACTTCTCGGTGCCTGCACGCAAAACAACCCGACCGACCGTTTTACAATTAAAGGACACCTCGACCAACTGCCCGAAGGGATGGTAAAACTTTCCAGCATCGTTGACGGAAATCCTGTGGTCATCGACTCGGTACAATCGAAGAACGGTGAATTTGAATTTTCAGGAAAAGTACAATCGCCGGAGCTTTATTTAATCTCTTTTGACAATCAGCGCGGGCGCATCAGAGTGTTTGTTGTTCCGGGAGAGATTAAGATATCTGGAACGCTGGACAATTACACCATTGAGGGTTCGGAACCGGAAGCTTTGCTGGAAACTTTCGACAATAGCCTCGAAAAATTTGATAATGAAAGGAGAACGATTTACGGCGACTATAAAGCCGCTCAACAGGCGGGGGATAAAGAGAAAATGAAAAAAATCGAAGACCGGTTTGATGAAATCGAAGAAGAAGAAAAAAGTTACATCATCGATTTTGCAAAAACGAACAACACGTCCGTTGTTGCACCGTATGTAACCCTCCGCTACATTTATTATTTCGACCTGGACGATTTGAATGAGATTGCCGGTTCGTTGTCGGCTTCGCTGGACAGTTCGGAATATGTAACAAGCCTCGAAAAGCAAATCGAAAAAATGGACAATGTTCAGATCGGCAAACAAGCTCCGGTTTTTGTTCAAAACGATACTGTCGGGAAACCGGTTTCCATCGAGGATTTCAGAGGGAAGTACCTGTTGATAGATTTCTGGGCATCGTGGTGCAGCCCGTGCCGTGCCGAGAGTCCCAACCTGGTGGCAGCTTACCACAAATACAAGGACAAAGGTTTTACAATCCTCGGTGTATCGCTCGACCGCGACAAACAACGGTGGTTGCAGGCCATTGCCGACGATAAGCTGAACTGGACACAGGTTTCGGATCTGAAATTCTGGGACAATGAGGCCTCCAACTTGTACGCCGTCAGCTCGATCCCTTCCAACTTCCTGCTCGACCCCAAAGGCATCATCATTGCCAAAGACTTGAGGGGTGATGATTTGAACGATAAACTCAAAGAGATTTTCAAGGAATAAATTCCACGACCGGGATACAATAAAATTTTATGACCAGATTAAAAAAGGCTGCTTCGCAAAAGAAGCAGCCTTTGGTTTATGTAAAATCTGGTTTTTAGTTTGCTTTATTCGTCCTGCAAATCTTTTACAACATCAATCACTTCGGGGAGGTCCATTCCGAGGTCTTTCAGGTGATCGATCTTGGGAATACCGTTTTTGGTCCAGCCTCTTCTGAAGTAAACAGCGTCGAGTAACTGCTCGTAACGGTTTTCCCTGTATTTGCGGAGGATGTCCCGTTTTTCTTCCGTGGATTTGCCTTCGGGGTCAACACCAACAAGCTCCTTGAGTTGCTTGTCGTATCTTTCGGCACGTGATTCGTACTCTTCGACGGTAACGGGGCCGGCAGCACGATACGGTTGTGCATCGTGTTGACGTTTTCCGTAGCCGCGGCGCAGGTTGAAAATACGCTGGAAGTTGTAAACCCTTTCGGACTGACGGATGAGCTCTTCTTTGTCGAAATCGTTGCCCGTAACGGCTTTGTAGATGGTAACGTAGTTGTCAACGTGCTCGGGCACTTTGGCCGGCTCGTCGGTTTCGGCATTGTTGGCCGGTTCCACGTCGTTCCACGGCAGTTTGCACAATCCCTGCAACGCGAACCAGGTACGGAACATGGGGAAATAGTGCAACGCCTCGGCTTTATCTTCAAAAGTCGGTATCTGGTTGTTGACCATATCCATAAAGATCAGCCATGCTTCGTCGTGCTGCGGACCTTTGTTGGTCATGGCAAAACCGCCTTGCTGTGCCAACGATTCCTTGGACACATACTCCGAATATTCAAGCCCTTTGTTTTCCATGGCGATATCCTGCAGAAACTGCGGGTCGCCCCAGCCTTTTTCGATAAACAGTTCTTTCATTTTGCGCACACCCTGACCGGCAATCACGCCGAATCCCTCGCCGCGCGCCAGTTGGTGCATCAGCTCCATGGCAGCTTCGGCATTACCGAAATTCAACTCCAGGCCACCGGTACGTTCCTTGTTCAGGATGCCGCTTTCGTAACATTCCATGATAAAGGCCACCAGCGTACCCCATGAGATGGTACAAATCCCGTAGGTGTCGCAATAGAAATTGGACTCGATGATGTAATCCGGGTTGAAGATGCCGCAGTTGGAACCCAATCCGCCGGCGTTTTCGTATTCGGGGCCGTCAACGATCACTTTTTGTCCTTTGTAGGGGCCGGTTTTGATCTCGAAAGCATCCACGCCTTTGGAGCAGGCCATGTTGCAGCCTATCCAGCAGCCGTCGGGGATGCCTTGTGTAAATTTGGATTTCCAGACTTCCGAATGGATTTTGTCGGCTTCGGGATGACTGCCGTATTTGTAATTGTGTACCGGCAGCAGGTCGTAGTCGTTCATAATGTTGGTAAGGTGTGCCGTACCTTTGGTGCGCATTTCGGCTTGCGAATCGTCCAGCTCGCGCATCTCTTTGTTGAAACGTTTGCCGCGTTCCATGATGGCCGGCAGATCGGCAACATTGTTCAGGTTTCCTTTTACACCCGGTATTTTACAAACGATGGCCTTGATCTTTTTGTTTCTGAAAACAGTACCCACACCGCCGCGGCCGGCTTGTTTCATCCGCACAAGCTTACGCTTGGGATCGTAAAAGGTGAAATTCAGCATTCCGATACGCGCATGGTCGGCTGCTGCTCCTGTGGCTACCACTCCGATATTCTTCTTGTCTTTTTCGTCGTCGGCATACATTTCGGTGAGTACTTCACCCAGGATATGACTGTCTTTGATGTCGATGTAAGGCGCTTCGTTGATCTCAACTTTGTGGTTCACACCGTCAATGAAGATGATCACGTCCTTGTCCGATTTTCCCTGTATCTCGATGGCATCAAATCCGGAAAACTTCAGGAACGGACCGAAAAAACCGCCCACATTGCTGTCGATGGGAATATCGGTCAGCGGAGATATGGTAACACAAATGGATTTTCCCGCTCCGGAATACTGGGTTATACCTCCGATGGGGCCCGAAGAGATGTTGATCTCATTCTCGGGATCATCCCACTTGGTTTCAGGCTTTGTAGCATCCCACAAAAGCTTCAGGCCATATCCTTTTCCCCCGACAAATTTTTCTTTCATCAGCTTGGGAACCGGTTTTTCCTTGATCTCATTATCCGACAGATTCACATATAAAATCTTATCGGTGTATCCACGATACAACGGTGTCCAGTCGTAGGTCCAATCACGCAATAATTTGTGCGATTTTTTCAATTCGGCAACTTCCATATTTACTGTTTTTTATTCTTTAATAACTGTTTTTTCTTTGAAAGGCCAAAAATACATTTTTTACTTCTCCTGCAAATATTTGGCTTTGCCGAACACCAATATGCACCAAAACGCATATCGTTCGTTTTCAGTGCTATTGCGGGATGCCGAAGTTATTTAAAATGATTAAAGATTAGTTTATGCAATGATTCAAATCAGTATGTCATTCCTGCTGTAACCTGAAATGTGAAAAAACATTTTTGAATAGTACACTGATTGTTATGATTGTTATGATTGATTATGATCATAAAAAATCAGTCCAATCAGTCGGATCAGTGTACTATTTAATTTTTAATTTTGTGTATTAAATTTTTTAATTTTGAACCATGCAAAGAATAAACTATTTATACTCAAATTTGTCAAATAAAATATTAAGAGCGTTTTATAATGTTTACAACACATTAGGATATGGATTTCTTGAGAAAGTTTATGAAAATGCAATGATGATTGAACTGAAAAAGTTGGGATTGCAATGCCTCCAACAATACCATATTGATGTTTTTTACGAAGATGAAAAAGTTGGTGATTATTTTGCGGATATCATTGTTGAAAATAAAATAATAATCGAATTAAAAGCAGCGGAAAATTTGATAGATGAACATGAAGCACAACTTGTAAATTATTTAAGAGCAACAAATATTGAGGTCGGATTACTTTTGAATTTCGGGAAAATTCCACAACACAAAAGAAGAGTTTTAACAGAGGAATATAAATAGTTGATTTGTTTCTGATTAGTTCACTGATTGTTATGATTGATTATGATCATAAAAAATCAGTCCAATCAGTCGGATCAGTGTACTATTTTTATCTGCGCTTTGATAAAGAGTCCTGTTTGGAAAATGAGAATAATTGCCATATTTTTGCAAATACGAAACTTGAGCCAACATAGATAAATCAGCATGAACGCAGAGGAAATAAGAAAGTTGTTAAGCAATAAGACCGTAGGCATTGCCGGATGCGGCGGTTTGGGCTCCAACTGTGCCGTGGCACTGGCACGTATCGGAACGGGCCATCTGATCCTTGCGGATTTTGATACGGTTGACGTTTCCAATCTCAACAGGCAATATTTTTTCAAACATCAGACAGGGAAGAAAAAAGTACTTGCCCTGGCGGAGAATATTCACAGCATTGATGAACGCATTAAAATTACGGCAGTAGATGTAAAACTCGGGCCGGCCGACATTGTTTCGGTATTTGCAGGATGTGATGTGATTGTCGAGGCATTTGACCTTGCCGAGATGAAAAGGATGATCGCCGAGACGGTGATTGCCGAAATGCCCGGAACGCCGTTGGTGATGGGCAACGGAATGGCAGGCTGGGGGAAAAGCAATACCATCGGTGTGGAAAAACCGACGGAGAACATCTATGTTTGCGGTGACGGGACAAGCGAAATTTCGGAAGAATTGCCGCCGCTTGCACCCCGTGTGGGCATTGTGGCCAATATGCAGGCCAACACGGTTTTAAATATTTTATTGGGAAACACAAAAGAAGATACATTATGAACATCACATTGAATAACCGGCCTGAAACCTTCGAAGAAGAGAGTATGACTTTCGAGGAGTTGATCAAGCGCAAAAACTTTACTTTTAAAATGCTTGTCACCAAACTCAACGGCAAACTGGTGCGAAAGGAAGATCGCCACAAAGTTTACATCAAAGAAGGCGACGATGTCACCGTGATGCATCTGATCAGCGGCGGGTAATTCGAAAAATTCGTTTCCGTGATTCAGATGACCTCCGCCACCACAAAAATGCTCCCGCCGATTACCACAAGGTCTTCGCTGTTGCTTTGCTTCAGGGCGGTTTGGTATGCTTCCGCCACCGAGGAATAAGCCTTGCCCGTTAGTCCGGCTTTTTCGGCCTGCCGGCAGAGTTGTGCCGCATCCAGTCCGCGCGGAATGTCCGCCTTGCAAAAATAATATTCTGCCTCCGCCGGCAGCAGTTTCAAAATGTCGTCAAGCGCCTTGTCGTTGACCACTCCAAACACAAACCGTAATTTCTTAAAAGTCAGTTTGCGGATGTTTTCAACCACCTGCCGGATGCCGTCGGCGTTGTGTCCTCCGTCGGCAACCACCAACGGGTTTTGTTTCAATATTTGCCATCTTCCCCGAAAACCTGTGTTCTCAACCACTTTTTCCAGTCCCGCCTTCAACGAAACCGGCGGAACGGGATAGCCTCTTTTTGACAGCGTATCAAGGGTGGCAAGCGTGGTGATGAGATTTTTTATCTGGTAACTGCCCTGGAGCGGGAAACGCATCCCCTCAACCGGTTTTTTCCCGTCGTTGAAAATATCAACAACCGGTTTTTCGAAGGCGGAATTTCCTTTGAGGGCAACACTAAAATGCATGTCGGCAAAAGTAATGGGGGCATTTACTTCGGCTGCTTTATCAATAAAAACGGATTGAATTTCCTGTTGTGTTTCGCCGATCACCACCGGGATTCCCGGTTTGATGATCCCGGCTTTTTCAGCGGCGATTTCAGAGAGTGTATTTCCCAGAAACCGCATGTGGTCCATGCCGATATTGGTGATGACCGACACCAGCGGCGTGATGACATTGGTTGAATCCAACCTTCCGCCGAGGCCTGTTTCTATCACGGCAATATCAACTTTCTCGCGCACAAAATAATCGAAAGCCAAACCGACGGTCATTTCGAAAAAGGATAATCCGATCTGTTCGAAATCGTTTTTCCACCGCAAAATAAAGTCCGTAACCGCTTGTTTGGGGATCATCTTTCCGTTGACCCTGATGCGTTCCCTGAAGTCTTTGTAATGCGGCGAAGTGTAAAGTCCCGTTTTGTATCCTGCCTCCTGCAACACCGATGCCGTCAGATGCGATACGGAGCCTTTGCCGTTGGTTCCGGCAATATGAACCGAACGAAATTGCCGCTGCGGATTACCCAGCAGGTTGCACAACACAACAGTGTTATGCAAGTCGGTTTTGTAGGCCGCCCCGCCAATGCGCTGATACATGGGCAATTTTCCGAAGATGTAATTTATGGTTTGCTCGTAATTCATTTCCGGTTTTCTGTTTTGATCTCTGCGAAGGTCGTTCAAATGATTTTCTGTTGTTGAATGTGGTAACTTATCCTGTTTGCACAAATTTACCGCAAAATTATCCGTCCAAGCTTGGCTGAAATGATCTTTTTCTTTTTGATAAGGTTGGTTTGATTAACGAGGAGCATTTCGATATCGGTATCATCGGTGGCATTTTTCAGGGCATTGCCGTTTTCTTCAAATTTGCGTTCTAACCAGCGCAGTTTCAACGACAGCAGGGCATGTTCCACGGCGGTTTTCAGCTTTTCTTCTTCCTTGCTGACATAGATGTGCACACGTTCCCAGTCGTTGAGTTCGTACTTGGACAGAAGTAAAGTGGCCGCCAGACCGGCAATCTCCTGATCGTCGTGGTTGAGGAAATACTTTTCGTCGGGGATGATGCCTTCGTTGAGCCGGTTGTTGACATCATCGAATATCTTTTTGAACAACGGATTGATAAAAGAGATTTCGTCATTTAGCAAGTCGGAAACGATAAAAGAGGCTACATCCGCCGTTTCGGATTGTGTTTCTTTGTTTTCGTCCAGGTAATCAAAATCTATTTCACGATTGCCGAAGTTCATCAACAACCTGACGACATCCTTTTCCTGTCCTTCCGGAGAAAGGTAGTCGAACCCTGGTTGCTCTTCGGGTACACCCACAAACGGCTCGACGTTATCGTCCGCCGGGCTTTCTTTTGCTTTTTCTTTCAGCTTGCGGTTGTAGTTTTTGCGGCGTACCCTGTTCAGTTCGTTCATCAGCGTTTGCTCGGTGATGTCGAGCAATGCCGAGCACTCTTTCACATACACCGAACGAATGATCTGATCGGGGATCAAAGCGATGGAATTGACGATCTCTTTGATCAGTCCGGCTTTTTTCACAGGATCGTTACCGGCGTCCTTGACGAGCAAATTGGTCTTGAAGAAAATAAAATTGTCGGCCTTTTCGCGGATAAAATCCTGCACTTCCGACGAACGATGACTGCGTGCGAACGAATCGGGGTCTTCGCCTTCGGGAAACAAAACGATTTTTACGTCCATTCCCTGTTCAAGGATCATGTCGATACCGCGGAATGAGGCTTTGATGCCTGCTTCGTCGCCGTCGTATAGGATGGTGATGTTTTTGGTGTAACGGCTGATCAACCTGATCTGGTCGGTGGTGAGGGAGGTTCCCGAGGAAGCCACAACATTTGTAATGCCGGCCATGTGCAGCGAAATCACATCGGTATAACCTTCCACAAGGAAACAGTTGTCGTTGGTAATGATGGCGTTTTTGGCCAGGTCGATGCCGTAAAGTACCTTGCTTTTGTGGTAGATGTCCGATTCGGGCGAGTTGACGTATTTAGGTGTTTTCTTATCGGCCGACAGGGTTCTTCCGCCAAACCCCAAAACTCGCCCCGAAAGGTTCCGGATGGGAAAGATCACCCTGCCTCTGAACCGGTCGTATTGCTTGTTTTCTTTGACGATGGTGAGGCCGGTCTTTTCGAGATACTCCAGCTTGTAGCCCATCTTGAGCGCATGCGCCGTAAAATCATCCCATCCTTCGAGGGCATACCCGAGTTGAAATTTCTTGATAATGTCCTCGCGAAATCCCCGTTCTTTAAAGTAACTTAATCCGACAGCCCTTCCTTTTTCGGTGTTGAACAAATTATCGGCAAAATATTTGGCTGCAAAATCGGTGACGTGAAAAAGACTCTCTTTTTCGTTGAGCTGCTTGATCTCTTCGGGAGTCTGTTCTTTCTCCTCGATCTCGATGTTGTACTTTTTGGCCAAGTAGCGCAATGCTTCGGGGTAGGTAAATTGCTCGTGCTCCATCAGGAATTGCACGGCATTGCCTCCTTTTCCGCAACCGAAGCATTTGAAAATGCCCCTTTGCGGAGATACGGTGAACGACGGCGTTTTTTCGTTATGAAACGGGCACAAACCGATGAGGTTTGCTCCCCGCTTTTTCAACGACACGAACTCTCCCACGACTTCGTCAATCCGTGCCGCATCCATAATTTCCTGTATGGTCTCCTTGCTGATCATTTCTTATCGGCAAAATTAGAAATTCCGTCGGGTTATTCCCGGATAGTGTTAACAAATTGCCGAATCCGGATCCGGCAGGCGTTCCGGGTTCACCCAAATCTACCCGCCTTCGCTAAAGCTTCGGCAAACGGTCCGCCTT
>JAOZMX010000064.1 GCA_029934065.1 Bacteroidales bacterium
CTCCCGAAAGAGTTCAGCGGTTTCCCTTTCAGCGAAAAGACCGCCTGAACGTTCACATCCCGCGATTTGGTGATGGAGCCGCTGGCCGAATCGCCCTCGGTGATAAACAGTGTGGTTTCGAGTCGCCGTTCGTGATTCTGGTTGTAATGAATGCGGCAGTCGCGCAGCTTTTTGTTGTGCAAACTGGCTTTCTTCACGCTTTCGCGTGCCAGCTTTTTGATGCCTGCGATCTCCTTGCGTTCCTTTTCGGAACGGAGAATTTTCTGGTAAAGCACATCGGCGACCTCGGGGTTTTTGTGCAGATAATTGTCGAGGTTGCGTTTAACAATGTCTATCACATAATTCCTTACGGTCATCCCGTTGGGTTCGATGTACTGCGAGCCGAGCTTGGTTTTGGTTTGCGATTCGAAAACCGGCTCCTGCACCTTGATGCTGAGGGCTGCCACAATGGATGCCCTGACATCGCCGGGGTCGAAGTCTTTTTTGTAAAATTCCCTGACGGTTTTCACAATGGCCTCCCTGAATGCCGCTTGGTGCGTGCCGCCCTGTGTGGTGTTCTGCCCGTTGACAAACGAATGGTACTCTTCACCGTATTGATTGCTCAGATGCGTGAAAGCAAATTCAAGGTCGCCCTCACGAATGTGAATGATGGGATAGAGTGCGCTGCCGTTGATGTAACGCTCCAGAAGATCGTGCAAACCGTTTTTGGCAAAAAAACGTTCGCCGTTGTATACAATGGTCAGCCCGTTGTTGAGAAAAACATAGTTCCACAACAGCTTCTCAACATACTCAGGGATGAAATGATAATTGCCGAAATATTTGGTGTCGGGCGCAAAGGTGATGATCGTGCCGTTTTTTTCGTCGGTTTCCGCTTCGGGGTATTCGTTGATGAGCACACCGCGGCTGTACTCGAACACCTTGGTCCTGCCGTCGCGAACGGATTGTGCCCTGAAAAAACTCGAAAGCGCATTGACCGCTTTGGCCCCCACGCCGTTCAGCCCCACCGATTTCTTAAAGACCTTCGAATCGTATTTGGCGCCCGTATTGATTTTGGCTACGCAGTCGTTGACCTTTCCCAGCGGAATGCCGCGCCCGTAGTCGCGCACGGTAACCTTCCCCTCGCGGATGGTAACCTCTATCTTCTTGCCGAACCCCATCACGAATTCGTCAATGGAGTTGTCAATCACCTCCTTGATGAGCACGTAAATGCCGTCGTCCTGCGACGAGCCGTCACCCAGCTTCCCGATATACATCCCGGGACGGGTTTGTATGTGTTCATTCCAATCAAGCGACCTGACAAGGTCTTCACTGTATTCAAAAGTCATATTTCGCTCCTGCTAAAATCGTCTGCAAAAATAGAATTTAGAACCGTTCTTTTTACCACCATCCCGTAAAGTTATCAAACCTCTATTGTGAATAACCTTTTTTTGCGCCTCCCCCCGTCAAAATAGTCGAATCGGCAGATCTGGCGATGCCCGATTTGAGCAATACCGTTAACTCTCTTTTATAATGCCCAATTTTTCCATTTCATCAATTGTCAAACGGAAAAGTTCAAAAAGTTCGGATAATTCGGATTTCGAATTAACGGTTCTGCTTACTAAACTTGTAAGCTGTACGGTTTCATTTTTCTTTTCCCAGGTACAGTTGTACGAAAAAACATTATTTGACAATAAAATCGTTTTAATCCGGTCTTTCATTAATACCTTTTTAATCAAATCAGCCTTTTCTCCCTGTATCAGATATTTTTTATCAAAAGCTTTATCCCCAACTTGTATATCCTGGTTGCCGAAAAATTTGAGTAATTTTTCCATTGCATCTTCATAACTAACCGAAAAATCAAACTTTTGATTTACATTCAGTTTACAATTGATTTTCAAAGGATGAGCATCAGATTCCGTAAACTCTACCAAATATTGTTTATAAGGTATTTTCAGTTCTAATATTTTCAAATCTTTTGCAACGGTATGTTTAACATTAAATGTTCCGTTGGTCTCTTTTGCAAACTCCTTCCAGAAATCACGTTTCTTCGATATATCAATAAAACCTTGTGTTCTTGTGACGAACATTTGTTTAAAAATATTTTCTTTCTTTTTGTTTTCTTTCATTTTTCTTTCATTTTTCAGTTTCGAACCAAACAACAGTTTTATTATTTGCAAGAATAGCAAAAAATGACATGTTTTCCGAATTTATTTACAAACAATCCTCCGGGTTGTCTGCCGTGTTTTCGGCAAATCCGGGCAAAAAACAAATAAAAGAAAGGGATTTCACAGGCTGGTTCACTCCCGGTTGGGTTCATCATGCCGTGACTGCAAACACGGCACCGTGTGCCGTTTGAAGGGCATTTCCCACACAATGTTTAATTCCTTTGTTTTCGGAAAGTGAAGGAATAAAATAAAGAAACTGTAGAACTATTATCTTGAAATTCAAGCTCCTCGTTAAAACCGGAACTAATCCTACTTTCAATAGAAAGACTATTGTTTTTACATTTAAACGCTACTCCTCCTCCAAAATCGTAATAATAATCAATCGGATTGTTTATTTTAGTATTCAAAGCAATACCAGGTTGCATAACAAGATAAGGTCTTAAACGTTCTCCTTTTCCAAGGAATAACATCGAGTTGATAAATATTGGAAATTCATACGAATTAAAAAACGGGTCGGTTATAATACCAAATTTATCATTGACGGATTGTTCATAAACTATTGAAGAAAACAAACTATTGGATGATTCTGAATTGATCTTCCCCCAACCTAATTCTCCTGATATATTTTGAGAATAAATTGATAATGGCAAAATAACAATTATTATTACTAAAATCTTTCTCAAAATATCAATATTTTTAAATAAGCATATTGCATTTTATTTGTTTTGCTTTTTCAGAAATTCCTTCTCCAGCAGGTCGCTTCTTTTTACGGTTTGGCGGGCCCACTCCAGCAGGATGTCGGTTTTTTCGTTTTCGGAGAGTTGCCACCCGACCTCCGTGTTGCGGATTTTTTCGGTAAGGTAAAACAGCGAAATGGCTGCCGACACCGAGATGTTGAAACTTTCGGTGAAGCCGTACATGGGTATCTTCACATATTCGTCGGCCAGCGAAAGCGCCGTGTCGGTTAATCCTTTCAGCTCGGTACCGAACAGCAGCGCCACGGGCCCTTTTTCCACCGGCAGTTCCTGCAAGGTAACGTCATCTTTGTGCGGTGTGGTGGCAACGATGCGGTAACCTTTCCGGCGCAACGCTTCCAATGCTTCCGGCGTATTGTTTTCGCCTTGGTTGTATTTGATCATCGTCAGCCATTTGGAAGCGCCCAGGGCCACGTCGGGATTCACCTCGTAGCGGTTGCGGTTTTCGATGATGTGCACGTCCTGCACGCCGAAGCAGTCGCAGGAACGCAAAACGGCGCTGGCGTTATGGGGCTGGTAGATGTCTTCGAGGACGACGGTAACATACCGCGTCCGCATGGCGACGATCTCCCGGAACTTTGCCAGACGTTCGGCTGTGATGAACCCCGAGAGATAATCGAAAAGCTTTTGTTTGGTTTCAAAATCTGCTTCGTGCATCGTGTTGTTTTTTCAGGTTACAGATTCGATTCGGGGTACAGGTCGTTCCACCATCCGGGCTGATCCTTCAGCCATTTGTCGAACCATGCAAAAATGGTCTTTTGCCAAAGGATGCGTTTTTTGTAATCGGTGATGTGGTGGTTTTGCCCTTCGATTTCCACCAGCTCCACGGGTTTGCCAAGCAACCTGAGTGCGGTGTAAAGCTGAATGCTCTCGCCGGTGGGAACGTTGGTATCGGCGGTGCCGTGCAGCAGCAGCAACGGGGTGTTGATCTTGTCGGCATGGAACAGCGGGCTTTGGTCGATGTACAATTTGCTGTTGTTCCACGGGAAGCTGTTGGCCGATGCCACCGAGCTGTACAGGTAGCCCCAGTATCCTTCGCCCCAGTAGCTCGAAATGGAGCTGATGCCGGCATGAGCAACGGCGGCACTGAAAATGTCGGTGCGCGTTTGCAAAAGCATGGTCATAAACCCGCCGAAAGAGGCACCGATGCATCCCACTTTGTTGCGATCGACAAAAGGATGTGTTTCGATGAAGAGTTGCGTTCCCATGATGATCTCGTCGGCCACGGTGATGCCCCAGTCGTTCACATGCCGCGACGAGAACGTTTGCCCGTAGCCCGTGGCGCCGCTGGGCTCCAGCACGTAAACCACGTAACCTTGTGCGGCATACAGGTTTTTGGGATACCTGCCGCCGAAGCTTCTGTCGACAGGGCTGGTGCCGCCGTAGTAGTAAACGATCAGCGGATAGGATTTGTCTTTATCAAAATCCGGCGGGTAATAAATCATCCCTTCGATATCCACCCCCGATGCGTTTTTAAAATTCCATTCTTCGGTTTTACCAAGGGTAATCTTACCGAACACCGGTTCGCGGGGTGCCGACAGCTTACGGACAGCACCGGTTTCGAGGTTGACGACATTGGCAAATGCCGGGGTGGTGATCCCGGAGCCCACGCATACTGCAACGGGTTTATCCTTTGCAACCGAAAATCCGGTGGTGACGTCAAATCCCGTTTCGATCTTTTTGAAATACCTTTTGTTAAGGTCGTATTGAAACACGTTGACAAATGTTCCGTCGGTGGCCCTGAAATAGATTTTGTTGGCATCGTACCTGCTCCATATCACTTGATTGACTGACGGGTCGAACGAAAATGTAACGGGCAGGACATCACCCGAAGCAATATCGTAAATATAAGCCTGCATGTCGTAATCGTTGGGGATGGCGTCGCCTTTCAGATTGATTCCCGTGTCGCCGAACAACGCCGGCGAACCCGTGACGATCAAATGTCCGCCGTCAGGTGCATAGGAACAGGAACCCGAGAAACGTTTTACCCATAAGGTGTCGGCATGATACGTATTCAGGTCCATCTCCACAAGAATCTGTTTGGAATAGGGCCGCTCCGAAAAATCGGGCTCGCTCATGCTGAAAAGTATCTTCCTGCCGTCGGGCCTGATGTCCTGGAGGTTGGTGGAGAGATGGCCGAAAGTGAGCCTTTCGGTAAATCCCGACGCCACATCCAATTTGTAAAGAAAGCTGCGGCTGCGCCACCACGGCCAGCGGTCGGGCATGCCTTCGAGTTTTACAACACCGCTTTTGTCTTTTTTCAACTTCTCCGAAATACTGTAAATGATCAACCGCTCGTCGTCGGACCAGGAGTAATCGTTCAGGTCTTTGACATTTTCGAGAAGTACTTTTTCCGTCATGGTCTCGAAATCAAACAGCGAGAGCGTGGTTCCCCGGTTCTTTTCCGATGTGCGGTACGTAAGTTTTCTCCCATGCTTTGTCCAGCGCAAGCCGGAGATGTCCGTATCTTTATAAAGCTGTATCAGCCGGTTGGTGTTGATATCCCTTACTTCGGCCCGGTCTTCCGTATTTCCGTCCGGAGGATCGGTTTTTGAGAATTTCAGCAGCACCAGTTCCCCGTCGGGCGACACCGTTGCCGACCTGACAAACGTCCCGTCCAGCAACGCGGCAATATCCATCGGCTTTTCGGGCAACACCGACAGTTTCAGCGATTCTTCCGGTAAGTTTTCATCAAAGGTGATCTCCGCCTTCAGTTTCCAGTTGTGTTCATCACCCGAAGGTTGAATGCTCTTGATCAGCAAAAGATGCTTTCCGGTCTCCAGTGTGCAATCCTTACCGGCGCTGCCCGTTTCGCCGGCATCTTTTTTGTCGGCCGAAGTCTTCGACACCAATTTCCTGCCGTCAACATAAACCTCAAACAACTGCGGTGAGCTCACCTTTATATTTATCTTCATCCAGCGGTCAACTTGCAAATATGCGGCAAAATATCCCAACCGGTTAAGATCTTTTTCCTTGTTTTCACTGATTTTCAGAAAACCGTCGCGGGAAGTTTTAACTTTTTCCCAGCCAAATTCATTACCGTTGATGGTGAGCGTTGTATTTGCTTCGGGGCTTAACTTGCCGACATCCATGTACTGGAATGTGAGCAGGTCTTTTGTCCCGAAAGTTTTCCCTTTCAGGTTCTTCACCGTATCATACACCGGTGCCTTTACGGCAATCGTACCGAGTTGCAGGAAATCTTCGATGATTGTTGAAGTGCGGTTTGCTTTATCGTTTTGTGCCGCAACAGGGTGAATGGATATCAAAAGAATGACCACAGCCGCAAAAACAGCCTGCAAGTCGTTTCGTAAACCGAATTTCATCATGGTCATCGTTTAATGTGAAACGCTCTCGGGTCAATGTCCCGGATTATCACTGTCATTATCTTTCATCATCATTTTGAAGAGCTCCGTCAGATCCATCTTCTTGTATCCCGGGCCGGGCATAAATTCCGAATCATCAATTTGTTTCTCTTCGATGTTTGTCACTTCCGTGCGCATTCCGTCCGCATCAACAGTGCGCATCACAAACCCGCTACTCAACAGGTCAAGGTATTTGTCACTGAAACCGTAATAGTCCTCGGGCGACGCAACCGGTGAAATTTGATTGAGTACTTCGTGCAGCTCCTTCATGTCGAACTCCCCTGAAATATTCGGCCGCGACGATATCCAAACCTCTTCAACCTGTTTTCCATTGGCCGTCACCGTATATTTCCGGCTTTCATATCCTGCAATGGTTTCGCTTTCGCCCGTCTTTTCGACGGATACGCTCAAAGCATCCATGATTTCGGGATTGGGTTCATCGTACATCTCGGCCATCCCGTCAAACATGCTCTTGAACATCTCCCGTTGCTGTTCGGGAAATTGTTCCAGCAATTCATCAACGATCATCTTCATGGTTTCGGAAGCCTCCTCCCTGAAAGATTCAATATTTCCCGTCCAATAGATTTTATCCTTGTCGTTGATCAGGGTTATTTCGTCGGTTTTCAGATTAAAAATAAAAGTCCCGTCGCTGCTTGCCGTTTTCATTTTTTGATCCTGAATCAGAATCGTTTCGGAAACAACAATTGCATCGCTCATCGGATGCGATGTCTCTTCGGTGATGACCCAACCTGCAAACAAGCTCACGTGCCCCCAAAGCATGATCATGCCTAATGTAAAAATTGTTTTTTTCATGTGATGTTAAAATAGTTTGATGAATAAAATAAGGAAAACAATGATGCCCGTGATGAAATACACCGGCAGATAAAGTTGCGATTTCGATTTATCGAGAATGGAAATAAAGATCAAAGCCAAAAAAAACTGGACGAGGTACAAAATGGAAAAAATCACCAGAATATTGGAATCGAAAAAGTTATTGAACAAAACATAGAGTGCTCCGGCAACGAGAAAAATACCGACGATGATCCATACTGCTTTTTTCATTGATGTAATATGTTTTTGATAAAAAAAAACTTTTCGACGGCTGCAAACAAGTGTCAGCATCGTCAAAAAGTGCCGCTTAACAGCTTTGCAAAAGTACTAAAATTAGCTCACACGAATGGAATCGTAAAGCACATTGACAATGAAAAAGAAAAAAAATAACTCCAATGGTGTGGCAATTAAAAAAAAATATACTTTTGCACCTCAAAATTATTAAGCAAAATTATGGCTAAAAAGAAGACCAAAACAGAAGAGAACATCCAGGCGGTAGAAGAAGCATTGGGGAAAACCGAACAATTTATCGAAGACAATCAGAAACCCATCCTGTGGGTCATCGGCCTTATTGTAGTGATCGTGATGGCCTATTTCGGATTCGAACGTTTTTATCTGGTTCCCAAAGAGAAAAGCGCACAGGAAGAAGTGTTCAAAGCAGAAATGTATTTCGAACAGGATTCATTGGATCTGGCTCTGAACGGTGATGCGGAATACCCCGGTTTTCTCGATATCATCGACAACTATAAATTTACAAAGACTGCAGAACTCGCCCATTATTACGCAGGGATCATCTACATGAAAAAAGGCGATTATGAAACCGCCATTGATTATCTGGAGAATTTCGATCCCGACGACGAGATCATCGAGCCCATGGCTCTCGGAGCCATCGGCGATTGCTACATGCAACTCAACAACCCCGAGGCAGCCGTTAAGTATTACCTCGAGGCAGCCGAAGAAACGGAAAATGAATTTACAAGCCCGCTGTTTTTGATGAAAGCAGGATGGACTTACGAGACCTTGAAAGATTATGCCAATGCCATCAAGGTTTACAAAAGGATCAAGGAAAATTTTCCGAAAAGCAATGAGGCAAGAGACATGGACAAATACATTGCACGAGCCGAAGGTTATGCCAAGTCATAACGATAAAAATATTTAATCACAAAAAATACCTGTCCTTTTTCCGGACAGGTATTTTTTTTAGAGGTAATTTAGCACCATGAAAAAAGAATTGCGAATTGTTTTTATGGGGACGCCCGAATTTGCCGTGGCGTCGCTTGATGCGCTCCTCAAAGCCGGCCACCGTGTGGAGGGTGTGGTTACCGCACCCGACAAACCTGCGGGAAGAGGCAGAAAGTTGTCGGTTTCGGCAGTGAAGGCATTTGCTGTTTCGAAGCAGTTGAAGGTGCTCCAGCCCGGAAAGCTGAAAAACCCCGAATTTCTCGGCGAGCTGAAAAACCTTAATGCCGACCTTTTTGTCGTGGTGGCTTTCAGAATGCTGCCGCGCGAAGTATGGGAAATGCCCTCTCTGGGGACATTTAACCTGCATGCTTCCCTGCTGCCACAATACCGTGGTGCCGCCCCCATCAACCATGTTTTGATCAACGGAGAAAAAGAGACCGGCGTCACCACCTTTTTCATCAACGAACAAATTGATACGGGAAATATCCTCTTTCAGGAAAAGACAGCCATTTTGCCCGACGAAACGGCCGGGGAGCTGCACGACCGGCTGATGGTCATGGGTGCTCATCTCGTGGTGAAAACGGTAAATGCAATTCAAAACGGTGATTACAGCGTAATTCCGCAGGAAGAGTTGCCGGTTGACGGAACACTGAAAACAGCCCCCAAGATCTTTAAAGAAGACTGCAGGATCAACTGGCACCGGAATGTTACCGACGTTTATAATTTTATCCGGGGGCTTTCGCCCTACCCAGCCGCTTTCGGCATTCTGAAAACGGCCAATGACGAAATGGTGCACGTTAAATTTTATAAAGTCAGGTACGAAACGGCAGCACACCGTAACCTACCGGGCAGCATCGAGACAAACCATAAAGATTTTTTGGCCGTATGGACCGGAAACGGAAAAATTATCGTGGACGAATTGCAGATTGCAGGCAAAAAACGCCTCCGGGTCACTGATTTTCTGAACGGATTCAAATTTCAGGAAAACGCTTTTTTTGAATGAAAGTCGGCAAATTTCTACCGATTCAGGTGTTTTTAAGGGCTTTGTTATTAACAAAACATGGTTTTTTTCAACATTTAAGATAGATTTTGAATAAAAAACTTGCTTTTTCCCAGAAATAGCTTATATTTGCGATGATATTGAAGTAAATTTTAATTTAAAATTTTTAAACTATGAACAAAGCAGAATTAATTGACGCTATGGCATCGGAAGCTGGTTTGACCAAAGCTGATGCAAAAAAAGCCCTTGATTCATTCATCAAAGCAACCACAAATGCGCTTTCCAATGGCGACAAAGTTACTTTGGTAGGTTTCGGATCGTTCAGTGTTGCCACCCGTGCAGCCAGAACCGGAAGAAATCCCCAAACAGGCCAGGAAATCAAAATTGCTGCTAAAAAAGTCGTTAAATTCAAAGCAGGCGCTGAATTAGGCGGTGCAGTTAAGTAAGAACTTTTTGAACGATTACAAAGCCTGTGAACCTGATTCACAGGCTTTTTTTGTACCTGAACCTGAACGGAAGCAAGGCATCGTCGCCGGCATAATCCACTCCGATCCTTACGGAAACTTCAATATCGCTCATTTTTGGAACAACCGGGCCTTCTTCAATCCGGATGACAAAGTTGTTTTGCGAAAGTTCGGTTTCTCCGTTTTCCGTGAGCGGGAGCCCCGAATTTTCGTAATGGATGCCCAGGAGTTTTGAAACTTTCCCCGGGCCGTTGCCGATATCTTTGTTCACCTTTCTTTTTCCCGTTCTCTTCAACATCAGGTCTGTTCCCTGATAGGGGATGATGGAGCGGATCAGAACGGCATGAGGTATTCCCTCGCGATTGGTCACTACATTAAACAACGAGTGAATGCCGTAGCACAAATAGACATACGCCGTACCGCCAGTGCGAAACATGACTTCGGTGCGCCGCGTATAGCGCCCTCCCGAGGCATGCGACGCCCTGTCGGTCACTCCCTGATAGGCCTCCGTCTCGGTGATGATACCCGAGGTGAGCGCTCCGTTCTTCACCGTCACCAAAACCTTACCGAGCAAGTCGCGGGCAATGGCAACCACATCGTTGCGAAGATAAAATTCCGGTTTTAATATCGTCCCTTCTTTCATCAATACATCCCGATCATTTGTTAATCACCCAAACCAATTTCTTGTCTTCGGCATATTGCACTTTGTCGTTATCAAGCAACCATTCTATCACCCGCATCACCTTTTCCGGGTCCATGGCAACATCATCAACCAGCCCTTGAACATCCACCGGCTTTTCTTTGAGCAAAGGTTTAATTTTTGAAAGCACCGCATTAAATTCCATTTCGTTAACATCTATCTTGTTTCTTTCGATGCAATAATCGCAGTGGCCGCATCTTTTCGGCTGCTCTTCGCCGAAGTACCCGAGCAAAAACTGGCTTCTGCACCTGTTGGTTGAAGTAACATAGGCTTTCATGGCATCCAGCCGTTTTTCGGCAGCCTTTTTGCGAAACAGATAATTCTCTTTTGAAATGTAAATGTCGTTTGCATTCAGGCGCTCTTCGGTAAGGATGAGTTGTGGTTTGTTCTTTTGCGGAACGTAAAAAACCACTCCGAGCTTATGAAGCATCTTCAACATGGCATCAACCTGCCGCACTTCGATACCTGCTTTGCGGGCCAGTTCTTTTTCGTTGATGGTCACATACTGACTGAACAACCCTTCGTAAGAGCGAAGTATCAGTTGAACGAAAGCATCGTACCGGGGATTCTCAACCCGGAAACGGTAGAGGTCTTCGCCTTTTAATTTCACAAAAAGTTTGGGCGGAAAATGAATTCCTTCGTTCAATATCAAATAGCCCTCTTTTTCGAGGAATTTCAATGCATTGTATGCAATCAGGGGTTTAATGCCGTAGGTTTTACCGAAAGTTGCCAGGTCGAAATCGAAACTTAAATTTTTTCCGCTGCCCACAGCAAGATTCAAATAATTTCCCAGGGCCTGATAGACGGATTTGATCTTTTCGATGGGAGGGAATGAATTTTCCAGTTGATTCGACAGGTCCAGCAGGTCCGACCCGTGGTACAACAAAACGGCCCATGCTTTTTTTCCGTCGCGTCCGGCACGTCCGGCTTCCTGAAAATAACTCTCGATGTTTGCCGGAACGTACGTATGCACCACGACCCTGACATCGGGCTTGTCAATACCAAGCCCGAAGGCATTGGTAGCCACCATCACCCTGATGCTGTTCTCCATCCACTGTTTTTGCTTCTGCTCCTTGGTTTTGGCATCAAGACCGGCATGGTAATAATCTGCGGCAATGCCGTTACGCGTCAGGAATCTGGCTGTTTCGTACGTCCCCCGCCGGCTGCCTGCATAAACGATGGCCGAACCCTTCACTTTTGTGAGGATGCGAAGCAAACGCTCCGGTTTGTTTTCCTCCTCGTAAACAACATACGCAAGATTCTTTCTTTCGAAACTTTGCCGTTTGACATTGGGAGTTTTAAACCTGAGTTTTTCCTGAATGTCGTCAACAACATCGGGTGTAGCCGAAGCCGTAACCGCAAGAACGGGGACATCGGGAAACCACGGCCTGATCTCGGCAATATTCATGTATGACGGCCTGAAATCGTAGCCCCATTGCGAAATACAGTGCGCCTCGTCCACAGCGATCAGATTCAGCTTCATCATTTTCAACGATTCCCGGAAAACAGGGCTCACAAGCCGCTCGGGCGAGATGTATAAAAATTTGGCCTCACCGTAAACCGCATTGTTGATGGCCACTTCAATTTCGGAATGATGCATGCCCGAATAGACTGCAAACGCCTTCACGCCGATTTTTTTCAATCTGTCAACCTGGTCGCGCATGAGTGCTATCAGCGGAGAGACCACCAAACAAACGCCTTCCTTGGCCAAAGCCGGCACCTGATAACAAATTGATTTGCCTCCTCCCGTCGGCAGCAAGGCAAGGGTATCGTTTCCCGACAGCACCGAGTTGATGATCTCCTCCTGCATCGGCCTGAAGGCGGAATAGCCCCAATATTTTACCAATATTTGATGAATTGTCATTTTTTTCCGGTATCAAGTACGAATTTACAGATAATTTTCGTATCAGTTTTAATTTTTAAGGATTAAGTTTGCAAAAAAAATTATGTCGGACGATTTAAAATATCAGATGCGGGGAGTATCGGCCTCCAAGGAAGATGTTCATAACGCCATCCGGAACATTGACAAAGGGCTGTTCCCCAAGGCATTTTGCAAGATCACGCCCGATTTACTGGCGGGCGATCCGGCCTGTTGCACGGTGATGCATGCCGACGGTGCCGGAACAAAATCATCACTGGCCTATGCCTATTGGCGCGAGACCGGCGATCTCTCCGTTTGGGAAGGCATTGCCCAGGATGCTGTGGTGATGAATCTGGATGACCTGTTGTGCGTAGGAGTAACCGACGGCATTCTGCTTTCGTCAACCATCGGGCGGAACAAAAACCTGATCCCGGGAGAGGTGATCTCGGCCATCATCAACGGCACCGAAGATTTTCTTGAAAAAATGAGAAGCTACGGCATCGGCATTTACAGCACTGGTGGCGAAACGGCTGATGTGGGCGATCTGGTAAGAACGGTGATTGTGGACTCGACGGTGGTGGCCCGGCTCCGGCGCAGCGATGTGATCGACAATGCCGCAATAGCAGCAGGCGATGTGATCGTGGGCCTTGCTTCTTTCGGAAAAGCGATTTACGAAGACAGTTACAACGGCGGCATGGGAAGCAACGGATTGACTTCGGCCAGACATGATGTGTTCAACCGCAGGATCGCCGAAAAATTTCCCGAGACCTACGATCATCAAATCCCGTCACAACTGGTTTATACCGGAAAAATGAATTTGACCGATCCCACCGATGTCGAAGGTGTGAATGCTGGCAAAATGGTGCTTTCGCCGACACGGACCTATGCTCCCGTCATCAAAAAGATACTGGAAAAATACCGCGGCGAAATCCACGGCATGGTGCACTGCAGCGGAGGCGCACAAACCAAGGTGATGAATTTTGTTGATCGCCTCCATGTGGTTAAAGACAATCTTTTTGAAATTCCTCCGCTATTTAAAATGATCAAAGAGCAATCGGGCACATCGTGGCGCGAGATGTACAAGGTTTTCAATATGGGACACCGGATGGAGTTGTACGTCCCCGAAAAGGTTGCCGGGCGGCTGATTGAGATTTCGGAAAGTTTCGGCGTTGGTGCAAAAATCGTCGGCCGGTGCGAGAATGCTCCAGAACCGAAGCTCACCATCATTTCCGAAGCCGGTGAGTTTGTTTACAATGGATAATAAATTCTTGTAACGGTTTTGAAAAACATTTTAAATTTGTCAATCAATTCAACAAAACATCATTAATAAATTCATCATGAAAAAAATCCTTGTTCCCGTCGATTTTTCCGAACATACCGAAACAGTGTGCCGTTTTGCACTGGAAATAGCAAAAAAATGGCAAAGTGAAATTCGATTGTTCCATGCCTACTTCGATTACATCGTCGTCTCCAACAGCAGCTTTCCCGACACGGTGGACACCACCGAAATGTTCAATCAGGAGATGCTGATCAAGATAAAACAGGAAGCGACGAAGGACATGCAACAGTTGGAGAACAAGCTGGTTGACGAAGTGAAGAAGAACAATATCAAAAATGTGAAAATCGTCAACACGCTCACGGGAGGGATACCCGAAGATGAAATATTGAACATTGCCGAAACCTACCAGCCCGACATCATCGTAATGGGAACACGCGGCAAAGGGGAAAAGGAATTTTTAACCGGCAAGATCTCCTCGAAAGTGATCAGGCATGCCCCCTGCCCCATATTGACCATTCCACGAAATGCCAGCGGGTATCATGGGTTCGACAATGTGATGTATGCCACCGACTTGAGCGACGAGTCCACCAACGACCTCCAGCGGCTGTTTGATTACCTCGTCATGGACAATCCCGTGATCCATGTGGTTCATGTTGACGTTAACGGCGATCATCAGGCCGACAGCGATAAGATCAATGCCCTGAAAGAAAAATTCGACGGAAAGCTGAAAGAGGGGAAATTGCTCTTCCGGGTCATCACCAGTGAGGATTTTGTTGACGGCATCAATGATTATGTCGAGACCAATAAAATTGATGTGATCGCTGTGGTGCATCATCGCAAAAGTTTCCTGAAACGGTTGGTAAGCAAAGACCACACCCACGAATTGCTGGTTCATTCCATGGTACCGTTGTTTGTTTTTCCGGGAGCAATCAAATAGAAATTCCAAAGCATCATAAGCGGGATATCGCATGAAACTTTCCGTAATAATTGTCAATTACAATGTAAAATATTTCCTTGAGCAATGCCTCCATTCGGTAAGGAAAGCATCTGCCGGAGTATCGTGTGAAGTATTTGTTGTTGACAACAATTCGGTTGACGGATCGGTACAAATGGTCCGGGAGAAATTCCCCGAGGTTCATCTGATCGCCAACCACGATAATGTGGGATTTTCCAAAGCCAACAATCAGGCCATCCGTAAATCATCCGGCGAATATGTGTTGCTGCTCAACCCCGACACGGTGGTCGAAGACGACACCTTCACCAAAGTGGTGGCATTTATGGATGCCCATCCCGATGCCGGCGGCCTCGGCGTGAAAATGGTGGACGGCAAAGGAAATTTCCTGCCCGAATCCAAACGCGGACTGCCGACACCCGCAGTGGCTTTTTACAAGATATTCGGTTTGTCCCGGCTTTTTCCCAAATCCAAAACCTTCGGGAAATACCACCTTTCGTACCTCGACAAAGACCAGACCCATGAAGTGGATATCCTTTCGGGAGCGTTTATGCTTATGCGCCGTTCGGTACTGGACATCACGGGGTTGCTCGACGAATCCTATTTCATGTACGGCGAGGACATTGACCTCTCCTATCGCATCATCAAAGCCGGCTACAAAAATTACTACTTTCCCGAAACGCGCATCATCCATTACAAAGGCGAAAGCACCAAAAAGAGCAGCGTCAATTATGTGATCGTCTTCTACAAGGCGATGGTCATTTTTGCGCGGACACATTTCTCGCAAAAGAACGCACGGTTGTTTTCGTTCCTGATCAACATGGCCATCTATTTCAGAGCGTCGCTGGCCGTTTTAAAGCGATTTTTAAGCCGGGCTTTTCTTCCGGTTTTCGACGCCGTCATCATTTATGCCGGCATATTCTTCATCAAAAGCTACTGGGCTCAATCAGTCATCTTCCCCAACGGCGGCGACTACCCGCCTGTTTTCACCTACGTCATTGTCCCGATCTATTTGTTGATATGGCTGACTTCCGTGTATCTTTCCGGCGGATACGACAAGCCCATCAGTCTTTTCAGAATTTTCAAAGGATTGTTCAGCGGCACGGTTTTTATCCTTGTGGTTTACAGTTTGCTGGATGAATCCATGAGATTTTCGCGGGCACTGACGTTACTGGGTGCTTTGTGGGGGTATATTTCCATGACCGGCACAAGGTTGTTGCTGAACATGCTCGGCGTAAAAGGCTTTGAACTGGAGAAAAGCCAAAACAAAAGGTATGTCGTGATCGGTGACGGGGAAGAAGCCAAACGGGTTGCCGGTCTGTTGTCAACCATTGATGCACAACCTGCTTTTATCGGGCTTGTTAGTTGCGACGAAACACACCGGCCGTTCGAAGGTTTCATCGGTTCGATCAACCGGCTGAAAGACATCGTTAACATTTACCGTATCAACGAGATCATCTTTTGTGCAAAGAATATTCCCGCCCGGCTGATCATTGACAAGATGTCGGAGCTACAAAATCCCGACGTGGACTTTAAGATCGCTCCGCCCGAGAGTCTTTCGCTCATCGGAAGCAACTCCATCAACACGGCACAAGACCTTTATACCCTCGACCTGAATTCGGTAAACAAAACCATCAACCGTCGAAACAAACGCTCACTCGATGTCATCGTCGCACTGGTGTTGATCCTGACCCTCCCGGTCACACTTTTTATTGTGAAAAAACCACTGGGCTTCTTCCAAAACATTTTTTCCGTCCTCTTTGCAAAAAAAACATGGGTGGGATATTGCCATACCAATAACCACGATGATGAAAAACTCCCCGGGCTGAAACCCGGCGTGCTCGACCCGGCAATCCCCCTTTCCAACATCAACCTGAACGACGAAACACTTCAAAGGCTGAATTTGCTCTATGCCCGCAATTATCAGATCAAAAACGACCTGAACATCATCATGAAAGGATTTAAGCACCTCGGCAGAAACTGATCATCCCGCCGGCATCACCGGAAAATAATGATCACAAAAACGAAAATTAAAACAAAAATCTAACAACACATCGAATGGAACTGAAATTAAACAAACCGCTTGCGTTTTTCGACCTCGAAACCACAGGCATCAAAGTGGCCACCGACCGGATTGTTGAAGTCAGCGTTATCAAGATAATGCCCGACGGCACACAATCGGTTTACACCAAACGCGTCAACCCGACCATCCCCATCCCTCCTTTTGTTACGGCCATTCACGGCATCACCGATGAGGACGTGAAAGACGCTCCTACTTTTGCCGAAATTGCCAATGAACTGAATCAATTCATCGGCAACAGCGACCTGGCAGGCTACAACTCCAACAAATTCGACATCCCTCTCCTGGTGGAAGAATTTTTGCGCGCCGGCATTGATTTCGACCTCAAAGGCAGACGTTTCATTGATGTGCAGAACATCTTTCACAAAATGGAGCCCCGTACGCTACACGCCGCCTACGCCTTCTATTGCCAAAAAGAGCTTGTTGACAACCATTCGGCCCAAGCCGATGCCATGGCAACCTTCGAGATACTCAAAGCCCAGCTCGACAAATACCGGGGCGTGAACTACAAAGATAAAAAAGGGGGAATAACCCAACCCGTCGTGAATGATGTGGATGCCTTAAGCCGTTTTTCGGAACAGTACAGCAACGCCGACCTTGTAGGCCATATCATCTTCAATGAGGAAAAAACAGAGGTCTTCAACTTCGGTAAATACAAAGGGAAAAGCGTTGAGGAGGTTTTCGCAAAAGAGCCTTCCTATTACGACTGGATGATGAAAGCCGACTTTCCGCTCTCCACCAAAAAGGTGATCACCAACATCAAACTTCGCAGTTTTAACAAAGGGTCGGTAAAAAGTAAATAGTATCGAAAGAAGTTTTTACAGAAACTTTCCGTGTGATGAAATACTGAACATAAAACAGTTGCCTGCAAAAAAAATCCATGCCGTTTATTTTCTCTAAAAAAAATAATGTACATTTGCTT
>JAOZMX010000229.1:0-908 GCA_029934065.1 Bacteroidales bacterium
AAAAAATCATTGCGCAACACAATATTTAATACGTGAACAATCTTTTCACAAGATCGCTGACGGGTTTGGTATTTGCAGCCCTGATCATTGTTGCCGTTTTATTGGGCAAAACAACGTTTGCTGCACTTTTTTTTGTCATCAATCTTTTTGCTCTGGCCGAATTTTATCGTCTTGTAAGCCGCAGGCCGGATACGGGGACGATTTTACCGGTTGGTCTTACGGCCGGATCAATAGTTTTCATACTCATCTCGCTGGTTTCATTGGAGCTTGCCGGTAATCGCTGGTTGTTGCTCATCTTGCTGGTGCCTGTAATGGTTACAGTATTTTTTATTTATAAAAAAAATACTGCTCCGGCTTCGGCCATTGCAATCATTTTATCGGGTATCATCTGCATTACAATTCCATTTGCCATACTGGGCTTTCTATACAATCCGGCGTTTTTTCCGGGAGTGGCACATCCCGAAATTTTGCTGGGATTTTTTATCATCATCTGGAGTTACGACTCCTTTGCTTACCTTACCGGTATGTTATTCGGCAAGCACAAACTCTTTGAGCGTCATTCGCCGAAAAAAACATGGGAGGGCACCATCGGCGGCAGTGTTTTTGCACTTCTTGCCGGTTGGATATTATTTTCGGTTTACGGCGTTTTCGATCTCGGCACCTGGCTGGGCATGGGAGCATTGATCATTGTTTTCGGCACCCTGGGAGACCTTGCCGAATCGATGCTCAAACGAAATTTCAATGTGAAAGATTCGGGAAATTCACTTCCCGGACACGGCGGCCTGCTCGATCGTTTTGATGCCGTTTTGATGGCCTCCCCCGTTATTTTTGTATATTTGGCGTTTGTTGCATAATTTGATAAAATGATCAGAATTCACAAAGAGGGTTTTAAAACCATAACTGTAATG
>JAOZMX010000229.1:918-4910 GCA_029934065.1 Bacteroidales bacterium
AAATTTTTATTACACTGGTGCTGGCATTGGCCATCATCAATTTCTTCCTTCCGCAGCAAACGGTGTTTCATTATCTGATCTACCTTGCTTCATTGATCTTTTTTCTGTTCATTGTCCGCTTTTTCCGGGATCCGCAGCGGCCGCTTACCATTGACAATTCGGTGATCACCGCACCCGCCGACGGAAAGATCGTTGTGATCGAAGAGACCGAAGAAAAAGTTTATTTCCACGATAAACGCATCCAGATATCCATTTTCATGTCGCCGATGGACATTCATAAAAACTGGTATCCCATCAGTGGCAAGATACTTTTCTATAAGTATCACCCGGGACGTTTTATGGTGGCGTGGCATCCGAAATCTTCGGAACTGAATGAACGCACAACCACGGTGGTAGGGTCGGAAAAATTCGGCCCGGTGCTTGTCAGGCAGATTGCAGGGGCTGTGGCGCAACGGATCATTTGTTATGCCCGTGAAAATGTTGAGGTGAAACAAGGCGAAGAATTGGGGTTCATCAAGTTCGGCTCACGGGTGGATGTTTTTCTCCCTCCCGGAACGAAAATCCTGGTTGCCAAAGGTCAGAAGGTTACGGGTAACGTTACCGTGCTTGCGACATGGTAGCCGAAAATGAGGTTACCTGCTTGTAACCGGAAAATCACAACTGCCAGAGGCCTGCTTTTTTCAATGCTTTAACGGGAATGCTTATTTCTGCCGAACCACAGGCATAAGGCCCAAGTTCATAGGCCTCGAAATAGATAATCAGGTCATCGGGACTGACGGCAAATTTTTTGTGCGTGCGCTTCACCGAAGGTTTTTCATCAAAACAATTCCCGGGATTGATAAAATATCTGGAGAGCAGGTTGTTTAACGCCTTGAGGTTCTCGTCCGGCTGCAAATCCAAAACATCCGTCAGTTGGAGCATTTTTCCCCGTTTCAGATCAAAATTAAATGTATTGATTCCCGTAAATCCGTGTGCTCCCAGAGCGAAGCTGTATGTTTCAAATTTCAGGCTGATGAGTGACGAGGTCGTGTCGAGGATATCATAACGGTTCATCAGCTCGTATATGCCTGCCGCATTGGTCTCCTGCTTTATTTGTATTACCTCATCAATGGTCGAGCCCCAATACCACTGTTGGGCCGTGTCGAGAAACGAAGTGATGTTTTGATTCAATACCTCCAGTTTTTTCAAAATATCGGTATCTTGAGATACAAAATATGGGTACTGAATGTCGATTTTGTAATACGATGTATCTTCGACGATTTTGGAATGGTTAACCACTCTGTAGGCCGGGATTGCTTTGTGGTCTTTTGTTTCGGTGGTACAGGCTGCTGCCATGGCTACAACCAACAGCATCATGAAAAATTGTTTTTTCATTGGTGATTGTTTGAAAAAGAGAAATTATGTTATAGAATTTTTGTCAGTTCTGTCAAATCAATGATTTCATGTGTTGCTTCCCCGTTGTGTGCAATGTGTTTCGGGTTAAAAAAGACGGTGTCGATTCCCAGTGCATGAGCTCCGAGGATATCCACTTCCAGATCGTCGCCGATCATCACACATTCATCGGGTGATGCCCCGACGGTTTTCAGTGCAAAATTGAAAATACACGGGTCGGGTTTTTTGCAGCCTGCAGCCTCGGAAGTGATCACATGAACGAAATACTTTTCAAGCTTGCTGTTTTTCAATTTATTGTGTTGAACTTCTTCAAATCCGTTGGTGATGATATGCAATGGATATTTCCCGTGCAGATAGGTCAGCGTTTCGTGTGCATTGGGAAACAAGATGGTTTTTTGCGGGCTGATGGTAATGTAATCCATCCCGATCTTATGAGCCAACTCCGGATTGTCGATGCCGAAATCCAAAAGCGTTAATTCAAAACGACGCGACATCAAATAGGACTTTTCGATTTTCCCTTCACGGTACAACGACCATAAAGTATCGTTATGCTTCAGGTAACTTTCGGTAAATGCCTCAAACGACCCGATGCCGAGTTTTTTCAATTCATATTTTTCATAAATATCCCGGTATGCCTCACGGGCATTCTTTTCAAAATCCCAGATCGTCCGGTCGAGGTCGAAAAAGATATGTTTGTAGTGTTTCATTGATTCCAAATGTGGCTGCGAAAGTATAATTTTTCGGAACAGCGAACAAATCCCGTTCAATTTCAGATCAGGAAAAAATCGGGAAAAATATTTGGTTTGTTGTTTTTTTATTCTACTTTTGTGATATCAAATTAATATCAAACTAATATCTAATTCTAAAATCAAAACAATATGAAAAAAGAAGAAAAAATCTATTCACCGATGTCGGGTTACCTGATGTTGTTGCTGGTTCTAATGATGCTCATCCTGCCGGTTGCCGGATTGATTCTTACAAAAATGATCTGGCTGATCGCAATTGCTATTTTGGGTATTCTTTTATCCATTGGTTTTTTGGTCGTAAATCCCAACGAATCGGCCGTTTTGATCCTGTTTGGTGCATACAAGGGGACGGTCAAAAAGAACGGATTTTTTTGGGTCAACCCGTTTTTCAGCCGAAAGAAGATTTCGCTTCGCGCGCGCAATCTCGACAGCGACCCCATCAAAGTAAACGATAAGATCGGTAATCCGATTATGATCGGCATTGTGCTGGTATGGCGCGTGGAGAACACCTTCAAGGCAGCTTTTGAAGTGGATGATTTCACACACTTTGTTGATATTCAAAGCGAGGCCGCCATCCGCAAGCTGGCCGGACATTATCCATACGACAACTTTGATGACGAAGGGGCCGAAATTACCTTGCGTTCGGGTGGTGAAGAGGTGAACGAGGTTTTGGAAAAAGAGCTTATGGAGCGGCTTTCCATTGCGGGTATCCATGTGCTCGAAGCGCGGATCAGCTATCTGGCTTATGCTTCGGAAATTGCCGGTGCCATGCTTCGACGCCAGCAGGCGACCGCCATCGTTGCAGCCAGAATAAAAATTGTTGAAGGTGCCGTCAGTATGGTGGAAATGGCGCTGGAGCAGCTTTCGAAAAAACAGATCATCGACATGGATGAAGAAAAGAAAGCGGCAATGGTAAGCAATCTGATGGTGGTACTTTGCTCGGATAAAGATGCAACGCCGGTGTTGAACACGGGAACATTACATCAATAATCCGTTATGTCGAAAAAAAAATCTTTTGTACTGCGCTTGACGCCCGAAATGTATGAGCAACTGGAAAAGTGGGCTGCCGACGAATTCAGAAGTACCAACGGCCAGATTGAATGGATTCTTGACAATGCGCTGAAAAAAGCAGGAAGGAAAAAGAAGAATACCAATCCTTCCGGTTCGGAAACGTAACCGGTATAATTTAATTTCGGGAACAAAGCCGGTCTTATTCAACCATCAGTTTGATCATCCGCGTACTTTGTTTGCCGACGGTAAGTTGCAGAAAATAAGTTCCCGCTTTAATATTACTTGTATTGACCGGGATATGATGATTACCACCGGAAAAGTTGCCAAAGTCAATACTTTTGATCATTGCTCCCTTAAGATCAAAAATCCGCACAAAGACTTCGGAACTTTCGTCCGAATAAAAATTCAGGGATGTGCTTTCGGAACAGGGATTGGGATAACACACCGCCGACAAACAGAAAGGCAAATCGCCGTTATGAACATTAACAACGGGATTCCCCCTTTCGCCGTAAACGCCCGTATGTCTGACGTTGTACTGAAGGATTGGCAAAGGAGCCATCTCCTCGATAAAAGGCACCGCGGCATCCCAAAGGTATATCCATGTCTGATCGGAATTGATATCGTGCCCGGCACCGCTTATGTTCATTGTTCCGTCGCCATTGACATCCAACACCATGGGGTTAATGAAAAACGAGGAGGCATTGAGCTGTAAAGGCCAGCCGTCCATCATCGTACCGTCGTGATTGTAACCGTTGTATATGTTTCCGCTCGTATTATCATCAAACATTAGTTCCATCATGTTGTCGCCGTCCAGGTCGGCAATGATGATCTGGTTGTTGATGG
>JAOZMX010000065.1:0-13101 GCA_029934065.1 Bacteroidales bacterium
AGTTATGAACTCGTTGGCGGAACGGTGACGGCCAGTGAATCCGTCTATTTTGCAATTAATGATATTGGCGGTTCCATGGAAAGCAGCTTTGCCCTGAATGTTGGCGCCAATCTTTATATTGGAAGCGATCCGACAGAAACCGTACCTATTTGGACCATGACCGGCGGAACAATAACCTTGAAAGGAACGGGTACTCCTTTGTATCAGGATCATATTTACTTTTGTAATAGCCCCAATGCAAATTACAAATTAGTTGCATACAATTTAGTGATTGATGCTTCCGGTCAGAATTATTATATTTCACATAACAATCATCAACAGGGGGATTATATTTATAATGATTTGACTGTTTCCAATGGTTCCTTATATACCTATTCCCATACTCAAACATACAGTGACTCGGCATTTTATGTTGGTGGAACTTTAAGCATATCATCGGGGGCTACTTTTGTTCATGCCGATATCCCGGCCGCCAAATTCAGTGTGGATGACTTTTCGCTCGATGCAAACAGTAATTACATTTACGACATCACCAGTGCCCAAACATTGTTCTATGATCCGGATTACGGGAATTTAACCGTGCAGGGAAGTGCAACCTGTACGGCAGATGGCGACATCATCGTAAAAGGGGATTTTACGGCAAAAGGACATGCGGATTTCAACGACCATGATTGCGACATTGACGGCGATGCAACCATTGACTCCGGCGGTGAAGTCTCCGGAGGAACCGGTACCATCACTGTGAAAGGAGACTGGACCGATAACGGAACTTTTACCTATGAAACAAGCACAGTGGAATTTGCAGGCACAACGGATTCGGATCTTGAGGGGTCGCTTACGGATAATCTGACAACCCAATTTTCAGCAACAAATGCACAAGCATCTTGTTATTTTGATTTAACGGCTTCAGGTAACGTTGATTTATCCATTGACGCTTTTGACATTAATATTAATGGATCTGCACCTGATACGGTATCGGTAAATATTTATTATTACCCCAATGAATCCTATCAAACCCATACCGGATCCGAAACGGGGTGGGTCAAATTGGGGAATACATATAGGGTAGCAACCGTAAACTTAGATGTACCCATACACGTAACACCTGATGCTTCGGTAAGTATAGCATCAGGAAAGACATACGGCTTTTTCATTTCATGTTTTGACAATGGAACAGGCTATATTGCATTCTCTAATTCTGGCCCAGCAACTGATAATGATGATTACCTTACAATATTCTGTAATCATTCAAGTAATACCTTTGTCCCAGGATTTTCCGGGGGGACAGTATTAAGTGGAAGAAATTGGGACGGCAGGGTTTATTATTCAGGCACGAAAAAATTCCTTCCGTTTTACGATATGGATGTTTCCAAAACCGGAAAAGCCGGTTCGGTCAATATGAAAAATCACGTGGATGTTAACCATGATCTGACGATCTCTTCGAGCAATACGCTGAACGTAAATCCCGGGTACTATCTGAATGTGGACGGCACATTGACCAACAATGCCGGAAATACCGGGCTTTACATCAAATCCGATATCGAGGGAACTGCAAATATGATCCACAACACCAACAACGTACATGCTACCGTTGAGCGATACATCGAAGGCAGTTCAACGCTTAACGCGAATGATTACCATTTTGTTTCCTTGCCTTTGACCTCCTCCAACAATCCGTTGTCGGGACTCTTTATGTGGTCGTATCTGTTCAGTTTCGACGAATCTTCTTACGATTGGGATGCATGGGGCGGAAATACGACATTACCAATGGATGTTACCGAAGGTTACATGATTTTTTATCCCAACCTCGGAGGCAATTCTCCTGCCGACACAACGTATTCTCTTGCAGGAACGATTAACAACGGCAGTTTCAGCGCCAAAGTAAGCTACACTTCGTCGGCTTCCACTCCCGGATTCAATCTGGTGCCCAATCCTTATCCCTCGTCCATTGACTGGGATGCCTCTTCGGGTTGGACAAAGACCAATATCAACAATTCCGTTTGGATATGGTCGCCCGATGACGGTAATTATGCCTCCTATATTTCCGGTACAGGAACCAATGGTGGTACTCGTTACATCCCCATCGGACAATCGTTTTTTGTACAGGCTTCCGCATCTTCACCGGCACTTTCGATGACCAATGATGTACGTGTGTTCAGCGATCAGGAGTTTTTCAAAAACAAAGATAAAGCAGTGGAAGGACTTCTGCGACTTAAAACAAGCGGCAACGGCTTTGGGGATGAACTCATAGTCAGGTTTGACGAAAATGCCACAAACGATTACGACGGGCAGTACGATGCCGCCAAAATGTATGGCAGCGACGGAGCTCCGCAACTGTACACCAAAATGGGAGCGCAAAAATACAGCATCAATACCATTCCATACACTGACGAGCAATTCTTTATTCCGCTAGGTTATGAAATGGCCGAACCGGGCACCTATACATTTACTTTTGAGGACCTCGAAAGTATTGATCAAAGTGTTGACATTGATCTTGAAGACCTGCTTACGGGAATCATTCAGGATTTAAGAAAAGACAACACTTACTCATTTGCACACAATCCTGCCAACGAACCGTTACGGTTCAAACTGCATTTCAACGGCGTTACATCAATTGACGAAACAATGCTTGACCCCAATCAGGTATATTTTGCCAACGGACAATTGTATGTTAATCTTCCTTCTTTCGACGGAAAGCAAGTGACCATCGAGATTTTCAATGTGGCAGGTCAGACACTGTTCAGCACGCAGTTTCGTCCTGACGGTCTAACGGCCATCAGCACAAAAAACATCCATACCAAAGGGATCTATTTGGTCAGGGTTTCGGATTCGGAAAAATCCATTGCCCGCAAGGTGGCGTGGTAACGGTATCTTCCGTTAGCTGTTAATAAAACAATATCCGGGTTTCCTTACCGGTCAACACTGACCGGGATGTTTGGAAACCCGGTTTTTTTATGCCATGCCGTTTGGATTTTGTTAATTTTGCAGCACAAAAAACAATATTGTTTGCAGATGACACACTTATCCGAACTCAACGCCATTTCACCTGTTGACGGCAGGTACCGCAGCAAAGTTGATGCTTTAAAAAATTACTTTTCCGAGTCGGCACTGATCAAATACCGGCTTCATGTGGAAATTGAATATTTTATTGCTTTATGCAAATTGCCGTTGCCCCGGTTACAAAATTTGGATCCGGCGTCTTTTGATAAAATAAGAGAAATCGGCCTCCGGTTTTCGGAAAATGATGCCCGAAGGGTGAAAGAGATCGAAAAGATCACCAATCACGACGTGAAGGCAGTAGAGTATTTTCTCAAAGAGCAATTCGACACCCTGGGTTTAACGGACTACAAAGAGTTCATTCATTTCGGCCTTACGTCGCAGGACATCAACAATACGGCAGTCCCGCTTTCACTGAAAAATGCGTTCGGGGAAGTGATTCTTCCGGAGATCGGAAAAATCAGGGAAAAACTTATGCTGCTGGCACAACAATGGAAAAACATACCCATGCTTGCACGAACACACGGCCAGCCGGCCTCGCCGACCATTCTCGGGAAAGAGCTGATGGTATTTGTTAACCGGATTGACACCCAGACCGAATTGCTGAAGGGATTGCCTTTTACCGGAAAATTCGGTGGCGCTACCGGAAACTTCAATGCCCACAAGGTTGCCTTTCCGCAGATCAACTGGACGGGATTAGCAAATGAATTTCTGAATGGACTCGGGTTGAGGCGCCAGCAGATCACAACCCAGATTGAACATTACGATCTGATGGCCGCCTTTTTCGACAACCTGAAACGCATCAATACGGTTTTGCTGGATTTGAACCGGGACATGTGGCTTTACATTTCGATGGATTATTTTAAGCAAAAGATCAAAAAAGGTGAAGTGGGTTCGTCGGCCATGCCGCATAAGGTCAATCCCATCGACTTTGAAAATTCGGAAGGGAACCTCGGCCTTGCAAATACCCTTTTCGGACATCTGTCGGCAAAACTGCCTGTATCCCGTTTGCAGCGCGACCTTACCGATTCGACGGTGACGCGCAATATCGGCGTGCCTGTCGCACATTCGCTCATCGCTTACAAATCTTTGCTGAAAGGAATGGACAAGCTGTTGTTGAACGAAACAAAAATCAAGGAAGACCTCGAAAACAACTGGGCTGTTGTTGCCGAAGCCATCCAAACCGTTTTACGAAGGATCGGATATCCTGATCCGTACGAAACCCTGAAAGCCCTCACAAGAACGGGAGAAAAAATCACAAAGGAATCCATGATGGATTTCATTAACGGATTGGATGTGGATGAAACGGTAAAAAGTGAACTTCGAAAAATAACTCCGCACAATTATACGGGGATAAACCCGTTAGCCGAGAATCAATAAATGAAATTCAAATTATATTAATTATTTTTGCCAAAATATTTTTTGCAGATGGATTTAAGTAAAATATTAGCCATATCGGGAAAGCCGGGTTTGTACAAAAACATTGCACAAACCAAATCGGGTGTAGTTGTCGAATCATTGACCGACGGAAAAAGATTTCCGGCCTTTGCCCACGAACGCATCAGCTCACTTGCGGAGATCAGCGTTTTTACTACGGATGAAGACGTTCCGCTGAAAGATGTTTTCAGAAAAATTTATGAAAAATACGAAGGTGAAAAGTGCATTGATCACAAGGTAAGCGGAGATGAACTCAAGGCATTTCTCGAAGAAATACTTCCCGATTACGACCGGGAAAGGGTGTACACTTCCGACATCAAAAAAATCGTGATGTGGTACAATCTTCTGGTGGAAAAAGAGATGATGGACTTTAGCGACGAGGAAGAAGAAGAAAAAGCCACGGAAGACCATGATGAAAAGGATGATGAAACGGCCAGTGAAACAGAGGAGGCAACACCGGATGATAAAGAAAACGGCTAACATTACAACCGTTACTGCACAAAAACGAAATGTATAAAACCATTGTCAGGCCGCTGCTTTTCAGGATTCCACCCGAATCCGCCCATCATTTGAGTATTACCGGTCTGAAGATGATTTCCAAAATTCCCGGAGCAACCACACTGCTCAACAAAGCAACAACACTGACCGACCCCGTTTTGGAACGGGAGGTTTTCGGGATCAAATTTCCCAATCCCGTGGGGATTGCAGCAGGTTTCGACAAACAGGCAGAGCTTTTCGAACAACTGGCAAATCTCGGATTCGGATTTGTGGAGATCGGCACCATTACACCCAAAGGCCAGCCGGGAAATCCCAGCCCCCGCCTGTTCAGACTGCCAAAAGACAAAGCCCTGATCAACCGCATGGGATTTAATAACATCGGTGTGGATGCCGCCATCGCACATCTGAAAAAACGAAAAACAAACATCATCGTCGGGGGAAATATCGGGAAGAACACAACTACGCCAAATGATAAAGCCAGTGATGATTACCTGTTTTGTTTTACAAAACTGTTCGATCATGTGGATTATTTTGTTGTAAACGTCAGTTGTCCCAACATTTCCGATCTGCACGAATTGCAAGACCGCAAGAGCCTTACGGAGCTCCTCCTTGTCCTGCAGCAAGCAAACCGCCGGAAAGAAAAGCCCAAACCGGTGCTGCTGAAAGTTTCTCCCGATTTGAACAACCCACAACTGGACGAAGTGATCCAAATGGTGAAAGAAACGGGAATTGACGGTGTGGTGGCCACCAACACCACGGTTTCGCGCCAACACCTGACTACAGACAAACACGTCGTTGAAAAGATCGGCAATGGCGGTTTAAGCGGCCTCCCCTTGAAAGACCGTTCAACGGAGGTGATTCGTTACCTTTCCGAAAAATCCAAAAAAGCCTTTCCCATCATTGGTGTCGGTGGAATTTTCACACCGGCCGATGCGCTGGAGAAAATAAAAGCCGGCGCCGATCTGGTGCAGGTTTTCACGGGATTTATCTACGAAGGGCCGCTGATCGCAAAAAGGATCAACAGGGAGCTGATCGAGAAAAAGGAAGAATTGCCGCCGGTTGCAGGTTGACGATTGATGCAGTGAAATAAATCTGGTGAGCTGCCGGGCCATTTCACACTATTGGAAGATTTTTTTGAAAACACCGCTGATCACCTGCCGGTCACTTTCCGGTTGCTCTTCTACAAACTCCAATCAATCGGCCGGATACCGTGCTCCTGAAGGTAATCGTTGGTTTTGGAAAAATGTCGGTTACCGAAAAAACCGCGACTTGCCGACAACGGTGAGGGATGCGCCGATTTCTGGATCAAATGTTTTGAAGCGTCAATCAATTTTTCCTTGGCCATGGCATAATTGCCCCAAAGCAGAAAAACCAGATTTTGGCGCCCGGAAGAAAGCTTTCGTATGGCGGCATCGGTAAAGATTTCCCATCCGTGGTTTTGATGCGATCCGGCACTGTGTGCCCTCACCGTCAGCGTGGCATTGAGCAGCAGCACACCCTGCTTCGCCCACTTCTCAAGATTGCCGTGCGAAGGCACCGGAATCCCCAGATCGTTGTGAATTTCCTTGAAAATATTTTGCAGCGATGGCGGCGGCTGTACTTGCTGCGGAACCGAAAAGCACAAACCGTGAGCCTGACCGGGCCCATGATAGGGATCCTGGCCGAGGATCACCACCTTCACTTTATCGAACGGCGTGAAATTGAAAGCGGAAAAAATTTGAGAACCGGGAGGATAAACGGCAAACGATGCTTTTTCCTCTACCAAAAATGCTTTCAGCTGTGCAAAATAAGTTGCACTGAACTCGTCGGAAAGAACGGTTTTCCAACTCTCCTCAATAACCGGGTTGATTTTTGACATACTCTGTATCAGTGTTTTTATCCGTCGTTTTTTAAATTACCATTGCAATATATTGCAAAAAATAATGTTATCTAATTTGAAAAAATAAAAAATTATCTTTATTGAATATCTGTAAACTGACGCGTAAAAATATGAAAAAAGTAACAAAGGCATCCATAATCATTGCAGTAATATTATTTCTGGGTTCGCTGATGTACTCCTGTAAGCCGTCCCAGCAATGTCCTTCGTACGGCGAAGTTAAAAAATATCAAAAAGAAATACGCAGGTAGCTCCGGTTCCGTTTTTTTTCCGATATTTGGTATTGGACTGGTCTTTTATCAATATTTATCAACCTTGTTGACAGGCCCATGAAACCGGTAAAAAAAATATTCATGTTGTTGTTTTTTCTGCTTCCCTTCCTGCCGGCATGGGGGCAGGAAGAGGACAAGGTCCCTTTCGAAGAGATCGACACCATCCTCAATAAGGTTATTCTGAAAAAGGAGATGATGGGCGGAGCCACGTTCAACACTTCAGGCTGGGGTTTGCTTTTCAGAAAAGGGTATAACATGAACGCCTTTAAGAAAAACCTCTGGGAACTTGAGTTTGTGGGCATCAGGGCAAAAAAACAGGTACGGATCAATTTTTACGGCGCTTATTTCAGCAATGCCAACAGTTATATTTACGGGAAGCTCAACAAGGTCTTCACACTTCGCGGCGGACTCGGGCAACAATTCCTCATCACACGAAAACCATACTGGGGCGGTGTGGAAATGCGCGTATCCTATTACGGCGGCCTTTCCATCGGTATTGCCAAGCCCATTTACCTTTACATCATCAATCAAAACGATTACCATACCATTACATCCGAGAAATACAATCCTTCCGAACATTTTATCGACAACATTTATGGCCGTGCTCCTTTTATTGACGGCATTGACGAAACATCCTTCCACCCGGGGGCATACCTCAAAGCAGGATTGAATTTTTATTTCGGACAATACAACACAAGCATCAAATTGCTGGAAGCGGGTATCATCATTGACGGCTACATCACACCCATTGAAATCATGGCATTTTCCAAAACCAATTACTATTTCATCAATCTTTATGTGAGTGTTTCGTTTGGCAAACGATACAATAAATTCTAAACCATTTGTCTTTTTGATTTTCTTTTCTTATGTTTGTAACAGCATTTTCCTTTTATGTAGCGGAAGGATTTAAACAATTTTGCCCAAAAACGGTTTAGATAAAGGAAAAGAAAAGATAACGATGAGTAATCCTGAAAAAATACACAACAAACACCTGCTTGCGGAAGTAGCCGCATTGAAGCAAAAGATCAGGGAGTTGGAACTTTCCGGTGAGCAAAAACTTTTGCAGGAGAATACAAACAAAACCCAATCGATCACCGATAACGAGATCAGGTTTCATTATCTCGTCAAAAATTCAAGCGACCTCATCACTATCATTGATGCCAACGGAAAAGAAAAATTCGTCAGCGATTCGGTGGAACGCATCACTGGTTTCACCCCCGAAGAAGTGATCAACCGTTCAGGGTTTGAGTTTATCCATCCCGATGATGTGGAACAAATGCGAAAAACGCTGAAAGAACTTTTGGAAACACCCGGAAAAACAATCCGAAAAACATACCGTCACAGGCACAAAAACGGCAACTGGCTTTATCTTGAGGCCATCGGGACAAATTATCTGCACGAGCCACTGATCGAAGGCATTGTCCTCAACATCCGCAACATCACCGAACACAAGCTCTCCGAAGAACGGACGACACACCTCAATGCCGTCATTCGTGCCATCCGCAACATCAATCAACTGATCATTCAGATCAAAGACAGGGATACACTGATCAAAAAGATATGTGAAGATTTTGTAGATACCCGCGGATTTGAAAGTGCATGGATCGCTCTTTTCGACAAAAACATGCAAATGACACATTTTGAAGGCGCCGGCATGGGACCGGATTACGAAAAGATGAAAGAAATATTCAGCCAGCCGCGCATTCCCGAATGTGTTAACCATAAAATTGTCAAGCAGGATAAAGTACTGTTGGTAAAAAACGTGCTGGAGGATTGCAAAGAATGTCCGGTTGCAAGGATTTACAAGGGAAAGACAAGAAGCATGATGATCAAACGATTGAATTATGCAGATGAGTTTTACGGCATCATCAATGTTTCGTTGTCAATCAATTACATTGACGATGTTGAAGAGCAGGAACTTTTCAGTGAGGTAGCCGGCGACATCGCCTATGCGTTGTACAATCTGAAAATTGAAGAACAGCACCGGAAAGCGGAGATAGCCCTGCAGGAAAGCGAAATCAATTTGAGGGCGCTGTTCAAAGCCATGACCGATGCCGTTTTTGAGATCAATTACGAAGGCCGGTATGTCAATATTGCCCCGACCTCCGTACCTTTTGTTTACAAACCTTATAACGAGTTTCTGGGCAAGACCCTGCATGATATTTTCCCCGAAGAAAAAGCCGATTACTTTCTAAAGTATATCCGCACCTGCCTCAACGAAAACAAAACCGTTTCGATGGAATATACTTTACCCATTCAGGAAAGAGAGGTATGGTTTGAAGGAAGGGCAACACCAAAAACAAAAAACAGTGTTCTGTTCATCGCCCGCGACATCACCGAGCGCAAGCAAGCCGAAAAAGCAATCCTGGAAAGCGAAAAAAAATACAAGATCCTTTTTATGGCGGCCAACGATGCCATCTTTCTGATGAAGAATTACACTTTTATTTCGTGCAATCCCAAAACTTTGGAAATATTCGGGTGTACCGAAGAGGAGATCATCGGGCATACACCCATTGAGTTCTCCCCCGAGTACCAACCCGACGGCACATTGTCGGCCGAGAGTGCCAAAAAAAGAATAAATGAAGCCTTGTCGGGAGAAACACAGTTTTTCGAATGGGTTCATCAGAAAAAAGACGGTACGCTTTTTTATGCCGAAATCTCATTGAGCAAAATTTTGTTTTCGGACGAAGAATATGTTCATGCGATGGTACGGGATGTTACCGAACGAAAAACCAACGAGCAGGTACAAAAAGTTTTATACGACATTTCCAATGCAGTCATTACCACCAAAAACCTTGAGGAGTTCATCAGCCTGATACAGGTCAAACTGGGAAGCATTCTCGATACGACAAATTTCTACATCGCCCTGTACGACGAAAAAAGCGACATGCTCTCGTTCCCCTTTTATGCCGACGAAAAAGACAAATTCACCTCTGTTCCGGCCGGAAAAACACTGACGAAATATGTGATTGAAAGCAATAAGCCGTTGCTTGCCGACCGTGCTGTGATGGAAGAATTAATCCGCAAAGGCAAATTTGTTTATCATGGCAGCCTGTCGAAGATATGGCTTGGCGTACCGCTGAAAACCGACGGAAAAGTAATGGGGGTGCTTGCCGTACAAAGCTATACCGACGAGCATGCATTCACCGAATCCGACAAAAAGATGCTCGAATTTGTCTCAGATCAGATCAGCATCTCCATCGACCGCAAAAAAGCGGAAGAAGACCTCCGGGAAGCCCTTAACAAAGCAGAGGAATCCGACAGGCTGAAATCCGCATTCCTTGCCAACATGAGCCATGAGATCAGAACGCCCATGAACGGCATCATGAGTTTTATCAACCTGTTGTCGAAGCCGAAACTTACAGGCGAGGAACAACAGGCCTACATTGACATCATCAAAAAAAGCAGCGACAGGATGCTCAACACGGTGAACGACCTGATAGATATTTCACTGATAGAATCGAATCAGGTGAAAGTGATCAATGAAAAGGTGAATGTCAACGAACAACTCGAAAATCTTTATGCTTTTTTCAAACCCGAAGCCGACGGGAAAGGCATTGACCTCGGCATTGTCACAACATTGCCGTCGGGCGAATCCGTTATCGTCACTGACCCGGGAAAGTTCTATTCCATTATGACCAATCTGATTAACAATGCCATCAAGTTCACCATTAAAGGTTCCGTGGTTTTCGGCTACAAAAAAAATGACGGCATACTTGAATTTTACGTCCGCGATACCGGGATCGGCATTTCAAAAGACAAACAGCAAATCATTTTCGATCGTTTTGTTCAGGCCGACACAAGTTTAACGCGGCAACACGAAGGCGTTGGCCTTGGGCTATCCATCACAAAAGCGTATGTGAAAATGCTCGGCGGCAAACTGTGGCTGGTCTCCGAACCGGGAAAAGGAACAACATTCCGGTTTACATTGCCCTACAATAAGCCCCTCAAAGAAAAACCGGCGGACACCGGCAAAAAACCCGGTGTTGCAGAAAACAATCTTCCGCACAACCTGAAAATCATGATCGTTGAAGACGACGAGATCGCCGATGCTTACCTCACCATCATCCTCAAAAACATCGGCAGGGAGATCTTACATGCCGCCACGGGAGCCGACGCCATCAATCTATTCATGAAAAACCCCGACATTGACCTGATACTGATGGACGTAAAAATGCCGGAAATGGATGGTTATGAATCTACAAGGATCATCCGCAGCATCAACAAAGATGTAGTCATCATCGCACAAACGGCATACGCCCTTGCCAGCGACCGCGAAAAAGCATTGCAAGCCGGGAGTGACGATTATATTTCCAAACCTTTCAACAAGGAAAAACTTTTGGATATCATTGCCAGGCATACCATGAAAAGGCGCTCCGGCAATTAGCCGGGCGTGTTTCGCCCTTCCGTTCCATCCTTATCCGACCTGCCTGTTAAAAACTATTGAAAAGAATTTTTCAGCATTTTTGATGATGTACATAATTTTGTGCACGATATGATAACGGTAAAAATCCCGCGGGAAAATATTATTTTGATAAATAATGACAAAGAAGTATTTCTTGAGAAATGCTTCTTTTTTTTATTCAAAAACCATTCATTCAATAAATTAACCTCCATTTAATGAAAAACAGGAATCTAATATCGATCACGGATTTCAGCAAATCAGAGCAAATGCAGATTCTGGACCTGGCTGCTGAATTTGAAAAGGAACCCATTCAGGACATTCTTTCGGGCTATGTGGTGGCCACGTTGTTTTTTGAACCTTCAACACGCACAAGGTTGAGTTTCGAAAGTGCGGCCTCAAGGCTTGGCGCCCGGGTCATCGGATTTTCCAATGCGGCTTCTTCGAGTGTGTCGAAGGGCGAATCGCTGAAAGACACCATCCTCACCGTCAGCAATTATGCCGACATCATCGTCATGCGCCATCCCAAAGAGGGCAGTGCAAGGTATGCCAGCGAGGTATCGCCCGTTCCCATCATCAATGCCGGCGACGGAGCCAATCAGCACCCCACACAAACCCTGCTCGACATGTATTCGATACTAAAAACGCAGGGAACGCTGGATAATCTGAACATCGCTTTCATCGGCGACCTCAAATACGGCCGGACGGTACACTCCCTCTCCATTGCGCTCTCGCAATTCAACACCACTTATCACCTGGTCTCCCCCGTGGAATTGAAGTTGCCGAGCTACGTCAAAAGGCCCATCAAGGAGAAAAAGCTCGCCTACTATCAATACACCGATCTGCAGGAGGTCATTCCCAAAGCCGACATCATCTACATGACCAGGATCCAGCGCGAGCGCTTCTCGGACCCCATGGAATATGAAAAGGTGAAAAACGCCTACAATCTTGAGAACAATATGCTCGACAAAGCAAAAGAGAACATGCGTATCCTGCATCCGCTGCCAAGGGTCAACGAAATATCCACCGACGTTGACGCTAACCCCAAGGCATACTATTTCCAACAGGCCAAAAACGGCGTCTTTGTCCGTCAGGCATTGCTGGCCAGCATTCTGGGAGTTAAGTAAATCAAATTTTTAATCTCTATTTCGAAAAACAATGAAAAATACAGAACAAAGAAAAGAGTTGAAAGTATCGGCCATCGAAAACGGGACGGTCATTGATCACATACCTGCAAAAAACGTTTTTCAGGCCATAAAAATCCTGAATCTTGAAAATTCTTCCGAACAAATATTATTCGGCACCAATCTGGAAAGTAAAAAATACGGCAAAAAGGGGATCATCAAAGTTAGCAACAAGTTTTTTGAAAACGATGAGATCAACAAAATCGCTTTGGTAGCACCGCAGGCCACACTGATCGTCATTAAAGATTACAAAGTTGCGGAAAAGAAAAAAGTGGAAATACCCGATAAAATTCAGAAAATCGTCAAGTGCTTCAACCCCAATTGCATTACCAACCACGAAGATATCCCCACCAAATTTGATGTGATCAGAAATGAAGAAGAATTGAAACTTCGCTGCAACTATTGCGAAAAAACCACATCAAAAGAAAACATGGT
>JAOZMX010000065.1:13201-17440 GCA_029934065.1 Bacteroidales bacterium
CAAATTTTTAGTAGGTTTGTATGTTGAATTGAAAACCACGGGCTGTTTTCATTTCACAAAAAATTTACGATTTTTGCCGGTAAGAAAACTCGCTGTTGAATGAGGGATAAACAAAGAGAGGAAATAGCATTATTTGAAAAAATTAAAGATGGAGAGATCAATTCTTTTAATATCCTCTTTGATGAGTATTACCTCCCCCTGTGCAATTTCGCCTTTCTTTTTTTGAAAAACAAAGAGCAAACCGAAGAGATCGTATCGGATGTTTTCACCAAAATCTGGCAAAAGCGAAACGAAATATTCATCACCGAAAGCCTGCGATCGTACCTGTACAAAATGACGCGCAACGCCATTATTTCGTTTTTCAGAAAAGAAAAGCACGAATTTGTTTCGATGCAGATTGATTTCGACATCTATGAATTGATCACACCCGAAACTTTGCTTTTGCATGAAGAGCTGGAAGAAAAAATCGACCAGCTCATTGGCGGATTGCCTAAAAAGTCCGGACTGGTATTCAGAATGAAAAAAGTGGACGGGCTGAAATACAAAGAGATTGCCGAAATATTGGACATCTCCGAAAAAACCGTTGAAAACCACATCACAAATGCTGTGAAAAAGATCAAAACGGCGCTGGAAGAAAACCCCGAACTGATCAGATATTTCAAAAAATAATCATGCATAATGCTATCATTACAATTTTAAATCATTAAACACACCGACATGCAAAATAAAAGGAGCAGCGGCATCTTACTCCACCCAACCTCATTACCGGGAAATTACGGCATCGGCTCACTTGGCAAAGGAGCTTTCGGTTTTGTTGACTTTCTCCATGCGGCAGGACAAAAACTTTGGCAGGTACTCCCGCTGGGACATACCGGATACGGAGATTCGCCCTATCAATGCTTTTCAACCTTTGCAGGAAACCCCATTCTGATCGACCTGGACCTACTTGCCGGAGAAGGCTTGCTCGATCGCAACGCCCTGAACAGTCTGCCTGCTTTTGATGAAAACAGGGTTGATTACGGAAAAGTGATCGGATTTAAGCACAAACAGTTAAAAACAGCATATCTCCGGTTCTCGGAGCAACACGAAAAACCTGAAGCCTATCAGCAATTTATTGAAAATAATGAAGGATGGCTGGAGGAATATGTACTTTTTATGGCACTGAAGGAACGCTACGACGGAAAGCCCTGGTGGGAATGGCCCGAAGCCTTGATGCAACATCAGCAAAAAGCAGTTGAAAAAGCAAAAACGGAACTGGCAAACGAAACGGGGTTTTACCGGTTTTGTCAATACCACTTCTGCACACAGTGGCATAATCTAAAACAATACGCCAACGACAAAGGCATTTCCATCATCGGCGACATTCCGCTGTATGTGGCACACGACAGTGCCGATGTTTGGAGCGATACGAAATATTTTCAGTTTGACAGCAACCGCAAACCGATGAAGGTGGCCGGTGTGCCACCCGATTATTTCAGCGAAACCGGCCAGTTATGGGGCAATCCGTTGTACAACTGGGAATACATGAAAGCCAACGGATTCACCTGGTGGCACAAACGCATGCAGGCATCACTGGAAATGTTCGACCTTGTACGGATAGATCATTTCCGGGGATTTGAAGCATACTGGGCAGTGCCTTACGGAGAAGAAACCGCCATCAACGGCGAATGGGTAAAAGCGCCCGGCATGGAGTTGTTCGATACGCTGCGGAAGAAAATGGGAGATTTGCCGGTGATTGCCGAAGACCTCGGGATCATCACTCCTGAAGTAGAGGCCTTGAGAAATGAATTTGAGTTTCCGGGGATGAAAATACTGCAATTCGCCTTTCATTCGGACCATGGCAACGAATACCTCCCGCACAATTACGACCGGAATTTTGTGGTTTATACCGGAACACACGATAACGACACCCTGGCCGGCTGGTACAAAAACCTGGAAAAGCCAATCAAACACAAAGTATTGGAATACACCGATTCGTACAGCAAAAACGTGGTGAAAAAACTCATCCGCCTTGCATGGTCTTCGGTAGCCTCAATGGCACTTATTCCCTTGCAGGACTTGCTGGAAGCAGGAAGCGAAGCAAGGATGAACACACCGGGAACCCCTTCGGGCAACTGGCAATGGCGTTTCACGGAGGAGCAACTAACGGAAGAACACGCCCGGTGGCTGGCACGACTTACACAAATTTACAGCCGATAACCATGGAAACAAAAATCAGTATTTATCAGGTGCTGCCCCGTCTTTTCGGCAACAAAAACACCCGTTGCAAACCCAACGGCACCCTTGAAGAAAACGGTGTCGGCAAATTTGCGGATTTCACACCGAAAGCCTTGCAGGAAATTCGCGACCTCGGCATCACACACATTTGGTACACGGGCATCATTCAACATGCAAAACTCACATCCTACGAAAAATACGGCATCCTCAAAGACCATCCGGCACTGGTAAAAGGCCGCGCCGGTTCGCCCTATGCCATAAAAAATTACTACGACGCTGATCCCGATCTGGCCGTTGATGTCAACAAAAGAACGGAGGAACTGGATGATCTGATCGAGCGGACCCACAAAGCGGGGCTTAAGGTGATCATTGATTTTGTCCCCAATCATCTGTTTCGCCGTTACCGTTCCGACAAGGACAATTTCGGGGAAAACGACGACACCACAAAAAGCTTTGACCCGCAAAACAACTTCTACTATTTGCCGGGAGAGGAATTTAAGTTGCCGGATGACATCGAATGGCTGAAAACCCTCCATGGAGAAATTCCGGAAGAAGCGTACCGCGAATTTCCGGCCAAAGTAACCGGTAACGATTGCTTTTCGTCACATCCCGGCAAAAACGACTGGTACGAAACGGTAAAGCTGAATTATGGAGTGGACTATCAAGACAATAAAAAAAGTTACTTCTCTCCCACTCCCGACACATGGCACAAAATGCTGAATATCCTGATGTTCTGGGCAGGAAAAAAAATTGACGGATTCCGCTGCGATATGGCGGAGATGGTTCCCGTTGAATTTTGGGAATGGGCCATTGGCAAAGTGAAGAAAAATTTTCCGGATGTGATCTTTATCGCCGAAATCTACAATCCGTTTGAATACCATAATTATCTGCACCGCGGCGGATTCGATTTTTTGTATGATAAAGTGGGCCTCTACGACACCATTAAGCGCATCCTGACCCATAACACTTCCGCACGGGCACTCACCGGCTGCTGGCAGGTTTTGGCAGGGATTGACGCCAATATGCTGCGTTTTCTGGAAAATCACGACGAAGTCCGGATTGCATCAAAGTATTTTGCAAACAATCCGAAAGCCGCTCTCCCTGCAATGACGGTAGCTGCGACATTGAACACAGGGCCTGTGATGATTTATGCGGGACAGGAGGTGGGCGAACCCGCCGAAGGCACATCCGGGTTCAGCGGCGACGACGGCCGAACAACCATCTACGACTACTACAACATTCCTGAACTCCAGCGTTGGATGAACAACGGAAAGTTTGACGGTGAAAAATTGACAGCCGCTCAAAAAAGCCTCCGGAGGTTCTATCAAAAACTACTTTACCTTTCCCTTCACAACGAAGCCGTCAGCAAAGGGAAATTTTACGATTTGATGTGGGTCAATACGAATGAGCATTTTTTGAACAGAGAGAGGATTTACACTTATCTCCGCTATGCCGAAAACCGAAGATTGCTCTTCGCGGTTAATTTCGACCGAGAGAACAGCTACCGGATCAGAATTAAAATACCGGAACATGCGCTCGGTGAGATGGGGTTGGAAAGCACAGCAAACTTTCGGTTCACCGAATTGTTCTGGAACAGGATAAGTTTGACGGTAGAGGCCAAAGAACTGGTCGAAAAAGGCCTTGAAACAGAGATTGATGCCTGGGGTGCACTGGTTTTTGAAATGAGTGAAATTTAAGATTCATCACAACTTTTTGCGCTTTTTTTCATATATTTGCTCAAAAATAACACCAATGAAAAAGCTACCTATCGGCATACAGGAATTCTCTAAATTGATCAAAGGTAATTTTTTATATGTTGATAAAACGCAGCATATCTACAACTTGCTGAACTCGGCTTCGTATTACTTCCTCTCCCGACCCCGCCGTTTCGGTAAATCGCTACTGTTGAACACCATTAAAGAGATTTTTCTGGGAAACAGGGAATTGTTCAAAGGTCTGTGGATTTACGACAAGATAAAATGGGAAAAGCATCCGGTGATCAAGATTTCGTTTTCGAATCTT
>JAOZMX010000066.1 GCA_029934065.1 Bacteroidales bacterium
GCCAAACTTTCGCCTTTTTACTTTTGCCTTTTTACTTTAAACTTCAACAACATGTTGGTTAGTTTTGCCTCCCAAGAGCCCATCATCGCTTCGTTCCCTTCGTTCTATCGTTCCCTCGTTCCTTCATTCATCATCTTAAGTGCCTGTTGAAACGTGTCGTCCTTCCGGTGATAGATCGGGTAAAATCCATCATTGTCAAAAACATTCCTTGCGATAAGCGCCTTGAGCAATATTTTAATGTCATCTTTTCTGGCTTGTATATCTCCTTCGTTTTTTTCAACTCCGTTTTCGGCAGCATATTCAATGAGACCGGAAAAGATCGTATCTGTGATGGAAAAATGCCTGTCGAAATTTTCCGGATTTTTATACTCCGAAAGTTTGTCACGGTGGGCATCGGTATATTCAAAAGCGTAATCGTAAATGATCCCGCGGTTGATCAGTCTGTTGTAATAAGCAAGGTGGTCGTCCATTTCAACCGGGACAAAAACATCGGGCATGATGCCACCGCCGCCGTAAACCACCTTTCCGCCGGGTGTGACAAACTTCAGGGAGTCATCAAAGTGGATGCTGTCGGCATGTTGCACTTCCCCGTTAATGAACCGGTCGTGAAATTCTTTGTAATACTCTTCCGTGCCGTTGGCGTAGGACTTCTGGATACAACGTCCCGTGGGAGTGTAGTAGCGCGCCACCGTAAGCCTCAATGCCGAGCCGTCGTTCAGGTTCATTTGCTCCTGCACCAGTCCTTTGCCGAACGAACGCCGTCCCATGATGATGCCGCGGTCGTTGTCCTGAATGGCACCGGCAACAATTTCGCTGGCCGAGGCCGAACCTTCGTCAATCAAAACGATGAGCCTGCCCTCCTCAAAACTGCCCCTGTCCGTGGCATAGGCGTAATCACGGGGGCGGTTTTTTCCTTCGGTATAGACAATGAGTTTGCCGTTCTTCAAAAATTCATCGGCAACATCAATGGCAGCCTGCAGGTATCCGCCGGCATTGCCGCGCAAGTCGAAGATAAGCTCTTTCATGCCCCGGTCGTTCAGCTCGCGCAGCGCTTTGCGCATCTCTTTTGCCGTGGTGGCCGAAAATTTGTTGAGCTTGATGTACCCCACCGAATCGTTGACCATGTAGGCAATATCCAGGCTATAGGTGGGGATGACATCGCGTTTGATGGTAAAATCCAGTATTCCCGGAGTGTTGCGTCTTACGATGCCCACCTCCACTTTTGTGTTTCGCGGCCCTTTCAGCCTTTTCATCACTTCGTCGTTGTTGATGCCGATGCCGGCAATGGTATCGCCGTCAACGATCACGATCCTGTCGCCGGCTTTGATGCCGACCCTTTCAGAAGGCCCTCCCGAAATCGGCAAAACAACCATCACCGTATCTTTTTCGATCCTGAACTGAACGCCGATGCCTTCGAAATTGCCCTTCAACGGTTCGTTCACTTCGTCAAATTCGCTGGCGGGAATGTATTGCGAATGAGGGTCGAGGTTTTTCAGCAATTCAACGATGGCCTCGTCCTGTATCTCGTCAACATTCACCGTGTCCACATAGTCGTGGGCAATAAAGGAGATGATGTCGCTCACCTTGTCGTAACCCGACAGGTCGATGGAAAATATCCTTTGGTCGCCGGAAGAACCCGGTGTCAGCCGCATTCCCAGCATGATGCCCGCAAGCAGCACCAGGGCAAATAATAGCGGTAAATAAACTGTTATTTTATGTTTAAAATGATTCATTATTATTCTTTTTTAATACGGGTGGGCAAAAATACCTATCTTTAAACGCATTTAAAAATTTATTCATATTATTCGGAAATTAAATGATGTCGAAACTATTTATCGTACCCACGCCCATTGGCAATCTCGAAGATATGACCATGCGGGCCGTAAAGGTTCTCGGGGAAGTTGATTTTATCCTTGCGGAAGATACCCGTACTTCGGGTTTGCTGCTGAAGCATTACGGGATTTCCAAACCTGTTGTGGCTTATCACCAGCACAACGAGCATAAAATCACAGCCAAAATAACGGAAAGGATTTTGCACGGAGAGCAGGCGGCGCTGGTGACCGATGCCGGCACACCCGGCATTTCCGACCCCGGTTTTATGCTGGTGAGAGCCTGCATCGAACAGCAAATCCCTGTGGAGACCTTGCCCGGAGCAACCGCATTCGTCCCGGCACTGGTCAATTCGGGCCTCCCGTGCGACAAGTTCGTTTTCGAAGGGTTTTTGCCGCCCAAAAAAGGAAGGCACTCGCGACTGCAATTTTTGATGAATTTACCCTATACCGTCGTTTTTTATGAGTCGCCGCACCGGCTGCTGAAAACCCTTGACCAGTTGGCCGAATATTTTGGCAACGACCGTAAAGTATCGGTTTCGAGGGAATTGACGAAGGTTTATGAAGAAACCGTAAGGGGAACTCTGGCCGGTGTTGCCGCTTACTTTCGCGATCATGTCGTAAAAGGCGAATTTGTCATTGTGGTGGCGGGTCAAAAAAATTGAAGATATAAGGACTTCCGAACTGTTATTTTCGCCGAAACGGTTGTGAAATTAATGGCTGTCGCCAATTAAAAAAGCCAAGCTATTTGGGGGTGGAGTTGATGTCGATATTGATGGCGGCAATGATAAACTGGGTGCCGAGGATCAGCGGCAAAACCGAAAGCATGATGGTTCCCGTGGGTGTGGCCACATTGTTCACGGAATTTTCGATCCATTTGTACAGGCCGAAGAACAACCCCCAAAGCAACATGGGCATTCCCGTCAGGGTATAAACCGAAGCCATGTTGAAATCGTAGATCAGATATTTCAGAATGAAGCGTTTGGTGAGTCCTTTCAGGAGCAAAACCGGAAAGCGCAGCAGGGTGTTCCTGATGCTGAGCGAGCTCTCTTCGTCGCCGTACCTTGCCGGAATAGGGACATCCCTGACAACGGTGTTTTGGATGTTGAGCCGGATCAGCATGTCGGTTTCAAAAAAATACCTGTTCGAAAGTTTGTCGAGGTTGATCTTTTCCAGCACCTTGCGGCTTATGGCGGTATAGCCGTTGGTGGGGTCCATCATGTTCCAGTAGCCCGAACAGGCTTTCACCATGAATGACAGAGCGCTGTTGCCGATCAGCCGGAAACGGGGCATGGAACGCAATGCCGTGAAATCAACAAACCGGTTGCCTTTGGCATATCCGGCTTTTCCTTTGGCAATGGGTTTGATCAGATCGGGAATGTAGGCCGGGTCCATCTGGTCGTCGCTGTCCATTTTCACAATGATGTCGCATTTAAGCTCCAGCGCTTTCTTGTAGCCGGTAACCATTGCACCGCCCACACCCTTGTTCTCGGTATGGCGTATCACAACGATGCGCTGATCGCTTTCGGCCATCTTCCCTGCGATCTCCCCGGAGTTTTGCGGACATTGGTCATCCACCACAATGATATGATCAATGAACTCCGGAAGCCCTTCGATCACTTGTCTTAAATGTTTGTTGGCATTGTATGCCGGAATAACCACCCCGATGATCTGATTTTTATACATCCTGTTCAATCACTCCTTTTCTGATTTGTTGTTTTCCTTTTCATCGGCATATTTATAAATTCCTTTTCTTGCCAGATCGTAGTCGGGCTCACGGATCAGGTTTTTGAAATTTTCCGACGGCCTGATCCTCCAGAACGAATCGAGGTAAGCCTCTTTGGTCATGGCCACCCAGTGTATGGCACCGTAATGATATTGAGCAAAATGGAATGTGCTTCGCAAGGTAACCAAAACAAACACAGTGATCAAAGCATATTTAACCACCCTTTTCCGGTGTATTGTCCATGTGAGGAATGCCGCCATGGGCAGCGCCATCAAACCGTACATATCAATATATGCCCGCAGGCCGAACCCGCCGCCAAACCACCAATCCCACCACGACGACAAAACATAAATGTTGACTGCCATAAAAATGACCACCGGGAAGAAAAATTTCCGGTAGCTTTTCCATAAAACGGGCAGACCCAGAAATGCAAAGATCATCACCGGCGTGTAAAGCAGCCATCCTTTGCGCCACGAAAACAAAGTCCCGAGTATCTGGGGATTGCCGAAAAAGAATCCCTGATCGTCGGGATAGGAAAAATAAAAATACTGACCCGCCTGCATTTTCCAGTAAAGCAATTGTGGTATCCACACCAGAAAAAAGGCGATCATCATTACCACAATATGTTTCCATTTATTGAAAAACAGAACAATCCTGCCGGTAAATTCTTTCCATGTTTTCACATCCCAAAAAACAAACACGAGCAATATCAGGATGTTGGTGGGACGTATCAGGGCAACAAGTCCTGATATTAAACCCAGAAACACGGTTTGCAGCATGGTTTTGTCTTCGTGCCAGCGGTCGGTCAGATAGAGAAACACGGAGATCAAAGCAAAGTTATAAACGTGCGACATCGGCGATTCCACCACGGTGTACCAAAGCATATTTGTCGCCAAAGGCAAGATCAAAAGAATGACTCCCGTGATGTTTTCCGAAAAATATTTCAGCATTAATTTCCGGAGAAATATCAATCCGATGATCAGGTAAACAAAAGAGCTCAAGATCAGGGCAAACCGGTATGGCGGGCTGTATCCCGATGCCGGATAGCCCAGGGCGGGCGAGAGCCAGTGGGCTACAATGAAAAACGGAAAATAGAGATAAGACATCCCCATGCTTGTGATGATGATCTTTTTGCCGATGGGCGTTTGCTTGGGCCATGTAATAAGCTGATCTCCGTAATAAAATCCGTTTTCAAGTTTTTCCAGATCAATGTCGTGGTAAATGAACGTTACGGGAAGGTAAGCGTAATAAGAATACACATCGCTGATGATCACCCTGTTTTGATCTTTCCAAAACCCAAAGTTGTTGTCCATGTAGGCAATGACAACAATGACGATGATGATGGCTATTTTTGAAAAGCCGGGACGGTTGAAAAACCTCATTCCTTTGAAAGCTGAAATTTTCATTTTCATAAGCGGCACAAAGATAAAATTATTCCGGGATGCATTGTACAATAACAAATCATCCCAATGTTTCAGTGCTTTGCAAACGATCAGAAATCGTCAGGATCAACGAAGAAATCGTTTTGTTGTTGCTGTTCATATTTTTCGCAATCAATCTCAACGGTGAGGGGCTTGGAAGGCATCGGGAAGGGTGCTTTGGTGATGTGCAGGCTTGTGTCGGCATAAACCCGTTGCATGTAAAGCGCCCAGATGGGCAACGCCATGTTGGCACCCTGTCCGAGCGAAATGGAGCGAAAGTGTGCGCTGCGGTCTTCGCAGCCCACCCAGATACCTGTGGTCAGTTGCGGTGTGATGCCCATGAACCAGCCGTCGGATTGGTTTTGTGTGGTGCCCGTTTTGCCGGCAATCTCGTTGCGGAACCCGTACTTGTACTTCAACCGGATTCCGGTACCCGTTTCCACGACACCCTGCATCAGTTTCAGCATCAGATAAGCCGACTGTTCATCCATGGCTTCGTTGGTTTGCGGTTCGAAACTTTCGATGACGTTGCCGAATTTGTCCTCGATGCGGGTCACGAAATAGGGCTTTACAAAAATGCCGCGATTGGCAAAGGTGTTCACGGCGCCCACCATTTCGTACAACGACAGGTCGGGTGTGCCCAGCGCAATGGCCGGTACCGGCGGAATGTCCGAGGTGACACCCATTTTTCTTGCCATCTGAATGACTGCCATGGGCGAAAAGCGTTTCATCAAATAGGCCGAAACCCAGTTGACCGAGTGTGCCAGCGCCCATTTGAGGGTCACCATCTCACCCTGTTTTTCGCGGGAAGAATTTTTGGGCGTCCAGTAAGTGCCGTCGGGCAATTCGATGCTTACCTGAACATTGGGAACTTTGGTGCAGGGAGAAAACTCTCCCGTGGCGGCGCCTTCCTGCATGGCCAGCGTGTAAAGGAACGGCTTGAAGGTACTTCCCACCTGCCGTTTGGCCTGGGTCACATGGTCGTATTTGAAATATTTGTAATCAATACCGCCAACATAGGCCCTTACCTGTCCGGTGGGCGGGTCAACGGACATCAAACCCGCATTAAGGAAAAATTTGAAATAGCGGATGGAATCCATGGGCGTCATCACCGTATCAATATCACCGCTCCACGAAAAGACCGTCATCGCCACGGGAGTGTTGAAAATCTTAACAATGGAATCTTCGTCCATGCCGGCTTTTTTCAGTTTGCGGTATCTTTCGCTGCGATGCATGGCCCTCTTCATGATGTTTTCAACCTGCTCTTTGATGGTGTCGGGGTTGAATACGAACGGCGCATATTTGTAGCCTTTCCAGTGTGCGAAAAATGCCGGCTGAAGGTCTTCGGCAAGGTGTTCTTTCACCGCTTCTTCGGCATATTTCTGCATGCGCGAATCAATGGTGGTGAAAATGCGTAAGCCGTCACGGTAAAGGTCGTAGGGTGTTCCGTCGGGCTTGTAATGATTTTTGCACCACACGGCCATTTGTCCGCGAAGAAATTCCTTGAAGTAGGTGGCCGTGCCGAGGTTGTGATCTACCTTTTGAAATTTCAGTTCCAGCGGGAGTTGCTTGACCGAATCGGCAATTTCGGGCGACAAGTAACCGTACTTGACCATTTGCGAAAGCACCACATTGCGGCGTTTCAGCGTCAGTTCGGGTCTGCGCAACGGATTGTACAGCGAGGGATTTTTCACCATTCCCACAAGGGTGGCCGACTGGTTAATGTTCAGGTCACGGGGTGTGGTGCTGAAGTAAACGCGCGAAGCCGATTTAATGCCCACGGCAAGGTTCAAAAAATCAAATTTGTTCAGGTACATCGCAATGATCTCCTGCTTGCTGTAACGCTTTTCGAGTTTGACGGCGATCACCCACTCTTTGAATTTTCTGAAAACCAACTGCAGCTTCGACTGGTTGTATTCACGGGGAAAGAGGTTTTTGGCCAGTTGCTGCGTAATTGTACTGCCACCGCCTTTGTCCTGACCCGACAAAGCGCCGAACATCACACGCCCCAGCGCTTTGATGTCAATGCCCGAATGTTTGTAAAACCGGGCGTCTTCGGTTGCCACAAGGGCATTGATCAGGTAAGGGGAGATATCGTTGAAGTTTACTTTGCTGCGGTTTTCGACGTAATAGGTGCCCAAAAGTTTTTCGTCGTGCGAATAGATCTCGGATGCCAGGAATGTTTTGGGGTTTTCCAGCTCCTCAAAGGAAGGCATGAAGCCGAACCAACCCATGGAAATGCCGAAAAACATCATGCCGATGCCCAGAGCAATCAAGATCAGAAGTGCCCAGAACCAGCGGATGTACTTTCGTTGTGTCCTGCGCTTTTTCAGGTCTTCTTCCAAAATGTCGGCGGCTGACGGTTCTCCTCCAAGAATGTCCTCCGCTTGTTCTCCATGTATTGCATCTGGCTCGTGTTGACGGGGCTTTGCCGCGTCGTCGCTTTCGTGCGGTTCGTCAATATGCGATCCGTATCCCGCAGCTTCAAAATGACTCTCCTCCCTGTTGTTGTCAGAGGCCGGATTTTCCTGTTTCCTGTTTTTATCTTCCATTTTCAGGCAAGTGTGTTCTGCTTATTAAAGGCTTCTACTCCACAACGTTTATTCATCCGAATTAATATAATACCCGCGATTATTTCCTTAATTTGATCTTTCAATTCTGATGCCGATGCTTTTTATTCCTTCCAGTACATGATCGTCCTGTCGCATGGCCTGTTGAATACCGAACCGATATTTCCCTTTGCGGGGAAATTTCAAATCCTTCCTTATCAAAATCCGGTTGTCCCTGATGTGCCCGAAACCTTTGCCGTACCATTTTCCTTTGCTGTCGGCAAGGATCAACTCAAGGGTGTCAACAGTTGAGCGTCCGCCGGGCAATGCGGTGTGTAAGAAAATATAAAGATTGCTGTACCGGTAGTCTGTAGTGTTTCTTACGCTGATGTAAAAGTCAAAAGGTGAAACGGTATCGTCAACCGTCACATCATCAAAAACTTTAACGGAATCTTCTTGCCAGCCCTTTTCGCTGATGTCGGCCGAACGGTCGTAAAATGCGCTCTTTTCGCAAGATATCATAAAGGCAGCCGACAGAATGAACAATGCGGTCAGGGCTGTTTGAATCTTATTTTTTAATCCGTGAATCATAAATTTTTTAATCGCCTAAAATGTTAAAAACCATCGCGGTTTACAGGTTATTTCGAATAGATCATTTTTACCGTACCCGAACGGGAATTTCCCTGCCATTGCAGGAAATAAACTCCCGGTGTGAGTCCGTTTATGGTGTTGGTGTTTAGTGTGACGGTTGTTCCTTGCCGGGCGTAACCGTCGAAAACCGTTTGTATCTTCTTTCCGTTGGCATTGTAAAGTTGCAACAGGTAATTATCCGCCGGGCCGTTGATCCTGATGTTGAAATGGTTTGAAAACGGATTCGGGCTGACCGAAATATCTTGTTCTGCGACGGGCTGTATTTCGTCCGTGCCAACGTATGAAGTGGTGAAAACCAGTGTTTTTAAACTGGAGATGTTGTTGTAATCGGTGACCATAAACGTGATGTTCCAGGTCATATCGGGTTGAGTGGGCGTTCCGTAAAAAATACCGTCGTTCGTGATATTCATCCCCATGGGGAAAGGGTCGCAGCTTATTTCCGAGGCGTATTCTTCCGGGATGGCGATGTTGCCGGAAATGGCGGAGATGAGGTAGCTGGTTCCGTCGCCGGCCGACACACCCGATCCCCAGTCGGTGGAAGGGGTGATGTTGTCGCCGTAAAAGAACCGGATGGTTCCGTCGGCAAAGAGTGTGATAGCTGCATCCAGATCAAAACCTGGGTCATCGTATTTGGAAGTTTTCCAACGGAAAGTTGCGTGGGTGTCGTCGCCTTCGTAAAACATGCCGTCTCCCTGTCCGGGATAGATCATCAGGTCGGAACAATAGGCCGCAATGCATTGGTTGCTGATGATGGCCATATTGTCTCTGATGTAGCTGAATTTACCGTCGAAGGTGATGGCTCCGTCGGTTAAAACCGTCAGTTCGTTGTAAGTTTTGCCGTAAAAGGGAAAGTTGAAATTGATGTTTTGGATAACATAACCGTCGTCATCATTGGTGGGCGTGAGCTGGTTTGTGGTGATGGCAGGAAAATCCGCCGTGATCTGTTCTTCCGAAAAATCCAGTTTGTACGACCAGTGGTAAGGAGCTGTTCCGTCGGCTGCCTCAAGCTGATAGCTGTAATCTTCGAATACAACACCCGGATCGAGGGCTTCGGTAATGATGTTTACTTTGTTAAAATCAACGGCCTTGTTAACCCAAAGCAGGGTGGTGTCGTTATTGGCAATGGGGATATCGGTCTGGTCGCTGATCACCTCTTCCGTTCCGTTGGTGTAATCAATGATGGAAAAGCTGATCACCTCTCCGTCGCCTGCAAAATCGGGGTCCTGTTCCACGACCTGCAAAAAGAACCTTGCTTCCTGTCCCGGGGTAACATAGGTAAGCAGGTCGGTGATATCCAGTCCGATTTCGATGGTTTTGTCGGCGTTGGAGTTTCCGCCCTGCATGTAATAATCACCTCCCTGAAAGTTGAACATGGGAAAGCTTTTGGTGAACTCCGGTTTTTCCGCATCCGGGTTTGTTGCAATGCCGGCCATGATCTTCAGTTTGTTCCTTGAGGTATGCTTGATGGTGGTTTTGACGGTCACAAGGGTTTGTGCATCCGGTTTTGCCCTGACAATGTGCACCGCGTTGTTCCAGATGCCTCCTTGTTCCATGGCGTCGGCAAGCAACTTGTACATCACATAGGCTTTTCCGCCGAAGCCCCATCCCGGCCCCCAGGAGTTAACCATCAGCATGCCGCCTATTTCACAGTCGCGCATATCAATCACGCCGTCGTTGTTAATATCTATATCGGTGGTGTATTGTCCGTCGTTGTTGAAGTCGTAGCAAATCTCGTCGTCGTAACCTGCAAATGTCATGGCGTGGTCGGCAGTGGTGCCCCACTGAATGATGACGGGCTTTCCGGCTTGCGGTGTCCCCGATGGCAGGTTCGACATGGTTGCCGAACCGATACCGGCGGCAAAGTTGGCCAGTCCGCCCGGCAGTGTGCCGCCGTCACGCGACCAAAGCCATTGTTTCAGGTTGGCAAGCCCTTCGTAAGTGCTCACGTCAATGCCGTAAAATTCCAGTGTCCTGTTGGCCATGGCGTCATGGTACAGGTCGTAACCTGACATCCACCTGCGGTCGCCGCCCGCCGCCATTCCGCCATAGGCCGCCACGGTGGGGCAACCTCCGGCTTTCAGAATGAGCCACCCGTCGAAATACCAGGAGCCTCCGCCCACACCGCCGTTCAAAAAATCCCATGTGTAGTGCGTCGGATATTGGTTTTCGGGAAGCCCGGCGTTCAAATTCCGTTCGTAGTCCATTTCGTAAGTAAAATGATAACCGATGCCGCTGGCCTGGGCACACGAACCGCCGCTTTGAGAAAATACCGGCCTGAACCACGGATTGATCGTATTGTCAACCTGCAACGGCAAATCTTTTGATGTGGCAGGTTTTTCGGGTTTCCATTGCGGCACTTTGGCCAGCATTTCGTAATCTTCGGGAGTGAGTTCGCGCAATCCGCCGACAATCCACGGATCCCCGTCAGGGTCTGGGTTGATGTTTTTTGTTTGAGACCGCAAACCGGTTGTGAACGTAAGTAAAACAAGTAGAAAAATGAGATTTTTCATCATAGTGATTTTAGTTTTGTATGAAATTAAAACTACAAAGATAGTTTTTCTTAAATTTGAAAATTCAAAGTTCTTTTTTCAGGTCTTCAAGGAATTTTCTGATGGTTTTCAATGATTTGACAATTTCCACTTTGTTGATCACATCCTCTTTGTTCTCATTCAGTTTGTCTTTTGCCCCTTGCAGGGTAAAGCCTCTTTCTTTCACAAGATGATAGATGATCCGGAAATTCTCCACGTCCCGGGGTGTGAAAAGCCGGTTGCCTTTTTTGTTTTTTTTCGGTTGAATGATGTCGAACTCCTTTTCCCAAAAACGAATGAGTGAAGTTTTCACATCAAACATTTTTGCAACTTCACCGATGGTATAATAGATTTTGTCCGTCATTGGGGCTTGTTAGTCCAGGGTTTGTGCGGGCATGGCCGAAAGCTGGAGGATCTGTTCGTATTCTTCGGGTGTGAGGTCGTTGAAGAAAAAGTTGATCGGATTGATGGCTTTTCCGTTTTTCCTCACTTCATAATGAAGGTGCGGGGCGGTGGATTTGCCGGTGTTTCCAACCGTTGCGATCACCTGACCGCGTTTTACTTTCTGGCCTTTTTTAACGAGAATTTTTTTGCAATGGGCGTAAAAAGTCTGGTATCCGTATCCGTGGTCTATCAGGATGCTGTTGCCATAGCTTCTTTTGGAGTGCTTGACCTTAACCACGGTTCCGTTTCCCGTTGCATAAATCTCGGTGCCTTCCGGGGCCGAAAAATCCACCCCTTCGTGAAACTTCATCACTTTGTAGAAAGGGTCCATCCGGTAACCGTAGTAAGATGAAAGCCGTTTGAGGTTTTTATTGTTGATGGGTTGTATTGCCGGCATTGCCGCAAGAAAATCCGCTTTGTTCAATGCCATCTTGTAAACCTCATCATACGATTTGGATTGTACCACCAACTGGCTGGTGATTTGATCGAGTCGTTTGGTGGTTGATATCAGGATGTTGGAGTTTTTGTATCCGTCCAGTTTTGCATAACGGTCAACGCCCCCGAATCCTGCCTTGCGAACAGATGCAGGGATGGGCTCCGCTTCAAAGATCACGCGGTAAATGTTATCGTCTCGTTCCTGCAAATCGTCCAGCACTGCCGAAACCTGATCAAGCCTGTCGTTCAACACATCATACTGGAACTTCATCTCGGCAAGCTCCCGTTTCAGCGCTTTTTCTTTCGGCGAATCAAAGATGTTGTATCCGAACAACAAAACCAGCAATCCGTAAACAAAAGCAATGGCTAAAATGACTATCCATCGCCCGATTTTCTTTTTCAGCGGCCTTTCAACCTCTTCGAAAGAAAGTGATGCCGGATTGAAAAAATATTTCTTTTTTGCCATAAATGTGTGAAGGCATTTTATTAACCGGCTGCAAAATTAATCAAAAAAACTAATTTTGCAAGCTCTTTATGGATGAGTAATCAACCGAAAATGTTAATAACCTGATATTTATGGAATCTTCTGTCATACGAAAAACGTTTTTAGATTTTTTTAAGGAAAAACAACATAAGATCGTCCCCTCGGCTCCAATGGTGGTGAAGAACGATCCGACCCTGATGTTCACCAATGCAGGGATGAATCAGTTCAAAGATATTTTTCTCGGAAATTCACCGGTAAAATATCCCCGTGTTGCCAACAGTCAGAAGTGTTTGCGGGTTTCCGGCAAGCACAACGATCTGGAAGAGGTGGGGCACGATACCTATCACCATACCATGTTCGAGATGCTGGGCAACTGGTCTTTTGGCGATTATTTCAAAAAAGAGGCCATCGAATGGGGATGGGAGTTGCTGACCGACAGGTATGGCCTCACCAAGGGTGATCTTTACGTGACCGTTTTTGGCGGTGACGAACGCGACGGACTGGGAAAAGATGAAGAAGCATACAACCATTGGCTGAAAATCGTTCCCGAAGAGCGGATTTTATTTGGCAATAAAAAGGATAATTTCTGGGAGATGGGCGACACCGGTCCCTGCGGGCCGTGCAGCGAAATCCATATTGACTTGAGGAGCGCCGAAGAAAAGCGGAAAACGCCGGGGCGGGAACTGGTAAATCAGGATCATCCCGAGGTGATTGAAGTTTGGAATCTGGTATTTATCGAATTCAACCGGATGGCCGATGGCAAGCTGGTGCCGCTTCCCAGCAAGCATGTGGATACAGGAATGGGTTTCGAACGGCTTACCATGGCCCTTCAGGGCAAAAAATCAAATTACGATACGGATGTGTTTCAGCCGCTGATTAAGGTTATCGGTGAGATTGCCGGAGTGAAATACGGCGTTGACGAAAAAACCGACATTGCCATGCGGGTGGTGGCCGATCATGTGCGGGCCGTGGCTTTTGCCATTGCCGACGGACAGTTGCCGTCCAACAACAAAGCCGGATATGTTATTCGCCGTATCTTGCGCCGTGCCGTACGTTACGGGTTTACATTCCTCAACCTTAAAGACCCCTTTATCAACAAACTGGTGCCTGTTCTTGTAGAACAAATGGGCGCTTTTTATCCCGAACTGGTTGCTCAGGAAACACTCATCAGAAAGGTGATCCTCGAAGAGGAGCAATCGTTTTTGAAAACCCTCTCGCAGGGGATCAGGCGGTTTGAGCAGTATCTTGCCGAGCATCCCGGCTCGGGAGTCATTGACGGTGATTTTGCTTTCGAATTGTTTGACACTTATGGCTTCCCGGTTGACCTGACGCAGTTGATGGCCCGTGAAAAGGGTTTTACGGTGGATATGGAAGGCTTCAACAAAGGTCTTGAAGCGCAAAAAAACCGTTCGCGTCATGCGGCTGAAATTGATACCGACGATTGGATCACGGTTCATCCGGGGAAAGACGAAACCCTGTTCCTCGGTTACGAAACCTTGGAAGCGGATGCCGAGATCGTGAAATACAGAAAAATCAAAACAAAGAAAAAACAGTATTATCAGATCGTGTTGAACCAAACGCCGTTTTATGCCGAGTCGGGTGGTCAGGTGGGCGACCGGGGCGTTTTGCAAAACGATGATGAGGCCATTGCCGTAGAGGATACCCAGAAGGAGAACGATCTGATCATTCATATTACCGAAAAGCTTCCCGCCGATCCCGGGGCTGTTTTTACGGCAAAGGTCGATCGGGAAAAACGGCGGATGACCATGAACAACCACAGTGCCACGCATCTGATGCATACGGCGCTCAAACGCGTGTTGGGCACGCATGTGGAGCAGCGCGGTTCGCTGGTTGACGAAAACCGCCTGCGGTTCGACTTTTCGCATTTTGCCAAACTGACGGATGAAGAGATCAGGGCGGTGGAGCGAATGGTAAATGCAAAGATTCGTGAAAACATTCGTTTGGTTGAACAGCGGGACGTCCCGATTGATGAGGCCAAAGCCATGGGTGCTGCCGCATTGTTCGGCGAGAAATACGGTGAGTATGTCAGGGTGATCACTTTCGATCCTGAATATTCGGTGGAGCTGTGTGGCGGAACGCATGTTCCGGCAACAGGACAAATAGGGATGTTCAAGATCGTTTCCGAATCGGCTGTGGCTGCCGGCATTCGCAGGATAGAAGCCGTTACGGCCGACAAAGTGGAAGATTTGCTTTACGATCAGGAGGATTTGATCAATGACCTGAAAGAAATCCTGAAAAACCCGAAAGACATCCTGAAAGCCGTTCATGCACTTTCCGATGAGAAGAAAGAGCTTGAAAAAACCGTAGAACATCTTAAACGGGAAAAAATCGCTTCGTTGAAATATGATCTGAAAGCCGGGGCTGAAAATATCAACGGCATCAACTTTATTGCTTACAAGTTTGACGGCGACATGCAAACGGCCCGTGACCTGGCCTTTCAGATGAAAGACATCGTGGAAGATCTGTTCCTTGTACTGGGTACCGAAAACGCCGGTAAAGCCAACCTTACGGTGATGATCTCGGATAATCTGACCAAAGAAAAAGGTTTGAATGCCGGGCAGATCGTTCGCGAAATTGCCCGCGAAATCAAAGGTGGTGGCGGCGGTCAGCCTCATTTTGCCACAGCCGGAGGCAAAAATCCCGACGGGATACAAAAGGCTTTTGATAGGGCAAGGTCAATGATTTGATCAGTGTCAGCAACATCAGAAGGGGTAACCGATCCCGAAATTCCAGATTACCTGTTTGATTTGCAGATGGTTGAACTGCCAGCGCTCACCCGCGGGGTAGGAGGGGTCTTTGAGGGCGACGGCAGCATCCACCCTGAAAATGAAAAAATCGAAATCAAGGCGGGCGCCCAGGCCGCCGTCAACGGCAATTTCACCTAAAAATTTGTTGAACGAAAATTTGCCGCCGGGGAAAGTGGTGCTTGAGTAAAGTAACCAGATATTCCCGAAATCCATAAAGACAGCGCCTTTGAGAAAACTGTAAACCGGGAAGCGGTATTCCAGATTGGCACCGAATGTAATGTCGCCCATTCGTTCAAAATAAGCCCCCGAACTATCCCTGAAACCGCCGGGGCCCAGATCGCGGTATTCCCAGCCGCGCATGCCGTTGGCCCCTCCGGAATAAAACCCCTTTTCAAAAGGAAGGCTGGGCGAATTGCCGTAAGGCACACCCACACCGAGCATCGCCCTGGCCACAAATGTATTCTGACTGCTCAACGCAAAATAATGCCTGTAATCAATGTCGGAACGGACATATTGGGCATAGGGAATGTTCATCACCGTATAATAATCGTCTTCATTTTTCGGTGCATTCGACAGGTTCTTGATCAGTTGAAGCAGGTTGCCGCCCGTTTCGATGTTCCATCTTAAATACTTGAAATTCTTTATTTTTCCTCTTTGTTGATTGTTGTAGATATAACTGTATTTCGTGATCATAATAAAATGATCGGAGTACTGATTCGTAAGCCTCGGGTCGTTCAGCTCAATGATCTTTTTGATAAAAGCCGAATCCGGAAAAATGGATACCGAGTTGACCTCTATGGGAATGAAACGGTGGTTCCGGAATGATTTGGCCCTCCAGTAATACCCGAAGGAAAGATTTGAGATGTACCTTTTGTAATCGGGACGGTTTTGGTAATTGATCCCCACCCTGATGGAGGTTTTGGGTTTCAGAAGTTTTGGTATCTTGTCCTGCGAAACGGGAAGGAGAAATTTCGGGAAATCAATGTAGGCTTCGGCACCTGTTTCGATGGTGTTGAAAAACAAAAACACATCGTTTCTTTTTCCCCCTCCCTGCTGCCATTCGAGTCCGCCTGAAAGTTTCAGTGTCAATACCTCACCGCCGCGAAAGATGTTCAGGTTTTTATAAACCAGGTTGCCTGCCATCCCCAGCTTTCCTCCCGATGTTGTTCCTTCGGCTTCGATGGAGAACGATTGCACCGGTTTCCGGGTGAGGTTGATCTCGCAGTTGAGAAAATTTTTGTCGCCGCCTGAATGGCCTTCCGGCTGCTGTGACGGCTTGAATTCTATGGAAGTGTATCCAAACAATGGATAGCTGCTCAATTGCTTGAAAGTATTTTTTTCTTTCTTCTCGCTATACAATTTCATGGGCTCCAGGAAGATGGAATTTCTTAAAGTCTTGGGCCTGAATTTTAATTTGTTACGATAATAGATCAAAAAATGGTTGATTCCTTTCTTTGGATTGGGGTTTCTGTACACCGACATGTTGGAGGTGTCGGTAAGCAGCGGATCGAAATCGGGATTGATGTATATATTGTTGACATAATACTTTTTGTGGTCAACAAGAAGGGTTGAGTCCGGATTGGCCGGATCGGGAATTTGCACCTGCTCAACATTCAGATAAATCACCATCTCGTGGTTGTTGAAGGCGCTGTCAACTTCATAAAAAACAAACTCGGGCAGGAAATAATAATACCCGAGGTTTCGCAAATGTGCTGCAATGGTCTGTCTGTCCTGATCCAGCAGATCAACATTATAAACACTGTTTTTTTTGACCGACAACTTGTCTTTAATCTCAAGGATTGCTTTTCTGACTGCCGAATCCGGGATTTTGTAAAAAATATTCCGGATGATATAGGGCATGGAGAGGGAAACAGTATATTTTACATTGGCCTTTTTGTTTTTTTTGATTACCTCGTAATTAACCTTGGAATTGAAATACCCGTAATTGTTGAGGTATTGTTGCAGTTGTTTTACGGAACGGTCAACCTTGTAAGCATCAAATACCACCGGTTCGGAGCCCATGGTTTTGTTGAGCCATTTTTTAAATTTACTTTGCTTTCCTTTGCTTGCAAAGCTGTTAACCCATAATCCGGGGCGTACCAGCCCCAGGAATTTCTTGTTGGGTTTTTGCAGGAGGATGTCATTCAGGTCGTTGGGGTCAAAACCGAGTGTTTTTCGGGGGATGTCGTTCCTGTTGAGAACAATCGTGTTTTTGTTCAGCAAATACTCATCATCACCAATGGTGCCGGTTGTTTTGCAACCGGCCAACATCAGCAAGGCAGTTATCAGCATCAAAACGATTCTTCTCATCAGGATCTTCAATTCAGCATAAATATTTTTACAAATGTATGCAAATCGCCGATTATGACACAGGTGAAAAACACGGAAGATTTCAACGAAAATAACAGGTTGTTGTTATTGGGAAAATTTTTTAATTTTTTTCTTGCACAAAAAAATATTAGCAGTATCTTTGCACTCCCTTTTTCGGGGATCGTTCTTAAAAAAGCAGGGAGTTTAGCTCAGTTGGTTCAGAGCATC
>JAOZMX010000067.1 GCA_029934065.1 Bacteroidales bacterium
CGGTGATTTATACCCGGACGGTATCCCAATTTACGCAGAGGAAGACCTCCCTAAACTGATCAAAGAGCTCAAAGCTGATGACTGTGTATTTTCGTACAGCGATGTGACGTACCAAAAGGTAATGTCCATGAGCGCCATTGTCAATGCAGCCGGAGCCAACTTCATCCTGCTCGGGCCAAAAGATACGATGATCAAGAGTACCAAACCGGTGATCGCCGTTGGTGCCGTCAGAACAGGCTGCGGCAAAAGCCAGACCTCACGGCGAGTGATAGAATTGTTGATGGAGAAAGGATTGAAAGTGGTTGCCGTTCGTCACCCGATGCCTTACGGCGATTTGGTGGCACAAAAAGTTCAGCGTTTTGCCACAGTTGACGACCTTGCCAAACACAAATGCACCATCGAAGAGATGGAAGAGTACGAACCGCACGTTGTTCGTGGTAATGTGATCTATGCCGGTGTTGACTACGAAGCTATTCTGCGTGCCGCCGAGCAAGACCCCGACGGTTGCGATGTTGTACTTTGGGACGGCGGAAACAACGATTTTCCGTTTTATGTTCCCGACCTTAATATGACGGTAGTTGACCCCCATCGTCCGGGTAATGAGTTGACTTATTATCCCGGCGAGGTTACGCTTCGTCTGGCCGATGTTGCCATCATCAACAAGATGGACAGTGCCGCACCGGAAGCCATCCAGCAGGTTCGCGAAAGCATTGCCAAGGTTGCTCCCGACGCCATCGTGGTAGATGCCGCATCGCCCATCAAAGTGGACGATCCCTCTGTCATCAAAGGCAAAAAAGTTTTGGTGGTTGAAGACGGCCCCACACTGACACACGGCGGTATGAAACTGGGTGCAGGTACCGTGGCAGCACAAAAATTCGGCGCCGCCGAGCTTGTTGACCCGCGTCCTTACACCGTTGGCAAACTCAGTGAGACATTCCGTATTTATCCCAACATCGGCACACTGCTTCCGGCCATGGGCTACAGCGAGCAGCAGCTCAAAGACCTCGAAACGACCATCAACAACACCGAATGTGATGCCGTTGTCATCGGAACACCCATCGACCTGAACCGTATCATCAACATCAAAAAGCCCAACACACGGGTTTATTACGATCTGCAGGAAATCGGTTATCCGAACTTAACTGAAATCATTGACGATTTTGTGGAAAAACACAATTTGAAATAGATCTTATTTCATCAATTTATTGGGAAGGGGAGTATGTTGCTCCCCTTCTTTTTTTTATCCTGCCACTACATACTACGTTAAAAACATTTTTGTTATCTTTGCCGAAAGCACTGATACCATGATAATAGCAAACGCCTTATATGATGTAGTTTTCAAATACCTGATGGAGGATCGCGGTATTGCAAAATTATTGCTCTCGGGACTTTTGCAAACGGAAGTGTCCGATCTTGAACTCATGCCGCAGGAGTATGCCGCCGACCTGAAAGACAAAGTACTTACAGTTTACAGGATTGATTTTAAGGCGAAGATAAAACTCAAAGACGGCACCGACAAAATGGTGCTGATTGAGTTGCAAAAGGCAAAGTTCGCCACCGACATCATGCGTTTCCGAAGATATCTCGGCAAACAATACGCACACAAAGGCAATGTTGTGGAAAAGAACGGAAAGAAATACCCCTTGCCCATCATTACGGTTTACTTTCTCGGATATCCTATTAAAGAGATTGCCGACATTCCCGTGATCAGGGTGGTGCGTAAGTATCTGGATGTCGGAACCAATAAAGAATTGTCAGTGAAAGCGGAATTTATCGAAAGCCTGACGCACGACAGCATCATCGTTCAGGTTGGCGCCATCAAGAAAAAGCGCAGAAAAAATGAACTGGAAAAGGCTTTGGCCGTATTTGAACCCGGAACAAAACACGAGATCAGCATCAACGAGAATGATTATCCTGAAAAATACAAACCCGTCATACGAAGGCTGCTCAAAGCTGTTCAAGACCAGAAGGTTAGGGAAACAATGGAAGTGGAAGACGAAATACTTGCAGAATTGGAAGACAAAGAACGGCTTGCCGAAAAAGCGCTTCAACTGATGGAAAAGGAACGAAAAGAGAAGGAGGAAGCCTTAAAAAGAGAAAAAGAAGCAAAATTGAAGTTGGCTTCCAAAATGCTGAAATACGGCGAATCAAAAGAAGATATAAAAAAGGAAACCGGTTTGTCCCTTAAAGAGATTGAACGACTGCGAAAAAGATAAATCCTGCCGGTTTTCACAAATCTGTCAACAATTTTCCAAAGCATCGGTTGAATTATTATTTTTGCGCAATGCAAGAAACGATTTTGATTTTAGATTTCGGCTCGCAATACACACAGCTCATTGCACGGCGTGTACGCGAGCTTAATGTATATTGTGAGATACATCCGTACAACAAAATTCCCGACCTGAAAAGCGTAAAAGGAGTCATCCTTTCGGGCAGTCCCTTTTCGGTACTTGACGAGGAGGCTCCCATACCCGAGTTGACGGAGATTTTTGCCCGCAACCTTCCTGTGTTGGGTGTATGCTACGGAGCCCAGTTCATGGCCAAACACAACGGCGGTGAGGTAGAACCCTCGAAGATCAGGGAATACGGCCGGGCCAACCTCGTGAAATTCGACAAAGCCAATCCGCTGCTGCACGGGATGACCACCGGATGTCAGGTGTGGATGTCGCACGGCGATACCATCCTGAAACTCCCGCCTGATTTCAGAGTAATTGCCAGCACGTCCGATGTGGAAGTTGCCGGTTATCAAATCGGTGACAAACCCGTTTACGGCATCCAGTTTCATCCCGAGGTTTACCATTCCACCGAAGGCACGGTGCTTCTTTGGAACTTTGTGGTTGACATTTGCGGATGCAGCCAGAACTGGACACCGTCGTCCTTTGTTGAAACCACTGTTGCGGAACTCAAAAAAACCATTGGCAGCGACAAGGTGGTGCTTGGCCTGTCGGGCGGCGTGGATTCGTCGGTGGCTGCACTTTTGCTGCACCGTGCCGTCGGCAAGCAGTTGTATTGCATCTTTGTGGACAACGGACTGCTGCGAAAATACGAATTTGAAACCGTGCTCGAAGCATACAAAGACATGGGACTGAACGTAAAAGGCGTTGCGGCGGCAGAGCATTTTTACGAAGCACTGAAAGGGAAATCCGATCCCGAAGAAAAGCGTAAAGCCATCGGCAAAACCTTTATTGAGGTATTCGACCGCGAGGCACACCGTATCAAAGAGGTGGAATGGCTGGCCCAGGGCACGATTTACCCCGATGTCATCGAATCGGTGTCGGTTAAGGGCCCCTCGGCAACCATCAAATCGCACCACAATGTGGGCGGCCTACCCGATGTGATGAAACTGAAAATCGTTGAGCCCCTCAAAAGTTTATTTAAAGACGAAGTAAGACGTGTGGGAAAAGAACTGGGGTTGAAGCCGGAGATTTTGCACCGTCATCCTTTCCCGGGCCCCGGCCTCGGCATCAGGGTACTGGGAGAGATCACCAGAGAAAGAATACGAATCCTGCAAGAGGCCGATCATATTTTTATCGAAGGACTGAAAAACCACGGTTTGTACGACAAAGTCTGGCAGGCACTGGCAGTTTTGCTTCCCGTACAATCGGTGGGTGTGATGGGTGACGAACGGACTTATGAAAATGTGGTTGCGCTGCGTGCCGTAGGTTCTACCGACGGGATGACCGCCGACTGGTCGCAGTTGCCTTATGATTTTCTCGCAAAAATATCAAGCGACATCATCAATAAAGTGAAGGGTGTGAACCGGGTGGTGTATGACATCAGCTCAAAACCACCGGCCACCATCGAGTGGGAGTAATTTCGCATCCGGCATTCAATGCTATTTGTTTTCCGGGGTTCCGGCATCTTCCAGTCCATCGTCAACTTCGATCAGCACCTCTTTTTTAATCAGTTTTCCGTTGCGATACAATTCGGTTCTTTGCAAAAGAGCTTCGGAAGTAAAATATTTCCACTGGCCCGAAAACACATCGTCGGCATATTGTCCTGAAGCTTTCAACGTCCCCGATTTGTAGTAAAACTTTGCCGGGCCGTTGAGTTTGTCGTTTTCAAATTGCGCTTCTAATTTGGGCGTCCCGTCTTTGAAAAACTGGCGCCAGGGGCCTTGCTTGATGCCATTTTCCCAGGTAATGATCTCGCTGACCTGACCATTCTCAAAAAAGAGTTTCCATTGGCCATGCTTTTGATTGTCTTTGTAAAACTCCTGCGAAACCAGCTTTCCCCTTTCGTTATAATACGACCACAAACTATCCTTTTGTTTTTCAACATATTTTCCCTCGGCCATCTTCAAACCGTTTTCGTAATAGGTTGTGGTGTAAGATGAAAACCCGTCTCCAATGAGGTTGGAAACGGCTTTCACTTTTCCGTTCTCATAAAAATAGGTGAACCTTCCATAGGGAACATCATCCTTAAACTGTCCCTCGTATTTTTTTGTCCCTTTTGCATCCCTTTTTATCCAGTAACCCTGCTTCCTCCCCTGATCATCAGTTCTGTTGAGGGTGTCGGCAGATTGCGAAAAAACCGGGAGCACACTGCTTACAAAAATCAGCAGCAATATTCTTTTGAGCATTGACATTTCAAGACCATTTAATTTTGAAATCCAACGCAAAATAACCTTTAATATTTAATCGGGCAGCCAAATAGTTTATTTTTGCAGCGAGAAAAACAAATGACTTTGAATACATATTCGTCGAAATTGGTTGAGAATGCTGTGGGTGAATTGTCCAAGCTGCCGGGAATAGGCCGGAAAACAGCTTTGCGGCTTGCACTCTATTTGCTGAAAGAAGACAAAATCGAATCCGAAATGTTGGGCGAGGCAATTATCAAAATGCGAAGCGAAGTAAAATTTTGCAAAATATGCCACAACATTTCCGACGATGATGTTTGCAACATTTGCAGCAACCCCAAAAGAGACACCACGGTCATTTGTGTGGTGGAAGACATCCGCGATGTGATGGCCATCGAAAACACCTCGCAATACAACGGGCTGTACCATGTTCTGGGCGGGATCATTTCGCCCATGGACGGCATCGGCCCCAACGACTTGAGCATCGGTAAGCTGGTGGAACGTTTGGAACAAGAAACCGTCCACGAAGTGATCCTTGCCTTGTCGGCCACCATCGAAGGCGACACCACCGGATTTTATATCTACAAACAAATCCGGAAATTTCCCGTTGTCGTTTCCACCATTGCACGGGGAGTGGCCATTGGCGACGAGCTGGAATATGCCGATGAGATCACCCTCGGCAGATCAATCATCAACAGACTGCCCTACGAAAATTCGGTGAAGCCGTGAGAAGGAAGAGGGATTTAGGTCTCTTTCCAAAAATATGCTTTAACTACTTGGATTATTAATTTATTGTACGTATTTTTGTACCATAATTTGTACTAAATAATAAAAGGTTATGTTAACAGCCTCAATTTCGGATTTCAGAAAAAACATCAAAAGGTATCTTGATTCGGTTACTGAAAATTTTGAAACCTTGATCATCAACCGCGGAAAAGACTCGGGAGTTGTCGTTATTTCTTTGGAAGAATACAATTCATTGACGGCAACCCAACATGAATTATCATCCAAAAAGAATGAGTCCAGACTGGATTCTGCGATTGAAAAATTAAAAAAGGGCGCATCGTTTCAAAAAGATTTAATTGAGTGATGAAATATATTTTTGTTGATGAATCATGGGAAGACTACCTGTACTGGCAAAAGACCAATAAAAAATACTTAAAGAGAATAAACGATCTGTTAAAAGATATTGCACGAACTCCATTTTCAGGTCTTGGAAAGCCGGAACCGTTAAAGCATAAATACAAAGGTTTTTGGTCAAGAAGAATTGACGGAGAACACAGACTTATTTATGCGGTAAAAGACAATGAAATTCTAATTGCAAAATGCAGGTTTCATTATGATTAAAAACAATCGGGAAACAATTTTATTAAAAATCAAAAAAACATGAAAACCTTGTACATTGACATGGATGGCGTTATCGTGGATTATCACGCTGTAAAAATCGACAGGAAAGATTTATTGAAATACGGATCGGCAGATAATATACCGGGCTTGTATTCAAAAATGAAGCCAATAAAAGGAGCCATTGAAGCGGTAGAACAATTAAATAAGTTTTACGATATTTATATCCTTTCCACAGCGCCATGGGACAATCCTTCAGCATGGAGCGATAAATTGATTTGGATAAAAAAATATTTACCCGAAATAGCCAAAAAGAGATTGATTTTAACCCACCACAAAGAGCTGAATACCGGCGACTATCTGATTGATGACAGGCCAAACAATAACGGTGCGGGTAAATTCACAGGCAAACTGCTTCATTTTGGTAAAGACGGCGAATTCAAAGATTGGAAAAGTATTTTAACCTACCTTTTAAAAGAAAAGAATAGTCAAAAAACGGGCTGATAGCACTTATTAAATTGAACTTCAATAATTCTAATCTTCCTTTTTCCGGAGTTCTCCTTCATCGTTCACATCCTCTTCAAACAAATCCAGTTGATTGGGTGTAGCATAATTGGGAGCCGGATCTTCAGGCTGCAAGGTGAGATAGTGCCCGATGGATTTTTTAATGAGTTTGATCGGTGTGGTTTTGCGCGCTTTGCTATTGGCTTCCAAAGATTTTTTTTGCCTTGCCGTTAACTTAAAAGTGATTGTTTTATAGCGAATTGGTTTTCTTTTCTTTCTACGTTTGGCAGCCATGTGAAGATTTTTTAAATTTTTGCGCATAAAAATAGCAAATAAAACATCATCCCGAAAGAAGGGCTTTTCAAAAGTTATTCACAATTTACCCGCCAATCTCATCCATGATCATCCGTGCCAGTTCTTCGGCGCGGTCTATGGAACGGCTCTCGGAATAGATACGAATGATGGGTTCGGTATTTGATTTGCGCAGGTGAACCCACTCGTTGCCAAATTCTATTTTAACACCATCAATTGTGCTAACAGGCTGCGACCGGTATTTTTGTGCCACCCTTTCAAGAATGGCATCCACATCCATTTCAGGCGACAAAACGACTTTGTTTTTGGAAATAAAATAAGATGGGTATTGTTTTCGCAATGCCGAACAGGGCTTTCCCGATTTGGCGAGATAAGTCAGAAACAGCGCAATGCCCACCAGCGCATCGCGTCCGTAATGCAGCTCCGGGTAGATGACCCCACCGTTGCCTTCGCCGCCGATGACGGCATTTTTCGCTTTCATCATCTCCACCACATTCACTTCGCCCACCGCCGAAGCAAAATATTTCCCGCCGGCAGCTTCAGTCACATCCCGCAAAGCACGCGTTGACGACAGGTTAGAGACGGTGTTGCCGGGAGTATTCTGCAAAACATAATCGGCAACGGCCACCAGCGTGTATTCCTCGCCAAACATACTGCCGTCCTCGTTGACAATGGCAAGCCGGTCAACATCCGGATCAACGACAAACCCTACATCGCAACCCTGTTCTTTCACCAGAGCGGAGATGTCGGTCAGGTTTTCGGGTAAAGGCTCGGGGTTGTGCGGAAACAATCCCGTCGGCTCACAATAAAGTTGCCGAACATCTTTCACGCCAAGCGCTTCGAGTAACATCGGAATAGCCAATCCCCCCGTGGAGTTCACTGCATCCACGGCAACACTAAAACCGGCTTTTGCAATGGCGGCAGCATCCACAAGGTCGAGTGCCAGCACCTTTCGGATGTGAAGAGCGATCATATCGTCGCGGGAAGAAAAGTTTCCGAGATTCTCAACCTCCGCAAAGCGATAAGCTCCCTTGTCGGCAATCTCCAGAATTTCATTTCCTTCGGCGGCCGACAGGAACTCTCCCTTTTCATTCAAAAGTTTCAGGGCATTCCACTCTTTGGGATTATGGCTTGCCGTTAGGATGATTCCACCGTCAGCCGCGAGTTCCGTAACGGCAATTTCAACCGTCGGAGTGGTGGACAGTCCCGCATCCGTCACATCGGCACCCATGCCAATCAACGTCCCCGTCACCAAACGATCAACCATGTCGCCTGATATCCGCGCATCCCGGCCGACAACAATTTTCAGTTTACCTCCAGAGACTTTTTTTCTTTTAATAAATGAGACATACGCTGCCGTGAATTTAACAATATCCAGCGGGCTTAACCCTTGTCCGGGCGCTCCGCCGATGGTACCGCGAATTCCGGAAATTGATTTTATCAGTGTCATAAGGCAAAATTTTTCCGGCAAAAGTAAACCGATTTTAACACTGTTGAAAAATAATTACTCATTTAAAATGTGTAATTTTGCCGCTGATATTATTTTTGTTGTATGAAAGAAGAATTTGATCCGATGAACGACATGGGAGCCTTGAGCGACCTGGTGGGCCGGTTTGACGAAATGGTCAGACAGGAAAAGATGTATTTTTTTGACGTTGAAGAATTTGAGGACATTATTGATTTTTATCTCGAAAGAAACAACACCAAAAAAGCGAGGGTAGCCATCGACCACGCCTTAAGGCAACATCCTTCGGCGGTAACTTTCATGCTCAAAAAGGCACAATATTTTGCCGGTGTCAACAAATCGGTGAAAGCCCTCGAAATCCTCAACAACATCGAATCGCTGGAGCCGACCAACCCCGACATCTATCTGGCCAAAGGATTTATTTACAGCAAGCTGAAAAAGTTCAAAGAAGCCATCAGGGAATACGAAAAAGCCATCGGCTTTTCGGATGAGAAAGATGATATTTACACACGGATCGCATTTGAATACGAAGACCTGAACGACTATGACAAAGCCATCGGCAACCTGATTAAAGCACTGCAATACAACCCTGAAAATCAGGCCGTGATCTATGAGCTGGCATTTTGTTATGAGATCGCCGGACGCGAAGAGGAAAGCATTGAATTTTTCAATCAGTTTTTGGATAAAAACCCTTATTCGGAAGCAGCGTGGTTCAACCTCGGCATTTCCTATTCCAACACCGGACTTTACGAAAAAGCCGTGGAATCGTACGATTTCGCCATTGCCATCCTGCCCGAATTTTCATCGGCCTATTTCAACAAGGCCAATGCCCTTGCCAATATCGGCCTGTACCGTCAGGCCATCAAAATGTACCGCGAAACACTGGAGCTCGAAGAGCCCGAAGGGCTTACCTATTTTTACATCGGCGAGTGTTACGAAAAGCTGGAAGATTTTGAAAATGCTTACAAAAATTATCAGACAGCCGTGAAGATTGACCCCGAACTCGGCGATGCATGGATGGGGCTTGGCATTATCAGCGACTTAAGGAATCAGCAAGATACAGCATTGAAATACATGAGGAAAGCCATTGAGCTGGATGACCTGAACACAGACAATCTGCTTTACTATGCCGATGCCTGTTTCAGATACAACATGATCGGGGAAGCGCTGGAAACCTATAAAAAACTGGCCGAGAACGACCCCATGAATCCGGAGCTCTGGCTGGATTATTCCGCCGTGTATGCCGAAGAAAAAGATTTTTCAAAAGCCATTGAGATCATTCTGTCCGGAATTTCATACCAACCGCAAAATCATGATTATTATTACCGCCTTTCGGGATATCTTGCCAAAAAAGGGAGAAACAAAGAGGCCTATGAAAATTTTGAAACCGCATTAAAGATGAATTACCAGGACTCTTCAAGGCTTTTCGAATTTTACCCCGAATTGATTGATGATATTCATTTCCTTGACCTTATGGAAAGATACCTTTAAGATTTATGAAAAAATATCTGATACTTATCCTGAAAGGGATTGGAATGGGTGCCGCCGACGTGATACCCGGTGTGAGCGGCGGTACGATCGCTTTTATCAGCGGCATTTACGAAGAGCTGGTGGAGTCCATCAAATCCATCAATGTAAAAAGCCTTAAACTCCTGTTTTCAGGAAAGGTGGCTGCTTTCTGGAAAGCCGTCAACGGAAATTTCCTACTCTCCGTTGTTGCCGGCATCGGCATCAGTGTTGTGTCGCTGGCCAAACTGCTGAAATACATTCTTGAGAACCATCCCGAAATGATCTGGTCGTTCTTTTTCGGGTTGATTGTGGCATCGGCCATTTATGTTTCCAGACAGATCAAAACATGGAATGCGGCAACGATTGTTTCGCTCATTGCCGGAATTGTGGTTGCTTATGTCATCACCGAGATATCACCTGCCGAAACCACCAATGCCCCGTGGTTTATCTTTTTGTCGGGAGCCATTGCCATCTGCGCCATGATCCTTCCCGGCATTTCGGGGAGCTTCATTTTGTTGTTGCTGGGCAAATATGCTTACATCATCGGCGCAGTCAGCGATTTCAAACTGGGCATCCTGTTTATTTTTCTTGCGGGCGCCCTGGTGGGCATCATCGGCTTTTCGAATTTCCTGTCGTGGTTGCTAAAAAAATACCACGGGCAAACCATCGCCCTTCTGGCAGGTTTTATGATCGGTTCGCTCAACAAAGTATGGCCGTGGAAAAATACCATCAGCACCTTTATTGACCGGCACGGCATTGAAAAGCCTTTGGTACAGCAAAATGTCCTTCCGGGAAATTATTTGGGCGATCCCCATCTTTTTTGGGCCATTGTTTTGGCTGTTACAGGATTTGTTCTTATATTTGTCGTTGAACGATTCGCCAACGATAAAAAATTATGACAAGACAATTCGGACTGATCGGAAAAACACTGGATCACTCATTTTCAAAGAGATATTTTGAAAATAAATTTCATACCGAAAAGATCAACAACTGCTCCTATGAACTTTTTGAGCTGGACGAAATCGGGGAGTTGCCCGGCCTGATCGAATACATTCCCGAACTGGAAGGGCTTAATGTTACCATTCCATACAAAAAGACCGTTCTGGATTATTGCGACCAGCTGGATGACGTATCGCTGGAGACGGGAGCCGTCAACGTCATTCGTATCATCCGGATGCCGGGCAAGTTTTATCTGCGCGGGTACAACACGGATGTTTTCGGGTTTGAGCACTCAACACGGGAGATCTTGCAATACAAAAATGCGCTCATTCTCGGCAGGGGCGGTGCAGCCGCTTCGGTGGCATACGCTTTGAACAAAATGGGCATCCGTTACAAATTTGTTTCCCGAAATCCTCACGACATCCATGCCATCGCTTATGTTGACCTCAACAAAGAGATCATGTCGAAATACCACCTCATCATCAATTGCACTCCACTCGGCATGTTTCCCGACGAGAAATCTTTTCCCAATATTCCCTATCAATGTCTTTCCGAGGAGCATTTTCTGTACGATTTGATATACAATCCGGAAGAGACGGAATTTTTGAAAAAAGGCAGGCGTTACGGAGCCAAGACCTTCAATGGCATGACCATGCTGGAAATGCAGGCGGAAAAAGCGTGGGAAATCTGGAACGACTGATCCGAAATTACCAGCCGGAATATTTCTTATTGAATTTTTCAGCCATCTTCAATGCCTTGAGCAAATAATGCTCCGAAAAATCATCCCATCGTGAAACAGATTGTTTGGCCGGCAACATGCCCGCATCAATATCATCAATCAGCCGGTTGACATCTTCAATGCTGTGTTTTTCAATTTCACTTTGTTCTTTCCGGATTTTTCGGAGCAGCCTTTTATTGTTCCGGGCATGATCAGCCAGTTCCTTAAAAATACGGAATGCGGAACTGCCTGCTTGCGTATCCGTTTCAAAATAATCGTTATCCATACTTTGCGTTCCAAAAGCAAACGGGACATAGACCGTCACCAACGGCGAACCTATGCCCGCCCACATCACGGCACCGGCATCAACCGGCAAACCGGGCTTTAGGCTGATCACATCGGTATGCACGGCATTCCGGGAGGCAATGGGGCGTTCACCATTTTCACCACTGTCGTCCACAATGCTTTCAAACGGCGTCTTTTCGTACCGGTCACGTAATACGGCAAAGCAATCCGTCAATGAGATTTTTTGATCGGGAGGCAAGCATTGCGGGTAGCGTTCGGCTTCCGGGGATAAATCAACCGAAGGAGTGAGCAATTTGAAGCAACGCCATATCCGGCGGGTATCGTAAAAAGGTTTTTCGTTGCGCTCCTTTCTGCCCCCGCCGAAGGCCGCAGCAAAATCAAAACGACCTTGCCCGGGATTCCACAACCCGTGTGTTTCGCAAAAATCGAGCAGGCCGGGCGAACAATAATAATTCACGGTGTCGCCGGGATCAACATAACCAATACGGTATCCGTTGGCTTGCGGCCAGTAACACGAATCGGGAATCCTGACGGCAGCCCAGCAGTGTCCCCCACCCGACTCGATGTACCATATTTCATTGGTATCGGCAATTCCGATCCCGCTCGGATAAGTAACCCCGTAGCGGGTATAGAAATCCCCGATCATTTTCACACACTGCCGCGCTGTACGGGAACGCTGCAGAGCGACATACCTTATACCGCCGGTCACACCCTTTTCTACCAGCGGGTCGGCAGCCTCGGCACGGACATTCCGGTCGGGCTTAAGCGCCACGCCGCCGGCAACGGCCACACCGTATTCGTTGATCGCCACGGCATCGCCTTCGGCATAACCTTTTTGTATTTTAAGGGCAAGCCATGCATAAGTGGTGTCGGCCTGCGGAATGGATAATCCGGAGGGAAAATCAATGGAATCACCTTTCGGATGTACTTCACGGGAATATTTGTGCAGGTGTGAAGGCTCGCTGCCCGTAAGGTCGTTGTTGTGGGCCAGCAATACCGTACCGCCGGCAGAGGCATTTTTTCCCACCAGAATCATAAAACACTCCCTTTTTGCTTGTCCGCCGGCAGTTTGTGAGAATCCGGTTAATGATGCAAAAACCAGCAATAACGCCGGAAAGAATTTCGGAATGTTCATCAATTTATAACGGTTGTACATATTTTGCCACATCGTCGGCCGTAACCTTTTTATCGCAAAGAATGGCCAGGCGTTCCACGACATTTCTCAACTCGCGCACATTGCCCGTCCATTTGTAAGCTTCCATTTTTTGGTAGGCATCATCACTGATGGTCAAAACCGGTTTACCCATTTTATTGCAAATATCCTCCATAAAATGTGAAGCCAGCAAAGGAATGTCGCCTTTTCGTTCGTTCAGGGGCGGCACTTCGATGATGATCACACTCAACCGGTGGTAAAGGTCTTCCCGGAAGTTTCCGTTTTTGATCTCGCCGGCAAGGTTTTTATTGGTGGCGGCAATGATGCGCACATCCACAGGTATTTCTTTCTCCCCTCCCACTCTCGTGATCTTATTTTCCTGAAGTGCCCGCAACACCTTGGCTTGTGCCGAGAGGCTCATGTCGCCGATTTCGTCAAGGAAAAGCGTACCGCCATTTGCCAATTCGAAATCGCCTTTCCGCTGGCGGATGGCAGATGTGAAAGAACCCTTTTCGTGGCCGAAGAGCTGGCTTTCGATCAACTCCGAAGGGATGGCGGCGCAATTCACCTCGATGAACGGAGCATGTGCACGCGGGCTTTTTTCATGGATCCAACGGGCGACCAGTTCCTTACCCGTTCCGTTCTGTCCGGTGATGAGCACCCTTGCATTGGTTGGAGCCACCTTGTCGATCATCTCTTTTACCGCCATGATGGCCGTGGACTGCCCGATCATCTCCCAGGTTTGCGGAACCTGCTGTTTCAGCGATTTGGTTTCTTTTACCAGTGTGGATTTGTCCAGCGCATTGCGGATCGTGATCAAAAGACGGTTCAGGTCCAGCGGTTTGGCAATGTAATCGTATGCCCCTTTTTTGATGGCTTCCACAGCCGTGTCAATGGTGCCGTGCCCCGAGATCATCACCACCGGTGTGTCTGTCACTTTCATGGCATGCTCCAGCACCTCCAGCCCGTCCATGCCCGGCATCTTGATGTCCAGCAGGATCACATCGTATTTTTTGCTGTTGACCAGTTTCAGCCCTTCCATACCGTTTTCGGCATCGTCCACTTTGTAGCCTTCGTTCTCAAGGATATCACGAAGCGTATTCCTGATGCTCCTTTCATCATCAATGATCAGTATTTTTGCCATAAAAAATCAGAAAAAATTATTGAATGATTAATAATTGTGAATTGTATCCGCTATTCGTTACAACGGTCAGATCATACACACCTTTCGGTAATCCCGTCAGATCAAACTGCGTTGTATTTCCTGAAAAAGCCTTCCGGAACGCCAATTGGCCTTCCATTGAATAAAGGGAGAGATTTCCGTATTTCACATCTTCATCAACGGTTAAGGTTACCAAACCCGTTGTGGGATTGGGAAAGATATTCATCTGTGATAAAGACAACTCTTCAATTCGATTGGGAATAAATTCCGACCAGTAATTGACGTTTTTGTAGTAGTTGACCCATTGTTCAAGGTCTTCGTCCCAGTTTTTGTACATAAATTCAACCCGGTTACCATGTTCGTCATAGGTATATAAATATTTCGAAAGGTTGACCCAATATTCATAAGTACTCCAGTACATGTAAAGCAGTTCAACGCGTTGACCGGCTTCATTATAAGTAATTACGGTCATCATTGTATTGATCCACTCATGCCCGAAATCATCCCATATTTGTGAAAGTGTTTTCGAAAGCCTGTTATTGTCATCATAACTATACACATCACGTTTGTTTTTATCCCAATCACCAAAAAACCAGGAATAAAACAGTTTTTGTTCCGGCAAGCCGTTTTCTCCATATTCGTATTCAACCCGTAAATTGTTCTCCCATTGGTTGTTCTCCCCCCACAGCATGGTCGTCTCCAATTCAATCAGGTTATTGTCGTTATATAAATAAATCTTCATGGATACATTTTTCCATATAAAATTCAAAGTGTCCCATTCCATCACCAATTCCGTATCGGGCAAAGCAATGTCGGGCAAATAGCTGTAAAAGGTCTCCTGATAATTTTTCCAGTTTCCGCTGAGTGTGTCAAATTTTTGAGTATTGGTAAACGATAACTTATCCCCATCGTACAAATAGGTCACCCTTTTCCCCCTTGAAAAACGAAATTTAAACGGATCCCATACCTTGTACCAACTGATGGCCGGTAAATTACCATAGTAATAACCTACCGAATCCGAAAGTCTCCATTTCTGTCCTTTTTGATCCCATACGCGGGCCATCCACAAAGCGATGTTTGTACTGTCGTAATAGGTTTCGTTGTAACGATCGTTCTCAAACCACACTCCTGCAACAGTATCAAATTCAAAAGAAACGGCTTCAATCAAATTGCCCCACCGGTCTCTCTCGGTCACCCTGTAGCGTTCGTTGTTAAACCAGTTTTGCCCAAAAGTATTGGCGAGATAAAACAATGTGGAATCGATCACATATCCGCGCTGTCCCGTGAACTGCACTCCCTTCATAAAGGCTTTTGCTTTCGCCGAATCCCGGAAGACATCGTTTCGGGTTATTCTCTGTGCTTTTGCGGGCAGAATGAGAATATTTACAAACAGAAAAAAAATAAATATGATGTATTTGGTCATTACTGGATAAAACGTTTAAAGATTTTTTTACGAAAGTATAATTTTTTCATCAATGCGATGAAAATATTATTTTGACGAGACACAATAGTTTTAACAAAAAAATATCTCACAAGAGTTTTTAAAAATTGTATATTTGCCAGCTTGAATGAAAGGGGAAATTTAAATTTTATCATATTATTTTATTAGCCAAATCAATTGTAAAATGAAAAAATCATTACTATTGTTTGTAGCTGTCGTTTTCGGTATTGCAGCTATAGGACAGAATCATGCATTAAAACCGAATTTGAAAACCGCAAATGCAATCAACATCAATAAGATTGCACAGGAGCCGACAAATGCTTACACATTAGGCCAGGCAAAACATTTGCAGACACCTAATCACAATTACAAAAACACTGACTTTGTAAGCATCATTTCTATCGGCACGGCAGCCAATGCTTACGGATACGGATATGCCGGCGGTCAGCGCAACATTGTTGATGTAAACAATGACCTGAACTCGGTAACCAACTTTCACCGCATGGGCGGAGTACTTGATCCGGGCGGATATTCCGGAGACCTGGGATATGATATTTCGGTTGACGGAGGGATGACATTTACCAATATGGTTGAATGTTATGTTGCCACAGAAAATCAGGGGGGAACTTATTATGCCGATGCTGCACGTTATCCCAACCATGGCGTTTACAATCCGGCAGGAAACACCGACCCCAACGAAGCTTATGTTACATTTTTCGCCCCCAACCTTGACGGAAGTAACGGCGGAAGCTGGGGCGGATACAGCTATGGCCGTGCCAAAATCGGTGATCCCACCGACACGACAAAACACCTGCTTTCTACGCATGATGATTTTTACCAGTTGATACCCGACGGTTTTTGCATTACAAGTCTTGGAGAAGTCTGGGCTACGGACGTCAACTACAATGCCACCACCAACGCTTACGAAGGTTCTATCATTATGAATCACGGTGTTTGGAGTGAAGAAGAAAATGATTTTGTTTATGAAGAGTATCTTCTTCCGCTGGATATCCTCAGCTCATGGCCAATCCAGCCGAAGATTGAGTTTGCCCCCGATGGTTTGACCGGATATCTGGTAGTACTCGCCGATAACGGTGATGTCCCGATCTCGACCAACACATCTTATTATCCGATCATGTTCAAAACCACTGACGGTGGTGAATCATGGTCAGACCCAATGGCCATTGCCCTTGCCGGTGAAGACGGCATTGGCGGCGTGGAGTGGTTTCTGAGTGACGATGAACTTGCCGAGCTTTACGAACCACCGGTACCGGATCGTGAAGAGATTCCCTTCACCACCGCTTTCGACTTCGACCTGAGCGTTGATGCATGGGGTAACCCGGCCATTGCCGTTGTGGTAGGTATTACAGGCAGCGATCCTTATACCATTATTACGGCACAATCGGAAATTACAGGTTACCAGTTCACGGCGGCCTTCCTGATCACTTCTACCGATGGCGGTGAATCCTTTATCGGATACAACCTGGGACGCCAGAAAACTTTCCGCGGCACATTCGGCGACTTGACCGAAGACAACCGTATCCAGATTGCCCGCACTCCGGGTGCCGACAAGATGTTTGTTTCGTGGCTGGATACCGACCTGCCGGGCGTAACCGACAACAACCAACCCGACATCTGGGCTCGTGGCATTGACATTGTCAACCATACATTGACGGCCGATCAAAATGGTGAAGATCTTCCCAACAACGTGACCGAATTTTCGGAAGCCATGTGGCAGTCCTATTTCTTTGCAATGGGTAATGAAGTGCTGCAAAATGATGCTACTTATACCATTCCTTACGCTTATGAAGACATGAATCCTGAAGATCCGGGACAGGAAGTCCAGTTCAAATACATTCAGGATTTTGCTTACACGAATGCTGATTTTATGTTTACAGGCATCA
>JAOZMX010000230.1 GCA_029934065.1 Bacteroidales bacterium
CGTATGATCAAAGCATTGTCGGCCAGGATATCTTCGGGATACATCTCCACTACCTTTGCAAAGAGGCTGTCGGCCGCTTCAAAGTCTCCTTTTTTCAACATGATCTGCCCCTTTTTGAAAATCACTTCATCGTGCAGCGGATGCCATAGCGATACCATCTGAATGGAATCAAGTGTTGTGAGTGCTTCGTCGTATTTGTTTTGATACACCAACAAATCGGCTTTGGCATAATAGCCAAGCGCAGTGTAGGAACTGTCGATGTCGATGTTGTCGCTGATGAGCAGCGAAAGCTCCATGGCGTCGTTGGCGATGAGTTTTGAAGTGGCGGCTTTCAACACATCCAACTGTGCCTTTGCCCATCCGAACTCACCAATGTAATAAGACAGCTTGGCATTTTTGAATTTTGCCGTGTGTCCCAGCGGGTCGTTCTTAAAATCGTAGTCCACCTGCGAATAGAGCAACGTGGCATCCCAAACATCTCCCGAAAAAAGAAGGATGTCGCCGAGCTCGAGTTTGCATTCGGCTTTGGTTGCCGGCCTTACACCATGAATTTCAACGGCTTTGTTGAGCAGGTCAATGGCCTGGGAAACTTCATCCAGATAGAATGCCTCAAGATGTGCCATGTATTTCATGATGGGAACGGTAGAAGGGTTCTCGCCGAACTCGTCAAGTGTTTTTTGATATTCCGCTTTCAGGTCGAGCAAATCCTTCATGGTGTAATCGTACCGGTTGGTGACCTTCATGTATTTGGCATTGAGGATGCCGATCCGCGCATCCAGATAATACGGATTTTCCGGTCCCTTGTTGAGCAAATATCCGTAAGCATCAATGGCCACGTCGTATTCGTCGTTCGACATGCAAAGATTTGCCAGGTCAATAATCCGCGAACCGTCTTCGTGCAGTCTTTTGTCCAGCGACCTGGACTGGGTCAGCGCCATGTCGAAATCCTTTTGTTGCACCGAAAGCCAGATCAGCATTTCCGAATTGTTGATCTCTTCGGGATGTTTTTGTATCCGCCGCAGCAGTTCGTTACGCAAAGCCTCGTTGACCTTTCCCTCGGGGTCGTTGTTCAATGCCGACTGCAGTCTGCTTTTCACCGTTTTGGTCGTATTGGGATAATCCGTGATCTGATCCAGGTACTCCTGCATCATCTTATCATAGCTTTCCATCCTTTTGTAGATGTTGGCCAGCTCGAAATGAAACAGATCGTTGCCGAGCAATTCCCTGCCTTTCATGTAGGTGCGGATGGCGTAATCCGTCTGACCTCTGTAGTTGTAAGCATTTGCCAGCTCCTTGATCAGGTTCGGGTTTTCCGTGATCTTATCGAAGGCTTCGTCAAACACTTTTTTTGCTTTCGCCTGATCGCCCGTCAAGGTGTAAACATATCCCTCGTCAACGAGGTAACGCAAATGTTCGGGATTGTTCCTGATCTGTTTTTTGATCAGTTTGTTTGCCGATTTGTAATCCTGAAGCTCAAGCAGACAATATAAATAATAGGTGTAGAAAAAATGGGTCTTCTTTTCGTCGAACAATTCGGCGTAAAGTTTTACGGCTTTTTCAAAATCTTTGCTTTTCAAGTATTCAGCGGCAAGTTTTTCTTTGTCCTTATCGGTTTTTTTTTGACCGAAAACATCGTCGGCCTTCGGGAAGACCGGGATGGTTTGTGCATAAAGCCCTGCGCTGAAGGTCAGGGTGAGAAGAAATAATATGAAGATGTTTTTTTTGATCATGCCGTTTGATGGATTACAGTTTAAAAACGGGAAGGGCGGCTTTTAGTATAAAATTAAGATTTTTTTAATGCTGTTTGTCAATCACTGACCGGTAGTTTACCTGCCGGAGAATGAAAGATGTTTCGGCCGGCATCAGTCGATCATTTCAAATCCCGTATAAGGAACCAGCGCTTCCGGGATTTTTATTCCGTTTTCGGTTTGATTGTTCTCCAAAAGGGCGGCAACGATGCGCGGCAAAGCCAGAGCACTTCCGTTGAGCGTATGAGCGATCAGCGTCTTGCCCTCTTTGGTCTTGTACCTTAATTTCATGCGGTTGGCCTGAAAACTTTCGAAATTGGATACCGAGCTCACCTCAAGCCATCTTTTCTGGGCTTCCGAAAATACTTCAAAATCATAGGTCAGTGCGGATGTAAAGCTGATGTCGCCGCCGCAAAGCCGCAAAATCCTGAAAGGAAGTTCCAGTTTCCTCAAAAGGGATGCAACATATTCGCGCATCTCTTCCAGCGCCTCATACGAGTCGTCCTGTTTTCTGATCTGAACGATCTCCACCTTGTCGAACTGATGCAACCTGTTCAGCCCGCGTACATGGGCGCCCCATGAACCGGCCTCGCGCCTGAAACAATTTGAATAGGCCACGTTCTTAACGGGGAAATCCGTTTCTTTTAAGATCACATTGCGGTAGATGTTGGTAATGGGAACCTCTGCCGTGGGGATCAGGTACAGGCCATCAACGGGAACGGCATACATCTGTCCCTCTTTGTCGGGCAACTGCCCGGTTCCGTATGCCGAATCTTCGTTTACCAGCAACGGAGGCTGATATTCTTCATAACCGGCTTTCACCCCTTCTTCCAGAAAAAAGTTGATCAATGCCCTTTGCAAACGGGCACCTTTTCCGCGGTAGAACGGGAATCCGGCTCCCGTGACCTTATTCCCGAGTTCAAAATCAATGATCCTGTATTTTTTGGCCAGATCCCAGTGGGCCAGCGCCTTTTCGCCGGCATCCCTGATCTCGCCCTCCGTATGGATGATCTCGTTGTCGTCGGATGTTTTGCCCGGAACAACAGAAGCGTGGGGCAGGTTGGGCAATTGCACCAGCAACTCGTGTAATTCGTCGTTGTGTTTTTCCAGTGCTTCAGCAAGGCTTTTGGACGAGGCTTTAAGTGCTGCCGATCTGGCTTTCATGTCGTTGGCTTCCTCTCTTTTGCCCTCCTTAAAGAGTTGGCCGATACTTTTGGCCAGCTTGTTGGCTTCGGCCAGGGTCTCGTCGAGCCGGGTTTGTGCTTCCCTGCGCAATTCGTCAGTGGCTATGATCTGCTTGACCAATTGCGAAGCATCAAAATTTTTTATTTTTAACCTGTTGACAACTTCTTGGGGATGTTCGCGGATGAATGAAATTTGTAACATAACTCAGTCTTATTTTTTTGAAAAATATCTTCGTGTGAAAATTTCAACAAATAAAAAAAATCTCCTGCTTTTAAACAAACAGGAGATTCTTCTTTCAACATAAAATCATTAACGGTCTCCGGTGAATTATTCAACAGCTTCCTGTTCTTCTTCCTTTGGAATCACCGATACGTACGATTTGTTATTTTTTCTTTTTTTAAAGGTAACAACACCGTCGGAAAGTGCAAAAAGCGTATGGTCTTTTCCCATACCTACATTAATGCCAGCGTTATGGGCAGTGCCACGCTGTCTTACGATGATGTTTCCGGCGCGGGCAAACTGACCGCCATAAATTTTTACGCCTAACCGTTTGCTGTGTGATTCGCGTCCGTTGGACGAACTACCAGCACCTTTTTTGTGAGCCATATCTTAAATGTTTTTTTGTTTACAAATAAAAAAATTATGATCCCATTGAGATGCCTTCGATGTGTATTTTGCTCAAATACTGCCGATGGCCGTTCTGAACCTGGTATCCTTTTCTTCTTTTCTTTTTGAAAACGGTGACTTTGTCCCCGCGAAGATGCGAAACGATCTTTGCCGAAACCTTTGCGCCATCAACGAAGGGCTTCCCCACGCTTATGCTGTCCCCGTCTTCAACGAGCATCACCTTTTCGAAATCTACATTGTCACCTTCATTACCTTCAAGGCGATGAACAAAAATTTCGTTGTCTTTTTCAACTTTAAACTGTTGTCCTGCTATCTCTACAATCGCGTACATTTGATTTTCAGATTGATATGTTTATTCATTTTTAAAACGGAGTGCAAAGGTAGATTTTTTTTCAATACAACAAATTTTTTATTGATTTTTTTATTTTAAAGGTCGGTTATTTTGAAAATAATAGTACTTTAGTGGGCAATTTTGAAGGCCGGATTAGCTGTTGATAACTTTTCTGTTTTTTTAAAATTTTTCAGGCCGGATAAAGATATTGTTTTATTTTTGCAGTTGAGTCTTGTATTAAGTTATTTTTGCACATGAGTAAAGCTATACTCCCTACAGTGAAGGATAAATTTCACATCAACATGTCGTGTACGTGTTGTAGTGACCTCATTCCCTCCCGGTTTTTCAACATCGACCCTTCCCGTCCCGGCCTTCAGCAACAAGAAAGATTATTAACCTTTGCCCATGTCGTAAATGCTTTTGCGAGATGCGATTTCGATTTTTAATGCAGGATCAATAAAAACTTAATTATTAACCAAATACAATAAATATGAGACAAATCAAAAAAGAACTGATGATTCCTCCGTAACCTTGACGGTAAACGGAAATTAATTCAAAAAACAAAAAATGAGATCATTTTAACATTCAAAAACAAACAATTAAATTTATTATTAACTAAAACAATTTATTTTATGAAAAGAGTTACAAATTGGCTTGTTTTGATGCTTTTCTTGGCGTCAACAGCCGTGTATTCTCAATCCAATCAACAGCTTACACAGACTGACCAACTCAAGATGGAGTTGATGCAGACTAGCGAAGTTGCTCCGGGCTTTGTTCCGGGACAGATTCAGTACAGTGATGCTACCTATGATCTGCAATTCGAATATCCTTGCGCAGATGCAACCGGGGAAGCCGGTATTGAAACGGATGGGAATTACCTTTACACTACCAAATGGAACGGGGATTCGTTCTTCCGTTACGGAATGGATGGCTCCTATATAGAAAGTT
>JAOZMX010000231.1 GCA_029934065.1 Bacteroidales bacterium
GTGATGAAATACTGAACATAAAACAGTTGCCTGCAAAAAAAATCCATGCCGTTCATTTTCTCTAAAAAAAAAATAATGTACATTTGCTTCAAAATACGAGTATAAACATTTAAGCAATTAATTATGGGAAAAGGTGATTTAAAAACAAAACGCGGAAAAATCGTAAGGGGTACGTACGGTAAAAGAAGGCCCCGCAAAAAAGTTGTTTCGGTAACTGTTGCAGCCGAAAAGAAAAAAGAAAAAAAGGCAAAGGCTCCGAAAAAGGAAACGGCAAAGCCAAAAGCCAAAAAAACAACGGTAAAAAAAGAGACCAAGAAAAAAGAGACGACCGAAAAAAAAGCCAAAAAAGAATAAAATGATCGCATGAAAGAATTGATGCGATGAAAGAAATCAGGTTGACGAATTTTCGTGCCTGATTTTTTTATTTATCCAATGTTATCAACCGGATTGATTATTTTTGTAGCATGAATTCATTACGAAGGCTGTTAATTGTAGCAAGTGTTGCCGTGTTTTTCCACAACACAGTTCATGCACAAACCATTGTTGCCGATAGTCTTGAAATGGCACTAGAGTTAACGCAGGACAATACGGAAAAAATTGAGCTTTTGCTCAGGCTTTCGGACGAATTCGAAAATAAAAATCCCGACAAGGCTCTTGCGTATTCCAAAAAGGCATTTTCGCTGGCACAAACGAACAATAAAGAGCAGCTGAAGCTGAAAGCAATGCTGAGCATGGCTCAACTCTATTGCAGCCTCAGCGATTTTAAAGCTGCCATGGATCTGGCGCGCAAATCTGTTGAGCTGGCAAAAGAGCTGGACAATCAAAAAGAACTTGCCAAAGCATATCGTCTGGTGGGATTGGTCTATTCCGATCTGGGCGACTACAACGAAAGCTCCGAAAATTATTACAAAAGCCTTGAAATATCAGAACGTATCAACGACAGGGAAGGGACTGAAAAGGCTCTCAGGAGAATAGCCTCCGTATATTTCGATCAGAAAAACTACGACAAGGCGCTGGAGTATTACTTCCAAGCCCTGAACATTGCCAAAGCCATCAAAGACCTGCCGGGAATAGCGGGAGGATATAACGACATTGCCGCAGTTTACGGCAACCGGAAGCAATACGACAAAGTGGTCAAATACCTTAAAGAGGCGGTGAAAATCAACAAAGACCTCGGAGATGAACGCTCGGTTGCCATCAACTATACCAATCTGGGGATGATCAACCAACGAATGGAAAATTACGATACCGCACTCATTTATTACCAAAAAGCATATAAGATTTTTAAAAAGCTCAACCATGCCATGATGATCGCCAACTGTGAGGTAATCATGGCTGCATATTTTTTCGAAACCGGACACACGGATATGTGCATCGAATATGCAAAAAGAGCCTATGACTCTGGGCGGAAACACGGCCTCAAAAAAGTTGTATATGATGCGGCAGGTGTGCTTTACAGCGGTTATCTTGCCAGGGCCGACAGCCTGACGGCCAATCAATACCTCATCAAACAGTACCAGATGAAAGACAGCCTTGAAATGGAAAAAGGCGCCATGCAGCTCTCGAAACTTGAAATACGGTATGCCTTTGAAAAAGAAAAACAAGCCGAAAAGATTGAACAGCAACGCAAGGATTTTATTCTCATCATCATCATCATTACTTTGGTGCTCGGCTTGGGGATCATCATCCTGTTTTTTGCCCGGCAAAAGATCAAGGCCAGAAATACCGAACTTGAAAAACTGAATCTCGAAAAAGAGCTGGAATACAAGAACAAGGAACTCGCCATCAAAGTGATGTCGTTGCTGAAAAAGAACGAGATGCTTTCGGAAATATCCAGAAAACTGATTGACGTGAAAAACGAAGCGGTGAAGGACGACACCAAAGAGGCCATCAGGAGGATATACAGGGATTTGCAAAAAAGTACAGATGATGAGATATGGGAAGAGTTTGAATTGCGTTTCAAACAGGTGCACAGCGAATTTTACGATAAACTGATGAAAAGGTTTCCCGACCTGTCGCCGAGCGAACAACGGCTTTGTGCATTCCTGCGTTTGAACATGTCGTCCAAAGAAATATCGGAACTAACCGGCCAAAGCCTCAATGCGCTGGAAACCGCCCGTTATCGTCTGAGAAAAAAACTGGGCATTTCCAATTCGCAGGTAAATCTGATCACTTTCCTGTCGCAAATCTGATCGGGGTAAAAGAATGAATCAACAAAAATTCAGGGATATGAAAAAATTATTGATCGTTATTGGAATATTATGGGGTGCAACAGGTTATGCCCAAAAATTTGAAGGTCTTGCACTGACGCCGCCCATGGGATGGAACAGTTGGAACAAATTCGGCTGCAATGTCAGCGAAACGTTGATCAAAGAGATCGCCGACGCCATGGTAAGCTCGGGGATGAAGGAGGCCGGATACGAATATGTGATCATCGACGACTGCTGGCAGGTGGGGCGCGATGCCGACGGCAACATCATTCCCGATCCCGAAAGGTTTCCTTTGGGAATGAAAGCCGTTGCCGATTATGTTCATTCTTTGGGATTGAAATTCGGTATTTATTCGGATGCGGGCACAAAGACGTGCCAGCGTCGTCCGGGCAGCCGCGGTTACGAGTTTCAGGATGCCCGCACCTATGCCCTGTGGGGCGTTGATTATGTAAAATACGACTGGTGCAATACCACTACACAAGATGCACAGGCATCCTACCAGCTGATGCGGGATGCCATCCACAAAGCCGGCCGTCCGATGGTCTTCAGCCTGTGCGACTGGGGATGGAGCAAACCCTGGCTCTGGGCAAAAGATGTGGGACACCTCTGGCGCGCCACCGACGACATCATGGATTGCTGGGATTGCGAAGACGACAGGAACAACGCCGGATTTACCATCCTGCTCGACCGCGTTGCCGATATTTATTCCTATTCCGGACCCGGACACTGGAACGATCCCGACATGCTTGAAGTAGGCAACAGCGGACTGACCGTTTCCGAAAGCCGTGCCCATTTCAGCCTGTGGTGCATCCTGGCGGCTCCCCTGATTGCCGGCAACGATCTCAGGAACATGTCCGAAGAAACACTGGAGATATTGACCAACAAAGAGGTGATCGCTGTTGATCAGGATTCGTTGGGAAAATCGGGAATACGCGTCCGTGACGACGGCGACCTTGAAGTGTGGGTAAAACAACTTGCCGACGGCTCCCGTGCTGTCGTTCTCTTCAACCGCAGCCTCACTCCCGAAAACATCTCCGTGTCGTGGACGGAGCTTGGCTACCCGTCTTATCTGAAGGCTGCCGTCAGGGATCTGTGGCAACATCAAGACCTCGGAAAATTCACCGGCAGCTTTACCGCCGAGGTTCCGCCTCATGATGCAGTGATGATCAGGGTTACGCCTTAATGTTCCCGGAATCGCAGGGTTCCATTTCCTTCTTCACAAGCTCAAAATTTAACGTCTCGGGAGGTATCTCTGAAATTACCCCAAAACCCGTATTGTTTTCTCACGGGAGATTTTACGTTATTCCCGGGTGTTTTTCGGTGATAGTATAAACCAGCATATTTATTAAATTAACAGGTTTTATTTACCTTTGTATCTTATTTGCAATTCAAAAAATACTCATTCATTCAAAAGCTTTCCCGGAGGGTTTCCTATGAAAAAATTTTATGCTGTTTTATTGATGTTACTCGGGGCTAATGTTTTATACAGTCAGCCAACTACCAATCTGAATGTAAACTCATCCAATACCTTTGTTGAGGATAAGTTCGACTGGGCCATCAACAAGGCTTTCAGTTATGTCAAAATCAACCAGCCCATTGCAGGTTACGGAGCTGCCATGGACACGGCCACCTTTTGTGCACGGGACGTTGCGCACATGGCCGAAGGGGCTCACATCCTGGGGCTCGACACAGAAAACTGGTCCATGCTGCACCTCTTTGTTTACGGGGCTAACCGCAGAACCTCATAGGATTATTACTGGCCGCGCTGGCATTACCATTTCGACGGTTCCGACAGCGCCGACTTCGGCGAAAAAACAGAACGCTACCTCGATTTTATCACACAAAATATCTATACTTTCGGCATCAATATCGAAGCCACCACCTACCTTGCCGAGATTTTTTACCTGCACGGAAGGACTTCCACGGCCTGGTATTTCCTGAAAAACCTCATGGCCAGCGGCAGCGGCTACCCTGAAGTTTCCTACCTGATCATTAACAACACCATTCAGGGACTGATGGGCATCAGGCCCGATGCACCGAACAATACTTTTTACACCTTACCGAAATTATCCTACGAAGTGCCGTGGATTGAGGCCGAACATGTTCCCATCGGAAATACCGATTTAACGATCAGACACGACGGCACAACCAAAACCACGGTGACCAACAATTCGGGAGAGGAGATGACCTGGGAAGCACAGTTTTACGGTGAGTACAATACCATTTCCGTTGATGGTACACCTGCTGCCGTCAACACCAAAAGCGAATGGGGCAAGACGGTATCCTATGTTGCCGTACCCATCGCTGTGGGAGAAACCGTAGTAGTTGAGGCCTCCAACCCGGCAAATACCGGAACCGTTTACCTGTCGGATATGGAATGGGTCTCCAATTCCAACGAAGACAACACCAAAAGAGATTTTAACACTGCCGGTAATTTGTTATTTATGAACGGTACTACGAGTTACGAAAAAGGTTTGGGCACAATGTCGAACACCGAAATCACCTACGATATTTCCGGGCTGGGATACAAAAGTTTCATCACTGATATCGACATTGACGATGAAGTGGGCGATCAGGGTTCGGTGATTTTTGAAGTTTGGATTGACGGCACG
>JAOZMX010000232.1 GCA_029934065.1 Bacteroidales bacterium
CCGCAAGAAAAATACCATCGACATTGCGATACTCGGGGAATTCAATGTGGGTAAAAGCTCATTCATCAACAGTTTTACCGGCAGGGAAGTATTACCCGTGGGTGTCATTCCCGTTACTTCGGTCATCACTGCCATCGGCAAAGGAGACACCGAGAAAGCGACGGTTACTTTTTCGGACGGGCACCGTAAAGAGACAACCATCAACCGATTGAACGATTACATCAACGAATCGGAAAATCCCGGCAATAGCAAAAGGGTTGAATCGGTGGAGGTAAAATTACCTGATTTTGATCTCCCCGGCGGATTGCAACTGATCGACACACCCGGGCTGGGTAGTTTTCTGAAACACAATACAGAAACCACGCGGGAATGGTTTGCCAATATAGGTGTTGCCATCATTGCCATCAGTGCTGAAAGACCTTTGGGAGAAAACGAAGTCAAACTCCTGAACGAGATCGCCGAAAAAACCCCGGAAATTGTTGTATTGTTGACCAAAACAGACCTGTTACCGGAAAAAGAAGTGACCAGAGTAGAAACCTATATTCGTCACAATCTGCAATCCACCTTCGGGAAAGAATTTGCCATCTTCAGGTATTCCACCAAAAAGGGAACAGCCGAACTCACCGGGAAAATTATCCGGCAGGTGATTGATCCGTTGCACATTGCATTCGACGACAAACGCGTTGATATCCTCAACCACAAGATCGTTATGCTTACCCGGCAATGCATTGCTTATCTCGATATTGCCCGTATTGCGGCACTCCATTCGGAAGAGGAACAGAAAAAACTGCAAGACGAGATATTCAGCCGGAGGAACAACCGATCTTTTTTTGCCCGCGAAATCGCACTGATCCTCTCCGACCAACTCAACGGGATCAGAGATAAACTCTTAAAGATTTTACTTCCCGAGCAAAACCAAATTTCAACGCAATTGCAAACCCTTTTTGAAACAGAGTATAAGACATGGAACGGAAACCTTTACCGGCGGACCAGAAAATTTGAACAATGGATGCATGCGGAACTCAACCGCGCCATGATCCGTCTGGCAGCAAATCACGAAAGGGAGTATCAAAGGATAGTGGAAAAAGCAGGTGATCATTTTATCTTTTTTGCCACTTCGTTCCGCAACGGATTAAATGAAAAAATCAAGAATGTTCTTGGAACGGAAATGCCTGACAAACAACCGGACATGAGTATCGAAAAAATTAAAAAACCGGATATTCTGGTTGGGTGGACTTTCGATAATCATTTAGACCTGCTCTGGTTTTTATTTCCCATGTCCCTGTTGGGAAAAATGTTCGGGCTCTATTTTAAAAACAGCATCCCTCGTGAAGTGGAAATCAACATCTACAGGCTTGCTTCAACCCTGACCGCAAATGTATCCATCACGATCCGGAAAATGAAAGATCAGATATGGCAATATATTACGAATGAACTTGAAACCATCGAAGCCCTCCTGACCGGGACAACCGATGAAAGCAAAATTTACGAAAAGCTGATCGCCGGTTTGCAGAAACAATTGAAAGACGACGAGACAAAAAACGTTAAAAAAGAATGATGAAAAATCTTTTATACTTTTGCATGCGTATCGACCGAAAAATCAACATATTTTGAAATCAGGAGACAACAAAGAAAAAGTCAGGGTACAGGATATCGCAGAGATCCTGAAGATTTCCGCATCCACTGTTTCCCGTGCGCTGAACGACCATCCGCGCATCAGCAGGGAGACCAAGGAAAAAGTATTGCAAACGGCCAAACGGCTGGGCTACCGCTCGGGCATCCCGCAACTTTTGTCACCTGAAAAGGCCGAAGCTGTTGCCGTACTGGTGCCGTCGATAGAACAAGCCATGTACCGGGACATCATTTCGGGTGTCAACGATTACCTTTCGCAATATCATTTTCAAACTTTTACGGTTGACACCAAAGGCGATGAGGATCGCTCCGGAATGTTTTTTGCCACCTATAAAAAATACGGCATCAGCGGGATCATCCATATTGTTTGCAACCGGAAAATACCCGAAGATTTCTTTGCTGTTCCGCAAAAAGATGCCTTGCCTCTGGTTACAGTTTTTGAGCCTGACCATCCGGCAGGCATAAGTTCGGTGGTGCCGGACATGTTTCAGGGCATTGATAAAATTGCCGGGTATTTGAAGTCACAAAAAATCAGTCCGGCAGTACTTATCCTCGAAAACGAGAACAAACCGGAAGATTTCCAAATCGTTTCGGACTTTCGATCGGCTGCGGAAATGCTGGAAACGGACAACTACAAGCCGGAGGTATTGTATGCCGGAAAAAGCGGGACAGGATTGGCAAAACAATTAGAAATGCTCTTTAGCCGGAGTGCCCCTCCGCAAATCATTCTGGTAAAAAACACCCTTACGGCACTTGAAGTAATGAACTTTGCCAGGCAAAAGGGCCTGAAAATCCCGGACGATCTGTTGTTGATCGCCATAGACAGTAACCATCATCATACGGCATTGACACTGAACCTTTCGCTGCTCAAACTGCCGGCATACTCCATGGGACAGGAAGCCGCCAAAATGTTGCTCCGGCAAATCATCCATCCCGAAACCGAACGGATGACCTCGGTAAAACCCGTGAAATTTATTCTAAAAGGTTCGGCCATCAGAATAAAATAACAGGTACAACTGAAAATATTTCGAAGCGAAAATCCGTGTAAACTCTGGGATAAAAACGAAAAACACGGAAAACCGAAATTCTTAAAAGAAGCAGTAAAAACTAAAACAAGACGGGCATCATTGGTTTTGTACCATATTTTCACTCCCGGTCACTGCGTGTTCGGATGGAAACTTTTCCCAAAATGTTTCTCGAACAAGGATGCTACTTCGGACTGCTTGCCTTTTTGAAGCGGTACGATACTACCGTTGCTCATTACGACAGAAGGATCGCTCCCAAGATTAATTTTGGAGACAAAATACAGATTGATAAGGTAGCTGGGATGAACCCAAAAGAAAACACCTCCGGCAATATCTTCTTCAAGGTAGGTGAAATCTGCTGAAGATTTGATGCGGTTGCCGTCTTTAAGGAAGACAACGGACTCGTTCCCTTTGGTTTCAATCATAATGATATCGCTGCTTTTGAACATCCGGAAAAAGTTTCGGTAAATTTAACATCACCTGACGGGAAAAACTGCGGCAAATTATTATTTGCCGGAAGCAGGTTATTATTTGCAGGGAAAGAGGACAGGGAGTGGCACGAGAAGGGATTGCGGCAGCAATCGGAGTGGCCATCCTCCGGCTATAACGGAGCATGCGCTTGCCGCCCAAAAAATATTTTAAACCTTACCGGAATTGATTTTCCGCTTGCGGGGTCTTCAACCGAAATTTTCGAATAGTCTGAAGAGTTGTTCTTTTTTGCGCGAGGAAACGGGCACCCAGGAGTCGTCGTCCATGATGAGGTGACCGCCTTCGGCCTTGTCGTACCGGCGGATATGGTCGAGATTGACAAGGTGCGACTGGTGAGTGCGGAAAAAACCGGAAGGGCAAAGCATCTCGTCGTATTCTTTCAGGGTTCTGGAAACCAATAGTTTTTCGCCACCGGTCAAATGGAACCGGGTATAATTGACATCCGACTCACAACGAACAATGTCGCTGATGCTGATGATGTGAATGCTTTCGGCGGTACGCAGGACGATTTTATTGATCCTTTCGAGGTTGGCGAGAAAGGCTTTGAATTTTTCTTCCGTTTTTTCGTTTTTGATGACTTCGCCGGCTTTACCAACCGCCTGTAGAAGGTCGGATGCCGCGATGGGTTTTAATATGTAATCCATGGCGCTGAAACGGAAAGCCCTGACAGCATACTCTTCGTGTGCCGTGATAAAAATTATCCTGAAGTCGATTTTTTCAAATTTCTTCAGCAGGTCGAAACCGGTACCGTCGGGGAGGTTGATGTCGAGCAAAACCAGGTCGGGTTTTTTTTGCAGAATGAGCTCGTAAGCCGAGTGTACATCCGCTGCCTCACCCAAAATGTTGAATTTTGCCGGCCCAAGATTCAAAATATCCCGGATAGTGCTCCTTGCTTTCGGTTCGTCATCAACAATAATCAGCGAAATCATACGATTTTTGTTTTTTACAAAACTAATAAATCCGGCGGGAAAATATCCCCGTCGTGAAAATTAAATATTTTTCAAATAGGGCATGGTGATGATCACCTTGGTACCTGCGGCAGAACCGTCCTTATTTTTCAGGTCAATGACCTGAAGGATAAATTTCCGTTTCATTTTTTTACTTAAGATATCGAGCCGTTCGCGTGTGATGGTGGTGGCCATCGACTGACTGTGTCTTGCTTTTTCGTGCTTGGCTGCAAAGGCCCTCCCCACCCCATTGTCTTCAATGGTAAACTCAATTTCATTTTGTCTTTGCCGGTATTTCACAATAATATTTCCGTGCCCCTCTTTCAGCCGCAAACCGTGCTCCACCGCATTTTCGATAAACGGCTGCGTGAGCATCGGCGGTATTTTAATGTTGTCGGGATCGGTATCTCCGTCATTTTCGATCACAAATCCGAATTTATCGTCGAACCTTAATATCTGGAGTTGGAGATAGAGCTCCAGCATTTTCAACTCCTTTTGAAGTAAAACAAACTCAACACGGGAATTTTCTAGTGTAATTCTAACAAGATCGGCAAACTTGGAGAGGTAATCTCCGGCGGTAACGGGGTCTTTTTTATAAATGTAGCTTTGAATGGCAATCAGTGCATTGAAGATAAAATGAGGGTTCATTTGCGAGCGTAAAAGGCGGTTTTCC
>JAOZMX010000233.1 GCA_029934065.1 Bacteroidales bacterium
ATTTGGAACAGCAATAAATATAAAAGTTTTCATTGTGCTTAAATTTTTGTTAATAGTAATTAATTACATGCAAAATTACGACAGGCGAAACAGAGACACTTTCACTGTGCGGTCAAAAACTTGTACTGTGCATGCATTTTGCACTTTTTTAGGGTTTTTTGGTCAATTTTCGGTCAAAAAGTGCTTTTTGCTGTTTTTTGTTTTTTCTTGCCGCCAAGACATGAAAGCACATATTTACTCCAATCCTTTATTAAAAGATGGAGCAGGTTTAATGGTTGTTTTTGATGAAATTTCTATTTCCTGAACTTTCCGGGAGAGGTGCCAAACTCCTTCTTGAAAATCCGGCTGAACCAGGCGGGATCATTAAAACCACACTGATAGGCAATTTGTGAAATACTGACGGTAGTCGTCTCTATCAGATTCTTTGCCGCCGACAAACGAACACCTCTGATAAACAGCGAAATGTTTTTGCCACTGATGGCTTTCAGTTTCCGGTAAAGTTGCGACTCGCTAATATTCAATTGGCTGCAAAGCATTGCAGGATTCAGATTCGGATTATCTAAATCTTCGCTGATTATTTGGATGACCTTTTTCAAAAACCGTTCTTCACCGACGGGTTGTTCAATTTTGGTGATGCCAATTTCTATCTTGCTGTATTTTGCCTGCAATTGTTTGCGGAGTTTTATCAGTTGCTCCAGACGCACATGCAGTTCGGCCTTATTGAATGGTTTGGTGAGGTATGCATCGGCGCCGAGTGATAGCCCTTCGATGCGGTCTTTGTCGGTGGCTTTGGCGGTGAGCAGCACGATGGGGATATGACTGGTGCGCTCGTCCTGTTTCAGTATTTCGCATACTTCGAAGCCATCCTTGCCGGGCATCATCACATCCGAAATGATGATATCGGGAATTGCAGCAATGGCAGCTTCTATCCCCTTTTCTCCGTCGGGCGACCATTGCACCTGATATTTTCCGCTGAGGCACGAGATGATGTATTTCGCCACATCCGGATTGTCCTCAATAATAAGACACAACGGCAAGCCATCCGTATTTTCACCGGTTGTCGTCATGTCAACGGTATCGGGCTGCGGCTCCTGCGGCTCAACGTTAACAGGTTTCGATTCAACTAATCTGGCCTTGTTGGTAATCGGGATGGAAACACAAAACTCGGTTTTTTCATTCGGAATGCTCGTAACCGTAATCTTACCGTTCATCAGTTTCACCAACTCTTTGACCAATGCCAGTCCGATGCCCGTTCCTTCGCCCTTGCGGGTGGATGAATTGTCAACCTGATAAAACCTGTCGAAAACATGTTCGAGATGTTCTTTGTTGATTCCAATTCCGGAATCCTGAACTTTAATCATCAGCTGATCACCATCACCATTGCTTTCTCTTTTGACATGAAAAATCACTTTCCCGTTTGGGTCGGTAAATTTTATGGCATTGGAAAGCAGGTTGGAGGCAATCATAAATACCTTATCCTCATCGTAATCCATCACAATTTTGTCGGTTTCCCGGTAAAAAACCAGTTTGATGTTTTTGGCATCGGCCATGGATTGAAACGATTCGAGCACATATTGCAGATAGGATACAATGTTGTCGCGTATCAAATTCAACTTCATTTTTCCGTTCTCAATCTTCGACATATCCAGCATTTGTTTGACGAGATATAAAAGTTTGTCGCTGTTCCGGCCCACCATCCTCAGCTTATCGGCACACCTTTTTTGTTCTTCTTTGGTCATGCTGTCAACAATTTCGTCGGTAACCCCCTTTATCACCGTCAAAGGAGTGCGGAATTCGTGCGTAATGTTTGCATATAACCGCGATTTCAGATTATCCAGTTCGTAAAGTTTTTCAATCTTTTCCCTGCTTATCCTGCGCCTCAACAGCACCTGATAAATGTTATAGACGATAAAAAGCAGTATCAGCAAATAAGCGATGTAAGCCCAGGGTGTCTCCCACCAGGGATATGCAATATGCACCAAATATTGTGTTGCCGAAATTTCGTGGTATCCGGTGGTTTGCCGGGCTTTGATGTCGAAGACATAATCTCCCGGGGCCAGTTTGGCATAAACCGCTTTATGGTCATCGTTTTCCTGCCATTTGATGTCGATGCCCCGAAGACGGTGCGACAACCTGATGGTGTTGCCATTGTCGATGTCCAGAGCCGAATAAGAGAAAGTAATGTAATTTTGATTGTGATTCAGGTTGATTTTATTGTCATTGGTGATGATGGAATCCGGCGGAACCTGCCGGTCGAAAATCCGGATGGCGGAAAGGTAAGGTTTAACCTCGTTGCTGATGAACCGGATGCTGTCAATATCCAAAAAGCCCAGTCCCGCACGATAGCCCACAACAAGCTCTCCGTTGGCAAGCAGGTAAATTACTCCGGGCAAAAATGCAGGATTTTCCGACCCGGGATCAAGTAACCGGAGATTGAAATTCTTGCCCAACACGTAAGACCTGTCCATCCCGGGACCAATACATTCAAGGCCGGCGCCGGTCAGCAGCCAAAACCGGTTTTGCCGGTCGCGCGAAATACTTTCGATGTGATTGTTTTCAAGACCATTTTCAGTATTGTAAACCGTGATCAACCCTTTGTCAGGATTTTCCGGATCGAAAAAGCCGATCCCGTTTTGTTTTGTTCCCGCCCACAAAGTGTCGTTTGCAAGAAAAAAACAATTGATGTCGTTTTGCCGTTGCGAGGGATTGAAAAGTTTGACACGGCCGGTTCCGGGAATAAAATATCCATATACGCCGTACTTCCGCGAAAACCATATTCGCCCGCGGGCATCGCACATCATCTTGAAAATATTCGGTTGTGCATCATCGTGAAATATTTCACCCCAGTTAATTTCTGTTGTCAACCTTTGTGTTTCAGGATTAAATTGCCGAATCCCGAATCTGTTTCCCGCCACCCATATTTTCCCGTTCTTGTCGAGGAGCATATCCGAAATATCCGGATTGCCCGAATAGGGAATATGCAGGGGTGAAATCCCGGAGGTAAGTTCGTCAAACAGGTAGAGTTCATCCTTCGTGACAAACAGTAAAGTATTTTTCCCGTAAGGTAAAATCTTGTAAATGTTAAATTCTTTGATGCCTTGCTGCATAAAAGGAATAACATGAAAATCGTTGGTTTTCAAATCGAAATAGTGTAACCCTTCACCCCGTGCATAACCCAGATACAATCTTTGTGATGTAACGCTTTCAATCATATCATTGGTTAAATACCAGTGAATAATATCGGTGGGGCTAAAAAAATAATTCCGGACCGAAAACGGCTGTTTCTTATAATATTGCACTCCATAGCCGGAGCTGATCCACCAGATATTTTTGTTGTCGCTATACAACAAAAACGGCAGATAGGCAAAACCTGATTTGTTTTTAAAGGTTTTGAAAAAATTGATTTTATCTGCTTTTGTATCCAGTATGCCCAACCCCTGTTTTGAGGATACCCATATTTCGTGATCGGATTTTTCATTAAACGGGATAATGGGCAGTATTTTAAAATTTTTTGCTCCCAATGGAGCGTTTTCGCCAAAGTCATTGATAAATTTTCCGGTCGTCGGATTGAAAACCAACAAATCAAAATTCCATGTTCCAATATAGATGTTCCCGTCGCTGTGGGCCACCAATTTCTTCATCAGATTTGCTTCCCTGAAATATTGCCCGCCATTTGCAAGGAATAGCTGCATGTCATGGCTGTTTTTGTCAAACTTTATCAGCCCTTCAAGAGTTGCCACCCACAAAGTGCCCGGATGATACTTATCCTGAATGATATCAAAAACCGAATTTACCGAAACCAGTTCAATAAGGCCCGTATCGGCCGGAACAGGCCGGTACGAAAAATTCTGAAAAGTTTCGCTTTCGGCGGAAAATCCGGAAAATCCCTTATTTGTTCCAATCCAAATCCTGTTGTCACCATCAATGCAAACAGCGTTAATACGCGCGGGTAATGTTTCCGAACCGTGCGGATCAACAAAATAATTTTTGAAACGATTCGTCTCCGGATCATAAATACTTAATCCGTTTTCCGTTCCGACATAAAGCAAATTTTCATCGCAATTATACTTAAGTGCATTTTGCGAAATGCTGTTTTCAGTCAGTGAAGTAGAATCGCCGGGAACATGCTGAAAGACAGAGGCCGTGATACCATCCCACCTTACCAGGCCATTTTGTGTTCCAAACCAAAAATATCCTTGCTTATCTTTTGCCGCGGAAGTAGCAAAGTTGTCGGGCAGACCGTTTTGTGTTGTGAGCACATAAAGAGGCTCTTTGGGAAAATCAGCACCGTTGTAAATTTCCTGACCGTAATTTTGTTTGCTCAAAATCAGCAGAAAGCAAACTACATAAAAAAAAGCTTTAACATATCTCGTATAATTCACAAGAGATCATTTTTCATTTTAGCCCGCCAAGGTAGTCAAAATAATGCTGAATTGTTGATAAACTCATCAGTTACCAATTGTTTTTTTTGTTTTTGTGAAATTCAGTTGCAATGCGGGTTAAATTTCAGATTCTTTTGTTTCATGCCGGAGCGCAGCGGAAATCTCACCACCGCGAAAAAAATGTTCCGGCCCGCTGCACCATTGGGGTGATTTGACAGGCCGATGCAATAAATATTGCGCGGCTCCATCTGCCTTTCCGCCGTATGCTTTTAGCAAAGGTGTCAAAGCAAAGCGTATGCCGGCACGTCACCATTTTGACGCAGGCAGAGGGACAGGGCTGCCGCTTGGCGCAATCCATG
>JAOZMX010000234.1 GCA_029934065.1 Bacteroidales bacterium
CGATGAAGTGGGCGATCAGGGTTCGGTGATTTTTGAAGTTTGGATTGACGGCACGTATGATGTAACGCTGATGGTAAGCGACGGTACCAACAGCGACGAAACGACCAAAACCGATTTCATCGAAGTTTACGATCCCTCCGCCGGCACGCTGGTACTGACATACCGGTCGCTGAACGGCGGAAACGAGAACGGCATCTTCGACCCCGGCGAGACCCTGGACGTTGAAATGAAGATCAAAAATATCGGCAACACGACGACCGGCGCATTGTCGTCAACCTGCACCGTTGCGGGAAACAACAGCCAATACATTACGGTGGAAAATCCGCTCGTTCCTATTTCCGCTTTGGCGCCAGACGGTGAGGACATCTTCTCACATCAGGTCTCGGTGGCTGCCGATGCTCCGGTGGGAGCGGTTTTCACCCTTCATTTTGTGGTTACCGACGGTGATGAAACGACCATTCTTGACAAAGGGTTTTTCATCTCCGAGTTGTATCTCAGCGACACGACTTACACTTTCCTGTCCATCGGTTGGGGAAATCTCGGCCTGGACGCAAGCGTAGGCGGCAATCCCATCAAACTCAACAACGTGGTTTATGACAAAGGACTTGGCACACATGCCGTATCGGAAATAAGATATGCCCTCGACGGGAATTTCTCCCGGTTCGTTTCGGATGTGGGCATTGACGACGAGGTGGACGGGTCGCCGGCCACGGTTTCTTTCGAGGTTTGGGCCGATGGCGAGCAGCTTTACAACGGCAGCGTGATGAACACTGCCTCACCCACACAATCCATAGACGTTGATATCTCCGGTAAAAACGAGCTGACACTCATCGTCACCGACGGTGGCGACGGCATCAACAGCGACCACGCCGACTGGGCCGGCGCCAAGCTGGTAACCAACCAGAATACAACGGCTACCATGGTTGACATCACCGTATTTCTCGAAGGCCCCTTCAACGGAACAGGTATGAATACCGGTCTGCTTTCGCTCCTGCCGTTGGAACAACCGTTCACAGGAGCCCCATGGAACTATCCGGGTGATGAATCCGTAACGGCAATCCCGGGAACAGATATCGTGGATTGGGTACTGATCGACCTGCGTGATGCCCCCACGGCAGATGCAGCTTCACCGCAAACCAGCATCGGCATGCAGGCGGCATTTCTGAGGAGCGACGGACGTATTGTTGACCTCGAAGGCAACCCGGTGCTGACATTTTACAATGCAACGGCCAACGATAATTTATTTGTGGTCGCCTTTCCGAGAAATCATGTACCGGTGATTTCGGCCAATGCACTCGAAGAAACGGCCGGCGTTTACAGTTACGACTTCTCCTCCGGCGAGTTGCAGGCCCTTGGCGGTGCCCAGGGACATAAAGAGATCGCTCCGGGCATCTGGGGAATGTTTTCGGGAAATTCCGATGGTAATTTCGTGGTGGATGACAACGACAAATCCGTTAACTGGAACAACGAAGCCGGAACTCCGGGTTATCTTTCATCCGACCTGAACATGAACGGCCAGTCGGACAACACCGATAAAAACAGGATGTGGCTGCCCAACCGGGGGAAAAACAGCTTTGTTCCACAATAACAACAAAGCAAATGATATTGCAGAAAATGCAAGAGATTTATTGAGAATACACTGATCGGGTGCAAGGAATTTTTCGCCGTCATCTGCCGACAACGGTTATCCTTTCATGGTTTCTTCGATCTCGTCAATGGTGATTGGAATCCGTTTTCCGATTAGTTTTGAGCCGGTTTCGGTAACGAGGATATCGTCTTCGAGCCTGATGCCGCCAAAGCCGATGTATTCTTCCACTTTGTCGTAATTGATAAAATCGGTGAATTTGCCTTCCTTGCGCCACATTTCGAATAGTGCCGGAATGAAATAGATGCCCGGTTCGTTTGTGAGGACAAATCCTTTTTCCAGTTTTCGCCCCAGTCGCAGATAAGCCGTACCGAACTGTTGAATACGTTTCACCTCGTCGTCGTAACCCACAAAGTCTTCACCAAGGCCTTCCATATCGTGTACATCCATCCCCATCATGTGTCCGAGGCCATGAGGGAAGAACAAGGCATGAGCTCCGTTTTGTACCGCATCGTCCACATTGCCTTTCATCAGGCCGAGGTCTTTCAGTCCGGAGGCGATCACCCCTGCAGCCAACAAGTGGATGCTTTGGTAGGTAACACCCGGCTTGATGGCATCCGTAGCAGCATTATTGGCATCCAGCACGATCTGATAAACATCCCTTTGCCGCTGATTGAATTTTCCGCCCACGGGCACCGTCCTGGTGAAATCGCTGGCATAATGCAGCAACGACTCCGCCCCCGCATCGGTGATCATCATCCGGCCTTCCTGTAAAATCTGACTGTGGTCGTGATTGTGCAATGTCTCGCCATTTTGCGACAAGATGATCGGGAACGAAACCATGGCGCCGCGAGAGAGTGCAATGCCTTCGATAACACCGGCAATCTTGCGTTCCGATTCGCCGGGCATGGCCATCTTCATGGCCGTGACGTGCATTTCGTATCCAACGGCTGCAGCCTTTTCCAGTTCCGCAATTTCATATTCATCTTTGATGTTACGCAGACTTACAACGGCTTTGATCAGGTCAACGGAAACATTTCCGGCCTGCTCCCCTACCCTGATGCCGGTGAGCTGTTCGAACAGGATTTTGGTTTCGCCGCGATACATCGGCAGGTAATGAATTTTCCGCCCCTGACTTCGTGCTTTTTCAATATAGCCGGCCAGCTCGCCGAACGGGTATGTGGTTTCTACGGCAACTTTGGCGGCATTGTCTTTCATCGAAGGTTGAGGCCCCATCCAGATGATGTCGTCAATTTCAACATCGTTGCCGAAAAGAATATCTCTACCTTCATCGAAATCGATCACTCCGGCCAAACCGGGCAAATCCAGTCCGAAAAAATAAAGAAACGTGCTGTCCTGCCTGAAATGAAATGTGTTAGCGGGATAATTCATGGGTGATTCATCGTTGCCCAAAAAAACGGCAATGCCATTGTTGACCTTTGCTTTCAGCGCTTCACGACGCTGTTTGTAAACTTCCGGTTTAAACATATTTGTAAAATTTTAATTTAATATTCCGTAAAGCGACAAAAGTAACCATTTTCACAGCAGACGAAATAGGACAACCCATAAATTTCAATTTTTTAATAATCGGCTGAACATTGGTTCAATCCCAAACGTTTATTTTAATAAAAACGGAAAAAGTTTTTCCACCTGTTAACATTTGCGTAAATTTGCTACTTGGAAAAATTAAAAAGAAAATGAACACCCAACAGAATATTACGGCTGAAAACAAATTGATTGAATTTTTGTATCCGAACGAAACGAAAATAATTCATGGTGATACGCTTACAGAATTAAAGAAAATAAAGGATGAGCAATTTGATCTGATTATCACTTCACCTCCCTACAATGTCGGCAAAGAATATGAAGTTAAAACTTCAATTGAAAAATATTTGCAGTTGCAGGAGGAAGTAATCAAAGAGATCATCCGGGTTACAAGTAAAACGGGAAGCATTTGCTGGCAGGTTGGCAACTATGTTGAAAAAGGTGAAATATTTCCACTGGACATTTATTACTATCAGATATTTAAAAAATTCGGATTAAAACTTCGCAATCGGATTATCTGGCATTTCGGACACGGCTTGCATGCACGAAACAGATTTTCGGGAAGGTATGAAACGATTCTTTGGTTCACAAAAAATGATGAATACATTTTTAATCTTGATGATGTAAGAATTCCTTCCAAATATCCTGGAAAAAGATATTTCAAAGGGCCGAAAAAAGGGCAAATATCTGGAAATCCAAAAGGCAAAAACCCGTCGGACATTTGGGAAATTATCATTAAAGATTGGGACAGCGGGCTCTGGAATATCCCCAATGTCAAATCGAATCATCCTGAAAAAACTGTTCACCCGGCACAATTTCCCGTGGAATTGGTTGAAAGGTGTGTGTTGGCACTTACAAATAAAAACAGTTGGATACTTGACCCTTATGCCGGTGTGGGAACAACGGCGATTGCCGCTCTGAAAAATTTCAGAAATTCCGTTGGCATCGAAAAGGAGAAGGATTATATTGCCATAGCAGAAAAAAGAATTGAGATGCTAAAAGCCGGAGCATTAAAGTTAAGGCCGATAAACAAGCCGATTCATCAGCCAAAACCAAATGATAAAATTGCCAAGATTCCCGAAGAATGGAATAATTTATTTTCCGAATTATGAAAATCGCACAAAAATATTCTCATTTGAATGGTGAAGAGTATTTAATTGTTCATCATCAAAAATTTTACAACGAAATAAAAGATATCGTAAACCTAATCAATGCTGAAAATTTCCGCAATAAGATCAGTAAGGAGAAAAGAAAAACAGGGGAAAAACTTTTTAGTCCGAAAGAGCTGAATGAGGTTTTTCAAAAAGAATTCTCAAAAAGGGGATGGGGTGAAAGCAGGTACAATTATTACATAACCCTTAACAGAGAATTGATGGAAAAAAGTATTGCAATGCCTGCAAGTGAACAGAAAAAGTTTTTGATTAAGCATGGAGAAAAGCATCCTATCTTCAGTTACAACCAAACTGACTTTGTAAAAGAAAAAATTGCGGTAGAAGTACAATTCGGGAAGTATTCATTTGTAGCATACGATTTGTTTGTCAAACACATGTTGTTTTATTCGGGAGGAGT
>JAOZMX010000068.1 GCA_029934065.1 Bacteroidales bacterium
CAGCCAAGGCCAACCCGTGGGGAAGTGTAAGTTTGCGGTGTGGTGATGGGGGAAGATGGGAAGGAGTTAGGGGTTAGGAGTTAGGGGTTGCCGCCGAATCATAATGTACGGAAAGGGAGTGATGAGTTATGCGATTTGGGTTCACCGTAACACGAAGAATGAAGGAAAATCAGTAGTTTGGCCCGCCGCCGGGTTTTTATTTTACCACCGCCAGACGAATGGTCTGCCGGTAATCACCGGCAAGCAAACGACATAAATAAACCCCGCCGGGCAAATCGTCCAGATCAACATTTTGGCGGTAATTCCCTGCGGGTTTTCGTTCGTAAACAATATTTCTCATTTTGTGCCCGAAAACATCGTAAATGGAAATTTCGACAAAAGCGCCGGCAATCAGTTCATATTCAACGGTCGTCCTGTCATTTGCCGGATTGGGATAAACTGAAAACGAACGGATATTGCTATTTTTCCGTTCTTCATCCGATACCGCAAAGAGCGAAATGCGTCCGTAATAAACATCCTGTTCGTTGTTCAGAGTATTGGCCCATGCCAGATGCGCAAATTGATTATCGGAGACCATATCGAAATAATCCCCCATTTTGTTTTGGTTGGGCCAGCCCACATGCGGATCGAAGGCAAGCGAAAGTCGCGAATTTACCGACCACGTTTCACCTTGGTCATACGAAAAGGAATAATACAAACTCGACCAGTACTGCCCGGGATTGTCATCCCGCGTATCGAGCCAAACCACGTCTATCCTTCCGTTCGGCGCCACCGACATGGTTCCGAACCACTGATAATTGGCCGTGCTTTCGTCATCATTCACACGCACGGGATCATTCCACGTCAGTCCGCCGTCCGTACTTTTGGCAAACATCACATCGCCGGGATCGCTGCTGCCGTTCCGCTCCACCGAAGCCAACACATAAACATTTCCGTTGCCGGAACCTCCGGAGGTATCCACACAAATATTTGCCTGCCCCAGCAGCCCTTGCGGGTTGATGGGCGTCCAGCCCGTCAACTGCCCGTCAAGACTTACATATTTTACAAAATCCCACGAAATGGAAGAGCCCGCATATTGAGCGTTTGAGGATTTAATCACCACCACACCGTCGTAACTTCCCGCCCCCACGATGTACAATTCGCCGCCGGGCCCGATGTCCATGGTACCCCAGTGCGGATCGCCGTCCGCCGTAATGCAATCTTCGTAGCTCGTCCCGCCGTTTGTGGAACGGGTAAAATTTCCCGGATAGCAGTAACTGTACGCCTGTGTCCAGAACGAATAGATGTTTCCTTGTCCCGGCCCGGAAGTTTTATCAATCACCATCCACTGTTTGTCGCCACCCTGCGCAAAAGTGCCGTTGTCCCATTCAAAACCTCCCGCAGCAATTTTAAAAACATCGCACAAGTAGTCGCCGCCATCAACCGTAAGGCTGTTGTAATAAAGATTTCCCTCCGTATCGGAATCAAGCACGGGATCGGTACGAAACGCCCCCGGGTCAATCGGCCCGACATTGGCCCATGTTTCACCGCCGTCCTGGCTCACTGCAATGCCGGCTTGCCTGAAGCTGCTGCTCACGTTGTCGAACTGCCGCCACCCGATGATCATCCTGCCCGGATCGGTAGGATCAACGGTGATGGAAGGCTCATTGGCCGCATCGTTGAGGATGTTCTGGCCAAACTGATTGGTATTGACCTGAATGGTATAGAAAAATTCGTCGCGGGAATGATAGGCCGGCGAAACTTTCGTTCCCTCATCCGGATTGGCCAAATAAGGATCATCCATTTGTTCGTGATGCATCCACAACACACCATTTTTTTTATCCTGCTGTGCAACAACCAGCACCGGAAGCAGCATCAGGAGCCAAAAGCCCGCATACCGTCGAAAAGAAACATTTTTCATAGTCATTGGAATTTTGTGAGTCAAACGATTTCGATACAAATGTAACCTAATTTTATATTAGCTGATGATAAATATTTTTGGGCGGCAACCGCGTGCTCCGTTATAGCTGTGCACCTGCGGGCCGTGTTCCGCTGCGGCGTGCGGGGTCTTTTTCCAACAAAGCCTCCGCCGCCGTGCTCCACATCGGCCTGCAGGCACACAGGCTGCCACTCCGCCCGCTGCCGCAGCAGCACATGAAAAAAGAGCAGCACGAGGTCAACAAGCGGAAGGCTGACCTGAAATCAAAAATCGTTAACGAATTATTTTCAAAACAACCCTGCCGTCATGGCCGTCTATGGCAATGAGCAAAACACCGTGTATTGTTTCCGGCAACCCGATGCGGTGCATTGTCTTGCCGCCGCCGATATAAATATTTTCGGCATGGACTTGTTTCCCGGAAACATCCATAATACGAATCGAAAGTTGCCTGTGAATCGCCGAGTTCATCTCAAGCACAACATCCCCGGAGTAACGATCCGTAAAGGCAACGGCCGAAAAGCCGCTCATGTGGTGCTCGCCGATGCCGCTGTTGCCCACCATGACAAATATCCATGCCGTGTCGGCCAGTTCGGGATTCGCCTCGTTATACAGCCGGTAGCTCAAACTGTCTTTGCCCGAAAAATCCACGTGCGGAACATAGTAAATACTGTCTCCGTCAAAACCGGCCTCACCGTTTCCGGGCATCTGAATGATCTCCGGAATTATGTTTTCGCCTTCGGGCAGGAAATCGTTTTCCAGAAACGGAATGACCACGGCATCATTCACCGGTGTTACCGTATCGTCATCAACAGCCACCGGAGTAAGCAAATCCAGAAAGCGCTGCGAAAATTCCTGATGAAACTGATTGGCCAGGTTCCCGTCGTAAACGATTACCGTGTTCTCATCGTTTTTCGATTCCGCCGATGCCGACCAGTTGTGCGAACCCGTGATTGCCACAGGATTTTCCGATCCGGGAGCAAAGTCCGTGATGGCATATTTGTGATGAAATACCGGCCCGTCGGGCCACTGGCTTCCGTCGGGATTGAGGTATTCCCTGACATTCACATCGTTTTCCCGCAGGTATTCGTATTCGCTTCCGGTATATTCCACATAATCAATGATGCCGCGAATGTCAACGCCGCGCTCCTTCGCACTGACCACCGCATTGCCGAGGCTGTTTTCGGTGAAAACCATCACACCGAATTCCAGCAGGCTCTCCGCCTGGTCAATCACCGATTTGATATGTGCCGTTGTGCCGTCCGACGGCGAAAAATAAAGTTCCACCGGAATCCCGCCGGTCAGGAACAGGTGGGGTGTGTTGTCGGTTTTGTCGGCACCGAACCGGGCATTCTCTTCGTTGTACATCGGCCCGTCGCTTCCCCACATCTCTTCAAATTCCAAAGTGAAGGCTTTGGCCAGGCTTTGATCCTGAAAACAGATCATGTTGTTGTAATCCCATGTAAGATTGGCAATCGTATGATTCAGCGACCCGGTGATCACCCATGCGTTTTGTTCCGATGCCGCATCAATGATGATAAATTTGTCGTGCATAATGCCTTCGGTATTCCCGTAAAGAACGGGGATATTTTCATTCAAACCTTCAAGTGCCGGGTTGTTGCCGTTGTCGTCGGTGATGTACCTCACCTGCACACCGCGTTCGTACGCAGCATTGACGGCATCCACAATGGCGTCCGACTCCTGCTCGTACATGGTGATGTCGAGAGTTTGCTGGGCAAAATTGAGGTAACGGATCACGGTATCGGCAATATGGGCCGTCCAAACGGCTTGTTGTGCTCCGGCAACGGAATAGTCAACATCGTGATTGAAATAAAGGCTGACCGTGCCGGAAGAGTTGGAAACCGTGGCATAAGGCCTGACAAAAGCAGTCGTGGTATCGCTTCCGGCAACCGAAAACGGCCCGATGTAATAAATGCCTGCAGGCGACAGGCCCGTAAGTTGGATTTCATGGTCAATGGCATTTCCCGCAACATTCAGGTAGCCCTGCTCCAGTTGTGGTGTCAGCCCCCAAAAAAGTTCCGTCGTAGCCTCCACATTGGTTTGCCATTTCAGGGTAACGGACGTTTTTTGCAAATCGGTCTGAAAAGGTTCCTGCATGAAATACAGATTCTCCATGATCAAGATGTCGTTTTCGTCCCGCGGCTCGATCTTATAATTGGCATACGAGTACATCAGCGGCCCGGTGACCGAATAACTTGTCCCTTCCACCGGCGAATAGGCGATTCCCAAATCGTCAACGCGACAGGGGCCACTGCCGTCGTTCAACTCCCACTCGCCATACCCCAGGCTGGCGTTTGTACAAGTGGCTTCGGCAATTTTCACCAAAACACTTTCATACATCTCATCGTTGACATCCCATGTGCTCACCGTGCTGGCGGCAGGCAGTTCGTTCCCGGAAGAAAGTACCGTCAGCGAAGAGATGTTCTTCAGTTCCGTCAGGTCGTAATATTCCGTCACGGTAGCGGTTAACTCAACCTCATCGCCAACTGAAACTTCATCGGTGGAATACACATAAACGCCGTTCCATTCGCCCGGCCCGTCCTGAATAAAATAACCGCTGCCAAAAATCCCCGTGACAATCCCCTGGGTGGTCACCACTTCGCCCTCGTAAGGCGAATGTTCCTGCTGTCCCTGAATTTCGTAAATCGTAACATTCGTTTGTGCCATCGAAAACATGACCACAAACCAAACCATTGTGATAGAAAGTACTGTTCTTTTCATAATCCGTAATTTTTTTTAGCAAACTTACACAAAATAGATGATTGTTTTATCCGATGTTAAAAAGATATTAAACGCGGATTCGGTATTACACATCGTTGATCGTGCATTTGTTTTTTTCAAAATAGTTTCCCATCATGATTCCGATAAGGATAAAAACCGGAAGGGATAAAAATATCCTTAACAGTGAAAATTTCAACCCGAGAAAACCTATTTCAAAAGTCACCATGGGGATTTTGGCAATGGAAGATGCGCCGAGATAAATGAAGATATTGACTGCCGAAGTTCCTTTTTTCCGAAGAATGTAAGCAACCGGAAAAGCCGCATAAAGCGGTCCCGCCTGCATAAATGCAAGCAAAATCACCCATAACACACCTTTTATTCCCGAAGCATTGCCGATATGTTTTTGCACTTTCTCTTTCGGCACCCAAACATCAAAAAGCCCCACAAGAATAAACATCACGGGAAGCGCCAGGATCATTTCTTTCATAAAACTTAAAAAATTGTCTTCGAAAATTTTAATCCCGGGAGCGTATTTACCGTAATATGAATAGGCTACAAATATTACAAAAGAAATGATGATTGGGTAATCAGCAGAAATTTTCCTCTTTTTCGTTTTCATAGGTTATAAATTAATGCCATTAATAATCCGACGGCCAAAGCGCCGGCAAATGCAAGTGAGTTTCGCAGGATGCTGATTTTGTATCCGAAAAATTTTGCTTCGAGGGGGATGGTTAAGATGCCCACCATCTTCAACGTGGAAATAAAAACGGAGATGACCGCATAACTGACTCCCGTGTTAACCAAGATTCCCGCAAGCGGATAAGAAATAAAACCGGGGATGATGGAAACCGCTCCGATGATTGCTGCAAAAACATACGCTCCGGCGCCCGCGTTGTCGCCGAGATATTTTATCAAAAACTCCTTCGGCACAAAATACATGACCACACTCACCATGATCATCACCGAAAGCAAAGTCGGTAAGATTTTTACAAACATCCTAATCCCTTTCCCTACACCCAGCAAGGTTTTCTTTTTGTCGAAAACAAAAGAAATGATTGTTAAAACCACCGTAAAGATTATTATCGGTATCATTTCCATTTCATTGGATTTTTCATTATCGCTTTGTCATTTAATTGATAACCTCTTGCAATTATTTCAAATAGTTTATCGCAAATTTACGATAATTATTTTTCGTCGGATTATTTTTTGAGACCTTTTTATTTATTTTTATCAACTACCTTAAATCCGACAGAGTGTTTATTAAAAAAGATAATCTTTTGAAAGGAATTTACATGATTGAGATTTTGGGTAAGGATAAATATATTGGAAAGCTGCTTATTGAGTAATGGGATATGATTAAGTGCTTTTGTGGATTTACCGTTTCGGTTTATTTGATTAATTTTGTTCCCACTATGAAACATTTCATCAAATTATCAGTAACCGTTTTCCTTTTGGCATTCTGGGGTTCAGCCCAAAGCCAGACGGGAATTTTCACGGATCACACGGCAGAAATCGCGAAAGCCGAAAGCAGGGCGGCCCGAAACCTGTTGAAAAACCATCCTTCGCGGGCAGGCAATAATATCGACATCAAATATGCACGTTTCAACTGGGCGGTTGACCCGGCAGTGCTTTACATCAGCGGAAATATTGAATTTTATTTTGAAGCTACGGAACCTGTGGTATCGTCCGTTTTACTGGAGCTGAATCATGAAATGACCATTGATTCGATCCTGTTCAGGGGCACGAAAGCGGATTTTGAATTTATTTCGGATGATGAATTCAAGATTGAACTCGGCGCAATCATGCAGCAAAACGAATTGGATTCGCTCTCGATTTATTACCGGGGTGTACCCGATCAGGGGAATGGCTTCGGAGCTTTCATTCAGGACGAACACAACGGTGTGCCCATCATCTGGACGCTTTCCGAACCTTACGGTGCCAAAGAGTGGTGGCCCGGCAAGAACGACTTGTCCGATAAGATCGATTCCATGGATGTGTACGTTACGACGCCGAAACAATACCGGGTGGCATCCAACGGCGTGCTGGTTTCGGAGAATATGTCGGGCGACAACAAGACCTATCACTGGAAACACCGCTATCCCATCGTGAGCTATCTTGTTGCCATCGCCGTGACGGATTATGCCCAATTTTCCAATTATGCAAATGTCGGCGGTCAACAGCTCGAAATACTCAATTATGTTTTTCCCGAAGATTCGGCCGATATTGCACAGCAAACGAAAAACACCTATGAGATCATACAACTTTACGATACACTGTTTTCCCTCTATCCTTTCAGGGAGGAAAAATACGGCCATGCGCAATTTGCCTGGGGCGGAGGCATGGAGCACCAAACCATGAGTTTTATGGGAGGCTACAGCCACGACCTCCGGGCCCACGAACTGGCACACTCCTGGTTCGGCAACATGGTCACTCTGGCAACGTGGCACGACATCTGGCTCAACGAAGGCTTTGCCACTTACTCCACCGGACTCTCCTACGAGTACATGTACGACGGATACTGGTGGCCCGTGTGGAAGAACAATACCCGGAATGCGGCAGTGAGCCTCCCTTCGGGGTCGGTGTATTGCGAAGACACCACTTCTGTTGAGCGGATTTTCAGTGTCGTGCTTTCGTACCACAAGGCGGCCTACCTGTTGCACATGATCAGATGGGTGATCGGCGACGATGCTTTTTTCACCGCTGTAAGGAATTACCTGAACGATCCGATGATCGCCTACGGCTTTGCCACCAATCAGGAACTGAAGGATTATTTTGAATCGGCCTGCAACTGCAGCCTGACGGAGTTTTATAACGACTGGTATTACGGAGAAGGGTATCCCACGTACGGCATCACGGTAAACGACCTGACCGACCGACAGGTGCTGGTAACCATCCATCAGGATCAGTCGCACGAGTCGGTTGATTTTTTTGAGATGCCCGTACCGATAGGATTTTATGGCGAAGGGAAAGATACAACGATCGTTTTCGACAACACATACTCCGGTCAGGAATTTTACGCCGAGCCGGGTTTTTCCGTAGATTCCGTAAAATTTGATCCCGATATATGGCTGGCCGCCAAATGCAGCTACATTTCACTTGGAGTGGACGACCTTCCCTCCGGCGCTGCCCTGCAGATCTGGCCCAATCCGGCACGTGACAAAATCCATTTCACCGTTCCCGGTGTGTTGATGGAAAAAGCCGAAGTTTACGACCTTGCGGGGAACATGTTGCTTTCGCTGCCCGTCACGACTACAAATCAAACGGTCGGCATAGACATTTCAAGCTTACATCCCGGAATATACTTTCTGAAGCTATTTACAAACGGTTACAGCTACCGCCAGAAATTTGTGGTTTTGTAGTGCATTAATAGCTGATGCTAAAACCGTTTACCGTCCTGATGAGGTAAGCACTTCCGGGGTGCAGTGTATCAAGCGTTCCGATTCCTTTTTCGGGCCAATAGACTCCGTTGCCGACGGCTTCTTTGATGATGATCACATCGCCGGAATGGTTTTCGAAAAGCGTTGATATGCTCACATCCCCGGTTGACAATACAGGAAAAAGGTTCCAGCCCGACCCGAAAGTAATGGTTTTGTCATCCGGCTCCCATCCGAAAATGGTCAGCGACGCAGCCTGTTGCAACTTGATGAAATATCCGCTTGTGTAATCCCAGTTGACGATGGTGTTAAGCCCTCCGCCGGGCCAATAGACACTTTCGGTATTTTGAAGGATGATCAGCGTGTCGCCCAGCAATCCCGTAAGCGACGATACGGCTTTGTTTTGCGGATCGAGAAAACTGGAGATGTCGTTCCACCCGGCATGGAGTGTCAATTTGTGACGTTCAGGTTTTGTTTGCAGAATCTCGTCGTAAATCACGGTTTTCAGATATGGCGTAATGGTCATGTGTTTGTAGTTATCTTCACACCAATAGATGCTATCGAAAGGTGTTTTTTGCATGATGACCGGATCGGCGGCGATATTGAAAAACAGGTCTTCGGTGTCGATATCCAGGGCGCTTACCGTGGGAACGTAGCTGTGGTTGTCGTGCAGGGCAATGATATCGCCATAGGGTGGCTCCACCGAATCGATCATGGCAAAGGTAGGACTGTAACCGCCGGGACTGTTGTCAAAAGGTTTTTCCGAAAAAACCGTGACATTCATCTGGTCGTTGGCAACAAACGGAATACTGATCAGTCCTTCGAATATCTGTCCCGTGGCATTATCTTCCACCGCCCATACATTGGCTTTTAATGTCGTCATAAAACTCGAATAATTGTAAGAGATTACCTGATCACCCGCATTGTAGGGCTGTCCGACACCATGACCGCTGCCGTCGGAAACGGCAACTTTACGTAATCCGGCCGGATAGTCGCCAAGGTTTTCCAGTTCATCGAAAAATGCACCGAACATCGCATCAGGGCCGGCAACATTGGAGGGCGGATCGGTATAATGGTACACCAGCATCTGTCGCGGAGAAGGTTCGTTCAGCTTGTCAACCATCTCCTGAATGCCGGCATCGTATTCCTTGAAAAAATCCATCATGTATTGCAATCCCAGCGGAATATCTGCCCCCCGGTTGGGCGCATCAAACGAAATGAAAAGGCCGGAATTGTGATCGAGACCGTTGGACTCCATATACGTCAATGCATAACGCACAATCAGGCCTCCCATGCTCGGCCCTACCGTTACAACCTTGTTCTGATACAAAATCGTATCGTTGACCATTTGCAGCAATTTTACCATCAGGAAAGCATTGCGCTGAAGATAATTATACGTGTCCTCATAATTGAGCACAACAATGTCGAACCCCTGTGCACGCAAATCTTCAATCAGGTTTTCCTGGTTCATATAATCGTAAAGCTCTTCCCATCCGTTTTCACCGTTTTCTTCGATGCCCTCGCTGATGATAACAGGAAGAGTCAGCCGGCTGTTGGCATCCGACAAATAGATATAGACCTCGCCTGTGGTGGTTTCTCCCTGATAGGGAATGTCGCTTTCGATTTCCCAGGTAGCCGTCAGTTCCGGAGCCCGTACGTCAGCAACATTAAGGTAAAACGAGCTGAACAATGTATTACCCCCGGAACTCACCGCCTTCACATTTACCGTATGTCGTCCCGACACCGGAAAAGTGTGTTTGAAGACTTTTCCCGGAACAAGCGGCGTCCAGTTTCCCGCATCGTCAAAAGCAATGTACCACGATTGCGGCACTTTGTCAAAATTAGAAAACACCATCTCCTCCGGCAATATCATCGTCACGGTCTTTGAATAAACCTTTTCACTGAAAGCAGCAGAGCTGAAAACCGTCTTCTCCGGAATTTCCACTCCGGTAAAATCCAGATTTCCGTTTTCGTCGGCATACTGTTGCAAATCCCTTCCGAGACGATTATAATTGTAAAGCAGCACTCCCACAGGGATGACATTCCCGGAAAGGTATTCTTTTGCATTTTTATTGATGGTATGCAACCGTTCAAATGATCCCGGTTGCAAAGCCCCTTTTTGCAACTCCACATAAATTTGCTTCCAGTTTTGCAACGTATTGGCTGATGCGTTTTCGTCGCCGTCGTAATTTCCGATCCCCGATTGCGGCACCGACAGATCGTACAAAATCCCTGTCGCAACGGCATCAGCCGGCCGTATTTTCGGCTGTGCCTGTGTCAAACCCGGTAAAAACAGTACCGCCATTAAAAAAAGTATTGTTGTTCTCATGGTGTAAAATGTTTGATTTGTGACTGAATTTTTACAAACGTACAAAGAATTGAGCTTTTATTCGCCAATAAGAACACAAAAGTTTTTCGGAGAAAAACGGAAAATCAACGCCTGCCACCAGGGACAGCATTTCGGCTCCCAAACCCCTCTCCTACGGATTCCGGACTTACATCCGGAAAATCCGAAATTTGTTATCCCGACACATCCTGTGGCCGATATTTCCACAAACCGAAAAAAATTCCCACTTTTGCTTTTCAAATGATCTGTATAAAAAGAAACCGCACCGATCCGTATTTCAACATTGCTGCCGAGGAGTATGTTTTAAAAACTTTTCAGGAAGATGTCTTTATGCTTTGGCAGAACGATCCCTGCATCGTTGTGGGAAAACATCAAAACACATGGGCTGAAGTCAATCCGGAATTTGTACTGAAAAACAACATCCCCGTTATTCGCCGGATATCGGGTGGCGGAGCGGTTTACCACGATCTTGGGAATCTGAACTTTACCTTTGTCTCTTCCGGCATTTCCGGTTCTCTTGTTAATTTCAGAAAGTTTACACAACCGGTGATTGACGTACTGGATTTACTGGGAGTGAAAGCCGAATTTGCCGGGCATAACAGTTTACTGATCAACGGCAGGAAATTTTCCGGCAATGCCGAACATGTGTTCAAAAACAAAGTGTTGCATCACGGCACCATGCTTTTTTCATCGCGTCTGGATCATCTGAAGGAGGCATTGCGCAACAATCGTCACTTTTATCAGGATAAAGCCGTCAAGTCGGTTCCGCATGATGTGACCAACATCAGCGAGCATCTGAAAGAACTGCCGGATGTATTAACTTTCAAGACCCGGATACTGGAGCAAATGGCGAAAAGTTTTCCGAACTTCCGGTTTGTCGAATTTGATGAAAAAGACACCGATGCCATCTACAAACTGGTGGAAAAAAAATATGAAACCTACGAATGGAATTTCGGTCAAATATCAAAGTACGTGTTTCATCGTAAGATTGACTCACCATCAGGGACAGTTGACATCACACTTGAAGTAGAAAAGGGAATCATCAGCAAAGCGGTAATGTTTGGAAATTCCAACCTTTCAACCCACCTCAATGAGCTTGAACGGATGCTTACCGGAACATTCCATCACCCGGAAAATATTCGTCAACTCCTTGAAGATACAGGCCTGCACCGGCAAATGGGTTTCGGCAATGCTGATGATCTTGTCCGAAAACTGTTTTAGCAACAGGATCAGCAGTAAGAAGCTTTGCATTTATTTGGCTTATTATAAAGACTGGAGAGAATGAAGGGACTGGAGAGACTAAAGAGACGGAAGGGAATGAAGGGACTGAAAAGATGGGAGATACTGAATGCCAGAAAAATCAAGACAAAAGACAAATGTAAAAAGGCAAAAGTGGGAGGAAGGAATCCTTAACTTTTAACACATAACGCCCAAACGGCCGAAGGCCAAACGCCAAACGCTGAACGCTGAACGCCAATCGGGACTATCTTTGAATATCCGTAGCATCAGCGTTACCAGCGTTCTGTTTCCCTGACTTCTTTTCCCTGAATTTTATGTGATCAATCAGTTAACCGTCGGCTTCTTCGCGCTTTTTGGCGAGGTCTTTCAGGATTTCCTCCTGTATGGCTTTATTTACCGGCATGTATTTGTAAAACTCCATGGAATAGTTGGCGCGGCCGCTGGAAAGATTTCGCAGCGTTGTGGCGTAGCCGAACATCTCCATCAACGGAACAAATCCGTTAAGTTTCTGGGAGCCTTTGCGGTAGCGTCGCATGGATTCGATTTTCCCGCGCCGTTTGTTGAGGTCGCCCACCACATTGCCGATGTAATCGTCCGGAGTGTTCACTTCGATCTTCATAACAGGCTCCAACAGGATGGGCGATGCTTTCATAAATCCGTTCTTAAAGCAGATGGAAGCACACGTCTGGAAGGCCATGTCGGAGGAATCCACCGGGTGATGGCTGCCGTCTATCAGCACCACTTTAACATCCACCACCGGAAATCCGGCGAGAACTCCTTTTTGTAAGGTTTTCACGATGCCTTTGTTCACCGAAGTGATGAATTCGTTGGGAATAACCCCTCCCTTAATATGATCCACAAATTCGTAGCCGTTGCCGTCATTGGGTTCAATACGCATCACGGTATGGGCATACTGTCCTTTACCGCCCGTTTGTTTCGAGTGCTTGTAATTGCTTACGACCTCGGCCGTAATGGTTTCGCGGTATGCTACCGAAGGCTCGCCCACAACTACCTCAACGCCGAATTCGTGCTTCAGCCGGTCGATGATGATCTCAAGGTGCAGCTCGCCCATGCCCGAAACAATGGTTTCCTCGGTCTCTTCGTCGTAACGGATATTGAACGACGGGTCTTCGTTGGCCAGTTTACCCAGGGCTTCTCCCAGTTTACTCTGATCCTTGCGTTTTGCAGGGGCTATCTTCAGCTCGATGACCGTCGGCGGAATGTGAATGGACTCAAGATAAAGCGGATGTTCGACATCACAAAGCGTATCGCCGGTCTTTGTGAACTTCATCCCCACCAATGCAACGATGTCGCCGGGACCCGCTTCGCTGACCTCCTTGCGGTCTTTGGCATAAATCTTATAAATCCTTCCGATGCGTTCCATTTTTCCTTTTGTGGAGTTACGGATCTGCATGCCGTTCTTCAAAGCTCCCGAAAAAATCCGGATAAAGGTTTGCTGTCCCACATAGGGATCATGTATCAATTTGAAAGCCAAAGCCGAAAACGGGTCTTTGGTGGAAGGATTGCGCGTATGCGATTTCTCCGGGTCGTCAACATCCATGCCCACAATGGCGCCAATATCGAGGGGCGACGGCAGATAATCAACGATGGCGTCGAGCAGCAACTGGACACCTTTGTTTTTGTATGCAGCCCCGGTAAAGACCGGTGTGATCAAAAGCTTGAGCGTGGCCTCACGGGCGGCTTTTTTGAGCAATTCTGCCGGTATCTCACGGTCTTCAAGAAACAGCTCCAGTATCTCTTCGTTGAAGTCGGCAAGTTTCTCGGCAAGGTAAGCACGTGCCTGGACAGCTTTTTCCTTGTAGGCTTCCGGAATTTCCGATTCTATTCTTTCATATTCCTGAAAAATATAAGCCTTTTGTTCGATCACGTCAATCAATCCGGTAAAGTCATCTTCGGCTCCCATGGGAAGCTGAAAAGGTACAGCATTGGCATCAAGGTAATTGTTCATTTGCGAGACCACTTCATAAAAATCCGCTCCCGTACGATCCATCTTATTGACAAATGCAATGCGCGGCACCCGGTACCTGTCGGCCTGATTCCACACGGTTTCACTCTGGGGCTCTACGCCGCCCACAGCACAGAACAGCGCCACCATTCCGTCAATCACGCGGAGCGAACGTTCCACCTCGATGGTAAAATCAACGTGGCCGGGTGTGTCGATGATGTTGATCTGCGAGTTGTTCCACATACAGGTGATGGCCGCCGAAGCAATGGTGATCCCGCGCTCCTGCTCCTGTTTCATAAAATCCATGGTCGCCTGTCCGTCATGCACTTCACCCATCTTGCGGTTGGTACCCGTGTAAAAAAGAATCCGTTCCGTCACGGTTGTTTTGCCAGCATCAATATGTGCCGCTATGCCGATATTTCTAAGTTTTGTCAATCCCATATCAAAAAATTGTCTTTTATAAATAAAATATTACTAAAATATTTAAAATCAGAAATTTAAAAAAATAAATGATAAAATGGCGGCAAAGGTACTGCTTTTGCTCTCTGAAAACCGGCAGTGTGAGAATTTGTAAACAATCTTATTGCTCCATAAAAATAAAACGGTCGTCGCCGGCCGGATAGAGTGCTCCCGTCTGATGATCGTAGTGGTAATATGCTTTGGGCCGGATGTTATTATCAATGTTTTTGTAAATGTGTTCGTTGAGCAGATAATCAAAGATGTAACCGGCATATTTTTCTCCGAGAAGCCGGGCAAACTGATAAATTTGCTCCACGTCAACCGGTTCAAGGTCGTATTTGAATTTCACTTCACCCGTGAAGACATTTTTCACAAAACGGCCTTCCAGCCTGTCGGTCAGATAATGGCTGGCATAAAGCAAATTGTTGACGGCTCCGGGATCGTTCAGCCTGGTGATCTCATACCAGTTGTTGACGTTGATCAAGTTCAGCACAAAATCCTTGTAATAGGTCATGCTGTCGCCGAAGACCTCCTCGGCACGGTATGGATAGATATCTTCTTCGATCTCGAGCTGGACAACGGCCACCTGATATGCCGGAGTGCTGACGTTCATAAAATCCGTCAGTTTATCCACCGGATAAACGGAAAAACCGAAAGAACTTAAGGTGTTTTGCAAGCCTGAAAAATAGGCGTCCAGAAAAATGGAGTCATCAATGTTTTGCAAAAAAAGATCGTCACGGCTCATTATCGAATCGCGTTGCCACTCGCCGAGCCCTGCAATGCTGTCGGCGGCGGGCAATTTCAGGTTGGTTTTGAAGAGGTAATCAGGCGGTATCACCAGAATGGATACGGCTTTTTCCTGTTCGAGAAATTCCTTGGCCAGCTTCCGTTCCACAGAACACGAGGAGAACAACAAAACAAGAATACCCAGCCTAAAAAGTTGATTTATCGCATTTTTCAACATCAGAATGAAAAAACTTTCACATTGATATAAAAAGAAGTGGCTAAGTCGAAAAGATTTACCTTTTGTCGGACTTAGCCACCCAAACATAATGAAAACAAAATATTACCCTGCCAAATAACGCACACCATTCCGGGTTTATTGTTCTGCATTGCGAACAAGATTTGATTAACTTCTGTTGTATTTGTAATAAGCCTGACACGCTCCTTCTCCGGAGACCATGCAAGCTCCGACGGGGTTTTGCGGTGTACACACTCCCGCAAAGAGTTTGCAGTCCTTCGGGGTTTTAATGCCCTTCAGGATCTCGCCACAGATACATCCTTTGGGTTCGACGGTTTTTTCAATCTCCACATCAAATACTTTTTCCGCATCAAAGCGTTCATATTTTTTCTTAAGGTGCTGTCCGCTAAAGGGTAATATCCCCAACCCCCGCCACCAGTCGTCTCGGAGTTCAAATACCTCACTCATCAGGGCTTTGGCCTTTGTATTTCCCCCGGGCTTGACCACTCTTTTGTATTGAATTTCAACTTTAGGTTTCCCTGTTTCAATCTGCCTGACCAGCATCAGGATCGCCTGCATCAAATCAACGGGTTCGAAGCCGGAGATCACCACACCCACATTAAACTTTTCTGAAATCCCCTGGTACATTCCGGAGCCGGTGATGGTACTTACATGGCCCGGACCGATGTAACCATCTATTTTCACCCCTTCGTCAATCAACGCCTCCATGGCGGGAGGCATGATTTTGTGCGAACTCAAAAAATAGAAATTCTTGAGGTTCATTTTGTCCGCATAAGCAATCCCGGCAGCACTTGTAGGTGTTGTGGTTTCGAATCCGATGCCGAGAAAAACAACTTTTTTCTCGGGATTTCTGACCGCAATGGCAATGGCCTCCATGATGGAATAGACAATTCTGATATCGGCCCCCGCTGCTTTCTCTTTGTCCAGCGAAGATGTGGAGCCCGGCACACGGATCAGATCGCCGAAGGTGGTGATGATCACTCCCGGCAAACGCGACAACGCTACCGCATGGTCAATGAATTGGCGGCTGGACACGCACACCGGACACCCGGGCCCCGACAGCAACTTGACGGTTTCGGGCAAAAGATAAGGAATACCGAATTTCTGGATGGACATGGTGTGCCCGCCGCATACTTCCATCAAATTGATCTTTTTGGTGGAAATCGCTTTGATTTGCCCCGCCAGTTTTTCCACCAGTGTCCTGTCTCTGTATTCGTCAATGTATTTCATGTAAAATTGATTTTTCCGATTGGGCTATGAACAGTGCGGGTTTTTATCATTACTCACTTTCAAACCGCTATGTTGGTTACTGATAACAAATTCTTTTTCGACTACTAGCATTCTTTAAAGTTTTGTGATATTTTTAAAACAATAACAAAACTCTTATCCTTTATTACGATCTTGTTTTTCATAATATAAAACTCATTTTTTTATGGCCATCTATCTTTCCTTGTTTCATTTTACAAAGTTACTACGTTTTTTCAGTACAAACCTGAAAAAAGCTACTTTATGAGAAGGCATTGATGTGTGAATTATCTCTTTTTTTTATTCAGTTTTCCGAATGAGGAATTTTTGAAGAAGAGCTACATTCAGATGATCGAATAAATGGACGGTTGGATAGTTTGAGGTTTTTATTTCTCGTTTTGTCTCGATTATTGCTGATTCAAAAGGTTGCTGGTTGTTCATCGTCAATGATTTTACTTTAAACTTAACCAACATGTTGGTTAGTTTCACTTCCCAAGAACCTCGTTTTTTTCTCCATTAGTGTTAGTTTCTGTTCTTTGGTTTAATCAACGATCAGTTTTTTAATCACCTGCCGGTCTTGCACC
>JAOZMX010000235.1 GCA_029934065.1 Bacteroidales bacterium
CCGATATACACCCATGATCTCCGTTTTGCCGTATTTGATGGAAAAAACCGGACTGGAGTAGGGGAACAAATGATTTCTGTATTTGTACAGCTCCTCCGGCGAGCCGGTATCCCTGAAATTGGACAAATAGTACCCGGCCGTTTTTCCCGGAGGCAACTCACCGGGTTTCACGGCAAAAGGAAAATAGGAATCCATGCGGGTACCGTAATTCTCACGGATATAAGTGTCGTACCAGATTCTTTTGCGGTGGTCCGGCTTCAGCATAAAGGAATTGAGGTATCCCGGAAGGTTAAGAGCACGAACGGTAATGCTGTCCGGTTTGCCGGTTTCAACGAGTTTTTCCAGCGCATCGCGATAGGAGAGTCCCCAGTAATCCGGTACGAAATTTTCGGTCGGGCGGGGAGCAACTGCATTGAAATAGCAGTATTGATGCGGATGATGACGAACAAGTACATACACGTTGGCCATGATGGCAAAGATAATGATTGCAAATGCGGAGATCCTAACGATCCGGTCATGCATTCCGGTTTTATTCATGATGAAGCCGGAAATTTTGTCGAGGCCGTAAATCATAAAATAAACCATTGCCGGCCAGAGAAAATAAAAATGCCGCCAGCCGTCGTACAATGTTGAATGAAAAATGACCGCAACCAATACCGGAAAGAGCAGCCAACCGGCAACAAAAATATCCTGCCCCGCTTCCATCCGAAAAGAAGAAAAGTATTTTTTGCGGAAAACGTTTCCGGTGAAAAACATAAATCCCATGAAAAATAAGACCAGCCAGATAACCGGAGTAGAAACGCCGATCCACACCGGGAGGTAGTACCACGGCACTTGGTTGGTGGGGATATATTTTCCGAGAAAAAGCAGATTGCCGGCCGTGTGGGTCGTGTCGTAATTCAGAAATTTAATAACGATGGCATACATCTTTGTCAGAGGGGAATTCCAAAGATACGGGTTGGTCATCCAAACAAAAAACAAAAACATCACCGGAAGCACCGCCAAATGCCATCCGTTTTTTTTTCGTCCGTCACGCAAATTTGAACTGCTGAAATGTGCAAACAACAAAATAAGAAAAGCAAGAAACGGGATGAGAATACCAACCGGCCTGATGTTAAATGTAATTGCCGAAAAGAATGCCAGTAGCAGAGCATACCGGAGCTTGCCGGTTTTGCCGAAACGGATGAATGCATAAAAAGAAAAAATAAAAAACACCATCACAATGATGTCTTTGGAATTGTAGAATGACTGGGCGAAAATACGGGGATGCAAAAAAAGTATCAGTATGGCCATTACCGGCAGATACCACTTTCTGAAGCGCTCCCTTATCGTCAGGCCGAATACGGCCACTCCCATCCAGAAGAACAAAAAATTGATCAGATGCCGCAGGAAAAATACTTCTCGGTAATCATCCATTCCGAACATTCGTTCCATGGCAAAAAGCAATATTTCGAAATCGGCACCAAATTCTTTGTCGCCGTAATTTTCAAGCTCGGGGATGTTGCCGGGCAGTGCAACGAGCTCAATCCCAAGGGTCTTTTGAATATGGTCGAAGAACACAATTCCCGAATTGCGCTGCGTGTTTTCATCCCAGGATATGCCGTAATCGCGAAACACAAGAATACCTGTTAAAAGCATCATCAGAAGCAGTAGCGGAAGAAACAATTTTTTGTGCTGATCAAGTCGTTGCATTGAGATGGATGGGATAAGGAGTTATCAATCGTGGAATCGCCAGGAGACACCGAATTTAAGCGCCATATCCTGTAACGGGTAATGGGGTACCGCATAATAATGAGAGTATCCGAAGACGCTCAACAGGTTTTGCAGTTTTAAAAAGAAACGGGCGCGTTTTACATTGAAATCGATAAAAAAGTCAATATAGAAAAAATTCCCGATTTTCTTGGCATCCTGCAGGTAAAAGCTCCTGATTGCCGGCATGTAAGCTTCAGCATAATATTTCGTGTTGTAATAAACATCAAATCCCGAATGGGTTTTCAGCGCCCCTTTGAACATCTGCAAATTGAACGTTGCCGTAAAATAGGCCATGAATGCCGGAAGGCGGATGATTGTTTTATTCGACACTTGCTGAAAAATAAACCGTCCGTTAATGTCGAATTTCCCGATGTGGAATTGTTGGTACAGATAAAATTTGTAGATTTCCACAGGCTCGTTGAATTGTGCCGGCAATGTATCGGTGGAGATGTAAATATAATCTTTTATCCTGAAAATGTCCACCCCAAGCGTCAGGTTTCGTTGTGTTACAAATGCGGAGATTTTTCTGGTTTTGACCTTACTCATGTTATTGTCCCACCAGAAGTGATTCGAAAAATAATGACGGTAGAAATACGGTGCGGCATGATTGTCAAGGTCGAAAGTAAAATGGAATCCGGTTTTATAAGGTTTTTTTTTCAGAATATCCAGTACGGCGGCTCCCCTGAAAGTGAAATCCCCTTTGTAAACATCACCCGACAGGATATATGAACCGTCTGCTTTGATTTCCAGTGAAGGGAATGGCCTGATCTCAAGCGTTCCATAGGGGATTAAATTTTGATAAGTGCTTTTGAGTAGTGTGTCGTTTACCGAAGCGATTTGATACTTGATACCGAAAAGCACCACAAACGGTTGCGGTCTGATGCGATTGAGATAATCCGAATTGGACCACGACAACGAATTTTCCATCACCTGATAAAAAACCGAATCGTAAGTTTGCGCAGAATCTACGTGAACAGCCGGGTAGTAGTTGATGTCGGGGGTTAAATCGGTGTAAACCTGCGAATACCTTTTGTAATTGAACGAATGGGCAATTCGTCCGAAGCGCAGGCGTATCCTCTTTTGTTTTGTCGAATCCGAGAAAAAAGATTTTTCTTTTCGCGAAAGCTGAAAATATTGCTGGAGATAAACGCCCGATTCCCTCAACAGATTTTGTGCATTTTGCAGATGAATGGGAATGATGGAACGTGTGGGCTCGAGGTTTTGTTCGTAAATGCTGTCGTACAAAATGCCGCCGTTTTCTCTTGCTTTTACCTTGCTGTGGGTATAATTTGCAATGATGCCGTACCTGAGGTCTTCGGTAAAATAATGAATCTTGGCCGCGAGTTGATGATTGTCGGATTTTTGCCGCTGATAGGAGCCGAGAGAATTGATCAGGTTGAAATTCAGTCCGATGGTCAGCCGTCTGAAAACGCGTTGATCGTGCACTACGCTGAAGAGCTGTTCTTTTTTGGCTCCTGTGGTATATGCCACTTCGGTATAGGGACGCGGATTGACGAAATATTTGATATCACGGTTGTTGAACAGGTAAACATCGAAGGCATGAATGCCGTAATCGAATCCCTGCACGGTGGGAAAGGTAAAATTAAGCAATTTGTAAGCCAGTCCCACATTTCCCAGCGAAGCATTGAAAAAATATTTCCTGTTCAACGGATCGTATCGCTCAAAACCGTACAGGCTTGTATCCGCCGGAGTGAGTTTTAGCGGACTGTAAATGTCGAGCTGGTTGTGAAAGTACAGAACAGCATTGGAATCAGCAGGGTAGAAGGTAGAGTCGTATTGCTGCGCCCACAATGTTCCGGCGAAAAACATCGTCAGCACGGTCAATAAAAATGTTCCGATTCTCCCTGTGGCTGTCATCTGTAAATTTTTCAATTTTCAAAAATAAACAAATCAATTCATGTACAACGGGAAAACCACAGGATTATCATTTAATGACGACGGTTAATTTTGATTTCCGGACGGATAGATGGATTTTGTTTTCAAAAGCATCGTTTGTTTGTTAAAATAAAAAACCCGTTACGAAAAATTCCGCAACGGGTTTGAATAAAAATTTGGCGACGACCTACTTTTCCACCGTAATGGCAGTATCATCGGCGCTGGTGGGCTTAACTTCTCTGTTCGGAATGGGAAGAGGTGAACACCACCGCTAGAGTCACCAGAAACTCTTCAGTTCACCATAGCCTTGGCGAAGGTGAATCAATATTTTAATGACATATAAGAGAAAGAAAATACATCGGAGAAATCGGAGATTGAAGATCATAGTGAGAAAGTTTTCGGGCAATTAGTACTGCTCGGCTTTGCCATTACTGACTTTACACCTGCAGCCTATCAACGTCATCGTCTTTAACGACCCTTAAAGGAAGCCTCATCTTGAGGTGAGTTTCGTGCTTAGATGCTTTCAGCACTTATCTCATCCAAACATAGCTACCCTGCGGTGCGGCTGGCGCCACAACAGGTACACTAGAGGTTTGTCCAACTCGGTCCTCTCGTACTAGAGTCAGGTCCTCTCAAGCTTCCAACGCCCACAACAGATAGGGACCGAACTGTCTCGCGACGTTCTGAACCCAGCTCGCGTGCCACTTTAATGGGCGAACAGCCCAACCCTTGGGACCTTCTTCAGCCCCAGGATGTGACGAGCCGACATCGAGGTGCCAAACCACTCCGTCGATGTGAGCTCTTGGGAGTGATCAGCCTGTTATCCCCGGAGTACCTTTTATCCTTTGAGCGACGGCCCTTCCATACGGAACCGCCGGATCACTATACCCGACTTTCGTCCCTGGTCGACTTGTAGGTCTCACAGTCAAGCACCCTTATGCTATTGCACTCTACGCATGGTTACCAAGCATGCTGAGGGTACCTTTGGAAGCCTCCGTTACGCTTTTGGAGGCGACCACCCCAGTCA
>JAOZMX010000069.1 GCA_029934065.1 Bacteroidales bacterium
CTTGCCTTTTTACTTTTGCCTTTTAAAAATTGTTGATCAATTGAAAATTGAAAATTGAATGTTGCTTATTGAATCATGCAAAAGTAAAATAGAGGTTGGCAAAGAAATTCCAAACCGTTACCACGAGAATGGCAAAAAACTTTGCCACGTAAAAATTGATCTTCAGGTATTTAATGATCAGCCACAAAATAAAGGTATTGATCCCCAAACCGATGAGAGAGATCAACAAAAACTGTGAATATTCGATCATGATCTCCGGGTCGGTGCTGTGAAAGGTCCATATCCGGTTGAAAAAATAATTAGTGGTTGCAGCAGTTGAAAACCCGATGGCATTGGCGATGAATTTTTGTATCTTCAATTTTTCTTTGGAAACCCATGTAACGCTGTAATCAACCACAAGCCCCGAAAAACCCACCAGCACAAAGCGGATAAACTTTCTGATTATTTCCTGTTCCAAAAATTCAAACATGGGCAACCGTATTAAACTTGATATGAAACGTACAACGGCAACATTTATTGAAAGTCCCGGTATTTTCGGGCGCATTTGCAGGCATTGTTTTCTCCTTGCCCGCACATTTGTTACCACACAAAGAGACACGCATTGCTTTGATTGATTTTGTGCATCCACATCATATTATTTAATCTATCTTTGCGCAAATTTTTCAAAAAAAGAATGACACAAATGCTATCAGAACAGGAACAGATCAGACGTCAATCGCTGAACGAACTGATCCGTCTGGGGGTTAACCCTTATCCGGCGGAATCTTTTCCGGTGACCGCCACCACCGCGGAGATACTGGAACAATACCCGGAGCAAAACAAATTTGAAGAGGTTAGTCTGGCCGGACGAATTATGAGCCGCCGCATCATGGGAGCAGCATCTTTTGTAGAGTTGCAGGACGAATCGGGGCGCATCCAGTGTTATTTCAAACGCGACGAAATTTGCCCCGGTGAAGACAAAACCATGTACAACACCGTTTTCAAACGGCTCCTCGACATCGGCGATATCATCGGCATTAAAGGATATGTATTTGTCACCAAAATGGGAGAAACCACGATACATGTCCGTGAGTTCCGGCTATTGAGCAAATCCCTGCGTCCGTTGCCGGTGGTGAAAGAAAAAGACGACAAGGTTTATGACGCTTTCACCGACCCCGACCAGCGTTACCGTCAGCGTTATGTTGACCTGATCGTCAATCCGCAGGTAAAGGATACTTTTATCAAACGTACACGGATGACCAACTCCATCCGGAATTTCCTGAACGAAAAAGGTTATCTTGAAGTGGAGACACCGATATTGCAGCCCATCTACGGCGGGGCAGCAGCACGACCGTTCAAAACCTACCACAACGCCCTCGACATGACGCTTTACCTGCGCATTGCCAACGAGCTTTACCTCAAGAGGCTGATTGTGGGCGGCTACGACGGTGTGTATGAATTTTCCAAGGATTTCAGAAACGAAGGCATGGATCGCTTTCACAATCCCGAGTTCACCCAAGTAGAGCTTTATGTGGCCTACAAGGATTACCAATGGATGATGAACCTTGTGGAAGAGATGGTGGAAAAAGTCGCCCTTGACCTCCACGGGAAAACAAAGATAAAGGTGGGTGCACATGAAATTGATTTCAAACGTCCATGGAAACGGTTTACCATGTTTGAGGTGATCCGGCATTTTACGGGCATTGATATTTCGAAGATGGACGAGGCACAATTGCGTGAGGTGGCCCAACAACTGGAAGTTCCCGTTGATCCGACCATGGCCAAAGGAAAGATCATTGACGAGATTTTCGGCGAGAAATGCGAGCCGCAGTTGATCCAGCCGACTTTCATCACCGATTACCCCATCGAGATGTCGCCGCTGGCCAAGAAACACCGCACGCAGGATGGCCTTGTCGAGCGCTTCGAAGCCATTGTGAACGGCAAAGAGCTGTGCAATGCCTTTTCGGAACTGAACGACCCGCTCGATCAGCGCGAGCGTTTCGAAGCGCAGTTGGAACTGGGGCGCCGCGGCGACGAAGAATCCATGGTGCTGGACGAAGATTTTCTACGTGCACTGGAACACGGCATGCCGCCCACCGCAGGGCTCGGCATCGGCATCGACCGTCTGGCAATGATCATGACCGACTCCAACTCCATTCAGGATGTGTTGTTTTTTCCGCACATGCGACCCGAACAAAAAAAGGAAGCGCCTAAACCGGAAGATTTTACTGCACTGGGGATTCCCGCCGAATGGGTTGAACACGTGATCAATGCCGGATTTGCATCACCCGATGACATCACAAAGGAGAAACCCACCAAAATCCATCAGATGCTCAACGGTTACCGGAAAAAGAACAAACTGCAAATTCCGGCACTAAAATTGGAAGAGGTGCAATCGTGGTTTGAAACAAAAAATTAAATTCCCGTACCGAACAAACTCATGTCATCCGCCCGAACCGGGATATTTAACTGAAACGATGACATTTAAAACAGGATATTAAGATTTGTTAAATAATTATTCGACAAAATATTGAGATGATTATCTTTGCGCCCATTTTGGGAAAATTATTAAATGTTTAAAAATAAAATTTGGAATTATGAAATTGAACATCCTTCAAAAGATGAGAACACTTGCAACACTAATCCTTGCAATTTTTACAATTACGGCATTTGCACAGGACATCAACCAGGCCGGCGAAATCTTTAATCAGGGCAATCAGGCGGTGAAAGACGGCCAATACGAACAGGCCATTCAGAAATATGAAAAAAGTATCGAGATCGCTTCCGCCCTTGGAGCTGAAGGCGAGCAAATCGTATCGGGAGCCAAAAAACAAATCCCTTCGTTGTATTACAAAATGGGTGCTGCCGATTACAAAGCCAAGGATTTCGACAAAGCCATCAGCGAATTTGAAAAAGCCATCGAAGCAGGCAACAAATACGGCGACACGGAAACAGTGGCAAAATCGAAAAAGATTATTCCCAAGTTGTATTATGCAAAAGGCAATTCGCTCTACAAAACAAAAAAATATGATGAAGCACTTGCCACATTCAAGCAGTCGGCCGAGTTGAATCCGAAATATTGCCGTGCACAGTGGGGTATGGGTCTTGCTTACAGCAAACTCAAAAATTATGACGAGATGGACAAATCCTTTGACGCTGCCCTGAAGCTCGCCGAAGCCAAAGGCGACACCAAAATGATCTCGAAAATCAAAAGCACCGCCAAACGGCTTTTGCAGGCAGAAGGCGCCAACAAATTGCAGGCCCAGGACTGGAACACCGCCCTGAAACTTCTCAATGCTTCGCTTAAATACGACGACACGGACAAAGACAACTATTATTACCTTGCTCTGGCATACAACGGACAAAAGAATTACGACAAGGCACTCGAAGCAGCTCAAAAAGGCCTGGATTTGAGTAACGACAATAACAACGATTACAAAGCAAAATTTTATTATGAAATGGGCAACGCATACAAAGGCAAAGGAATGACCAAAGAAGCATGCGAAGCCTTTACAAATGCCAAATACGGCCGCTTTGTTGAAGGCGCCGATTATGAACTGAAAACCGTATTGAAGTGTAATTAATCGGGAATATCTGAAAAATATGAGAAAGGCTGCCTGTAACGGGCAGTCTTTTTTTTATTAACCGAATTCGCTGATCTTGCTCATCATCTCGTAATTGATGATTTTGATGGATTTGCCTGTAGTTTCTATCATGCCGTCATCTTTCAGGTCTTTCATCACTCTGATAACACTCTCGGTGGACATTCCCGTAAGCTCGGCCAAATCGCCTCTTGACAAGGGCAGATCGAAATCCATGGTGTTGAAAATCCTTTGCGCAAGACACAACAGAATATCTGCAACACGTCCGTGGAGTTGCTTATTGGTCAAACAATAAAACCTTCCGTAGATCTGTACCGTGTTCTCATTTAAAACATTGATCACTTTATAGGCAAATCTGGCATTTTCCCTGATCAATTGTTTGAATATATTAATGTCGATCAACTCCACCGTGCTGTGTGTATAGGTTGCCGCAGAATACAAAAAAATATTGTTCCCGTCGTAAATGGAAGGCAACCCAATCAAGTTCCCGTCGGGCGAGATTTTTAAAATTAAATTTTTTGGCTTCCCTTCAAGGTAAACCTTTACCAGTCCTTTGGTCAGAAAAAGAATATGAGAGGCAAACGCCCCCTGTTTGCAAATAATTTCGCCCTTGTTATATTCAACAATAACCTTATTCTTATCAATCAGTTCTTTCTGCTCCCCGGTAAGTTCCTCAAAACATGAAAGCTTATTATTATAGACAGTACAAGTATTTGTATAACCGCTGTTGTGCATTCGATTGTTCCCCTTTGAGTTTACAAAAATACAAAATACCTCAAATTAAGCACTGATTCAAATCAGTTTTTTTTTGAGGTCAATCATACGAAAGGATAATTTCCTTGTGCGTCAATTGTTCCGTGCGCATGATTGACTACCCTACTTTTGTATTGTTATTTAATTAACAACAAAAACAAATAAAATGAAAAAACTTCTGGTGATAATTTTACTGATGCTGCTGACCTCATTTCTTGTGTTTGCCCTGAAGGACATAAGTGAAGAAGATCAGCAGCCTGTTGACCCTCCGGTAAAGGTTAATAATTATGTTTACAAAGCCGACAGGAACACCAATCCGAGGGTTGACCACAGCGAATTTGAGATTTTAAAACAGGAATTCAAATCTGCACACGACGTTACGGCGGCATGTTTGAGTTGCCACAACCGGACACATCTCGATGTAATGGGGACATCCCACTGGCTCTGGCAACGAAGTGAAGAGCTGAAGGGGAAGGGGGTTGTGCCGCTCGGCAAACGGAACATTCTGAACAATTTCTGTATCGGTGTGTCGGGAAGCGAGGCAACCTGCACGCGGTGTCACATCGGATACGGCTATGCCGATAAAAATTTCAACTTTGACGAGCCCACCAATATTGATTGTCTGGTATGTCACGACAATTCGGGGACTTACAAAAAGGCCAAAGGCGGAGCAGGTTACCCCGATGAGAGCGTTGACCTGAATTATGTTGCTCAAAACATCGGCACCTCCACACGGGCCAATTGCGGTGTTTGTCATTTCTGGGGCGGCGGCGGAAACAATGTCAAACACGGAGACCTTGAAATATCCATGACGGAACCCACAACGGAAATTGATGTGCACATGGGAATTGACGGCGAAGACATGCAATGTGTGGAGTGCCATACCACCGAAAGACATCAGATGGCGGGAAAACTCTATGCCCTTTCTTCCGAAAACAAAAACCGGGCAACCTGCGAACAATGTCACACCAACACGCCGCACAAGGATAAATTATTGAACGAACACAATCTGCGGGTTGCTTGCCAGACCTGTCACATTCCCGTTTACGCCAAAGTGAACAGCACCAAAATGTGGTGGGACTGGTCAACAGCAGGCCGGCTGGATGAAAACGGCAATCAAATCCACGAAAGTGACGCCGACGGCAACCACAATTACCTCTCCATCAAAGGAAACTTCGTTTACGACGATCATGTCATCCCCGAGTACTACTGGTTCAACGGAACGGCAAACCATCAGCTTATCACCGACAAGATTGATACCGTACCCGTGCAGATGAACACCTTATATGGTTCGTACAAAGACAAAGGGACGAACGGTTCGGGCGGAGTATCCAAGATCTGGCCGGTAAAAGTTCACCGCGGAAAACAGATCTACGACCCTGTGAACAAAACATTGATCCAACCCAAGTTGTGGTCGAAGAATGTGGGCGACAGCGCCTACTGGAAAGACTTCGACTGGAACAAGGCGGCTGCCGCCGGGATGAAATACCTCGGATTACCCTACAGCGGTCAATACGATTTTATTGAAACGGAAATGTACTGGCCCCTCAACCACATGGTATCCAAAAAGGAAAAATCCCTGACGTGTGTTGATTGCCATACCCGCCACGAAGGGAGGCTTGCCGATCTGACCGATTTTTACCTGCCCGGAAGAGACCGAAGTGCCTTCCTCGACGGATTCGGAATATTAGTAATCCTCGGAACACTGCTCGGTGTTATCATTCATGCTGTATTGCGGCGCATACTGCGCAAGAAGTGCTTTTTTCAAAATGAGTCAATCAAATAGCGGAGGAAAAAATGAAAAAAATTTATATCTATAAAGGATTCGAACGTTTCTGGCACTGGTCGCAGGCGCTCATCATCGGTTTTCTCGGACTAACGGGATTCGAAATTCACGGATCGTACAAACTTTTCGGTTTCGATCATGCCGTCAGATGGCACAGCACGGCCGCATGGGCGTTTCTTATACTCATTGTTTTTGCCATATTCTGGCACATTACCACCGGCGAATGGCGGCAATACATCCCGACAACGAAACTGTTGAAGGAACAATTCATGTATTACATCGGAGGTATTTTTCAAAATGCCCCCCACCCCACCAATAAAACAGTTTACAACAAATTCAACCCGTTGCAACGAATGATCTACCTCGGGCTGAAAATACTGGTTATCCCGATTATGGTGCTGACGGGTTTTCTGTACCTCTATTTTCATTATCCGAAATTCGGCATCGAGCTGGACGGACTGCACAGCGTGGCATTGTTCCATACTTTCGGGGCCTACATCCTGCTGGCATTTGTGATTGCCCATGTTTACCTGACCACCGTCACCGGCGTAAAACCCCTTTCAAGCATCAAGGCCATGATAACAGGCTGGGAGGAGATGGACGAAGCCGAAGTGAAAAAAGTTGTGGAAGAAGAGATGGAGGTTGCTTTGCTTGACATCAAGGAAAAATTCAAAGCCGGAGCCGAAAAGAGCGACTTTCTCGACGAAGCGCTCGAAGGGGTTGAAGAACGACTTGGTGTGGTCAAACGGGACACCAAATTCAGGGATGCCATCAGAAACAGCGGCGCCGGATATTTCTGTATCGGCAGGGACGGATTGTACAAAGAGGTGAATGAGACGTGGCTGAAGCTGTACAAATATAAAAGGGATGAAATCATTGGCAAGCACTACCGTCTCAGCAGGAACGAAGAGGATTTCAAAGAACTGGAAGCCACCGTACAAAGGGTATTGCAGGGCGAAACCATCAACCACGGCGAAGTGAAACGCATCTGCAAAGACGGCTCCATCGGATACCATACACTTACACTTTCTCCGGTGCTCATCAACGAGAAAATCGAATGTTTCGAAGGTTTCATCATCGACACTACCGATAAGCACCTGGCCGAAAAAGAATTGTTGAAAAAGCAGATCAGGATTGAAGAAAAATTAAAAGACCGGAAAAATAAATAACGTAAAACAAAAAAATCATGAAAAGAATAAAAACCTATTTCGGAGTCATAACGGTAATGGCAATTATCGCTTTATCGGCCTGCAACAATGTTCAAACCTACGATAACGTCGAAGAGATGGTTGCCGCCACAGCTAAAACCACCGATTTTATCACCGTGGAGGAGCTCAAGGCAAGGATTGACAGCATGGAGGTTTTCAACCTGATTGATGTGAGGGAGCCAACGGAATTTTATCACGGATACATTCCCGGGTCAACACTTATTCCGAGGGGAGTGCTGGAATTCAGGATTGGGAATGAAGATTTCTGGATGAACGAAGGGCTCTACCTGCCCGAAAAAGACGAGCTGTTTATCATCGTAAGTAAAAAGGGCAGCCGGAGTGTGCTTGCAGCTCAATCGTTGCGCAAACTCGGTTACCCCTACGTACTTGTCCTCAAAGGAGGATGGAAAAAGTGGGAGCTGACCTATCCCGACATTTATGAAAAAGACCTCGACGCCCTCGGAGGACATGAAGAAGAGGAGGAAGTGGGCGGCTGCTAATGTCATAACAAGCTAATCCAATGAATATTAATATTGATAATTAAATTATTATTTAACCAAAACTATTTAAAAATGAAAAAGATTGTAAATTATTTAATGATTGTTTTAATGGTGCCTGCACTGGTATTAAGCGGGTGTAAAAAAACAGACGATGATGAGCCCGAAGTAAAAAAAGGAACCTATGCCGACCTGAAAGAATACATGGTAGCCGGCGGATTTGACCTGACGGATGTATTGGTTGACGGCTGGATTAAACCAGCCAATGCAGTGGTTGACACTACCGATTATTCCATCCCCGGATGGTATGTAATGGACATTCGTTCGGCTTCCGATTTTGCCGACGGACATATCAAAGGTGCTGTTAACGTTGAGCTTAAAAATGTAGTTGCCGAAGCTGCCAACGCCGGAGGGAAACCCATTCTGGTGGTTTGCAAAACAGGACAAACCGCCGGACATGCCGTAATGGCCCTGCGTCTTTCAGGATATCCCAATGCTGCGGTATTGAAGTGGGGCATGGCAGGATGGAATCCGGATTTTGCAGGCCCGTGGGAATCGAATGCAGGAACCGAAAACGGCAATACTGCCGATGAGCATGCTTCGGAGTGGACCACTTCGGCAGCTCCGGCACACGAAAATTTTGCCGATCCGTCGTGGGAATCAACAGCCACCGAAGGCGAGGCCATCCTTACCGAAAGAGTGGAAATGATGCTGAATAACGGATTTCAGTCAATTTCGTCGGATAATGTCTGGGGAAACCAGGACAATTACCAGATCCATAACTTTTGGGCCGAAGCCGATTATACCGAATTCGGCCATTTTTCAACGGCCTATCAGTTAAAACCCATATCGCTGCAAGGCGGTGAAGTGAAAGCGATCGATTCGGAAGGAACCACGCTGGTTTATTGCTTTACCGGACAAACCTCCTCGATGGTCACTGCATGGCTCAACGTGTTGGGTTACGATGCCAAAAGTATTCTCTTTGGTGTTAACCGCATTAATTTCGACGAGCTCGAAGCGGCCGGCAAACCGCATTGGCACGGACCGGAAAATTACGAATATGTAACCGAGTAAATGAACCTGTAAAAATAAAACAGGGGAAATGTTCCCCTGTTTTATTTATCCGGTTATTGGTTGGTATATAAAATAGATTGATAAGTCATAATTAAAGGATATGAAAATGAAAAAAATTATATTTTTATTGATCATGCTCGGACTGACACCGTTCATGCTGAATGCACAAGGATGCATGGAGGGCGATTCCGATGAGGGAGTTCAGGTGGTTGGCTATTTGCAGGCCGATTACGATTATTACTTTTTTGACAAAGACAAAAACGGCAACACCCTTTACAAGCCGAACAGTTTTTATTTTATGCGCGCCAGGGTCGGGGTTCTGGGCTCCATTCCGTACGACGTGAGTTATTATGTGATGGCCGAGTTCAGTCCGGTTCTTCAGGGAGGGTATCCGTTTTTACTGGATGCATTCGTCACCTATGCTCCCTTCGGGAAGTATGCCAAATTTACCCTCGGACAGTTCAAGTCACCCGTCGGGCTTGAGCTGAACACGCCCTGCCACGATTTACACACCATCCGCAGGTCAACGGTGGTGACCAATCTGGCAACTCCATTCAGGGATTTTCAGTTTATGATCCACGGTACTTCCGACAGCTTGTTCGGCAAAAAAGACCTTTTTGCATATAAGTTTTCGGTTCTGAACGGTACGGGGCTCAACCACTGGGACGACAACAAGTACAAGGATATCGCCGCACGGCTGGTCATCTCTCCGTGGGAATGGCTGAAAGTGGGCGGAAGCTTTCGCACCGGAAAACAGGACATCAAAAAAACCGATCAGGTACAAAAAACAAGGACACGCTATGGCGCCGACATGAGTTTTCAGTACAAGAATTTCTTTGTTCAGGGCGAGTATCTTTTCGGAAAAGATGAAGGAAAAGTGAAAAGCGGCGGCGGATGCGGCGGAAAGTCCACCTCGGTAGTTCCCGACAGCCTCATTTACAAAAAAGACGGGTTTTTCATCATGGCCGGGTACATGACACCATGGAGGCTTCAACCCGTGATCAAATACGAGGTGTACAATCCGCACGTACAAAACGAATCAACCTACACCTTTTTGTATGTTGAACGTGATTACATCCAAACCACCATCACCTTCGGGCTCAATTTCTTTCTTAACGACTGGACAAGGATCCAGGTCAACTACCTGTACAATGCCGAAGAGACCGCAAAAGAGGAGTTCCCGAACGATGCCATTATGTTTCAGGTACAGGCCAAGTTTTGAGGCTTAAGACAAAATAATTTATCGTAAATATAAGGAGAAAAAAAAATGAAAACATTCAAATTGTTAATGTTAAGTTTCGTTCTGATATTTTTCGGAACACAACAACTGGCTGCACAGGGCGATCTGATCTCGGCAGCCGATCTGGGCAAAAAATTAAAAGCCAAAGAAAAGATCACCATTGTTTCGGTACGCAAGCCTGCCGACTATAAAAAATCACACATCAGAAACGCCGTGAACGTTGACCTGAAAAAACTGGTGAGCGACACCGACCCTAAAAGCGTTTTGAAAAGTCCTGACGAAGTTGCCGCAATCCTCGGCAAAGCCGGTATTGACGGCAAAGGATTGATCGTGGTGTATGACAACGGGAAAATGAAATATGCCGGACGGCTCTACTGGATTTTGAAATACCTCGGTGCCGAAAACGTGAAACTTTTGCATCGTGACCTAAAAAAATGGCAAGCCGCAAGGATTCCCATTACCAAAGCGCCCACACCGGTAAAGGCCAAAACTTTCACCGTGAATCTCAACAAATCAATTTTTGCCGATGAGGCTTATGTGAAAGCACATCTCGGGAAAGCCGTCTTCATTGATGTCAGACCTCCGGACGAATACAACGGAACCTCGACTAAGCCTGTGAGCAAAGGACATATTCCCGGCGCTGTGAACATGGAATACGTTCAGATTTTAAAAGAAAACGGTGCGCTGAAAAGTCCGGCTGAAATCGAAAAGATCATGAAAGGCCTCGGGGCAACGCCTGATAAGGAGATCATCATCTATTGCGCAAGCAGTACCAGAGCAGGCATTGTTTACATGGCTCTTACCTCGATGCTGGGCTACAAAAATGTCCGGGTTTACGAAGGAGCATACAACGAATGGGTGATGAACAACCCGACGGAAAAATAAAGTGTATTTTTTCTCGCAAATAAAAGGTTACCCTTAAAACGGGTGACCTTTTTTTGTTTTACATACCCCCTTTTAGCTTTACCTTTTATCTTTGAATTTTTAAATTGGGGCATCAAACCAAAGAGATAAATTCCCGGTTGGCAATTTTTAATATTTTTGTGGATGAAAACATCACTAAATTTTCCGTTGGTAAAACAAATTTCAAAACATGGAGAAAAAATTGATCTACAACAGAATATTACTCAAGCTCAGCGGTGAAGCGCTGATGGGCGGCCGGGAGTATGGCATTGATCCCCAGCGGCTGGAACAATATGCTCGGGAAATTGCCAGCGTAGCTGAAATGGGCGTTCAGATAGCCATTGTCATCGGCGGAGGCAATATTTTCCGTGGCTTGCAGGGAGCAGGCGCCGGCATGGACCGGGTACAGGGCGACTACATGGGAATGCTGGCCACGGTGATCAACAGCCTGGCACTGCAAGGCGCCCTCGAAAAGCTGAACATCGCCACCAAACTCCTCGGCGGTCTGGCCATCGAGCCCATCGTGGAAGAAACCAGCGGCAAAAGAATTGTCGAATACATGGAAAACAACAAAGTGGTGCTGGTGAGCGGAGGCACCGGAAATCCTTATTTTACCACCGACTCGGCCTCGGCGTTGCGTGCCATCGAAATGAAAGCCGACATCATCCTGAAAGGGACCCGCGTTGACGGTGTTTATACCACCGATCCCGAAAAGGATCCGAGTGCCGTCAAATACGAAAGGCTCACTTTTGACGAGGCCTACCAAAAAAAACTGAAGATCATGGATCTCACCGCCTTTACGCTTTGCCGCGAAAACAACATGCCCATTTATGTGTTCGACATGAACCGACCGGGCAATCTGCTGAAGGTGTTAATAGGCGAAAATATCGGAACGCTGGTGTCGTAAAGGGACGAAATGTCGCTTCATCATAAAATAAAAATTACGAAAGCAACAAAAAATTAACATTTCATTTTCCGATCCAAATATTATATTTGCAGAGCAAAACAGTTATAAAGAATAAAAGTCATGACGGAAGAAAGCGAATTTGTTTTGGCCGAAGCCACCGAGGCAATGGAAAACGCCATCACGCACCTTGAGCGTGAATTTCAGAAAATAAGGGCGGGCAAAGCCAGTCCGGATATGCTGGACGATGTAAAGATCGATTATTACGGAGTGATGACACCACTCAACCAAGCGGCAAACATCAACACGCCCGATGCGCGTCTTATTGTCGTTCAGCCTTTTGATAAAAATATGCTGCCGGTGATGGAAAAAGCCATCATGGCCGCCAACCTCGGATTTAATCCGCGAAACGACGGCGAGGTTTTACGCATTCAGGTTCCGGCACTTACCGAAGAACGCAGAAAAATGCTGGTGAAACAAGCCAAAAATGAAGCGGAAAACTCGAAAGTGTCTATCCGCAACATCAGGCGCAACGCCAACGACGACGCCAAAACGCTGAAAAAAGACGGCATCCCCGAGGATGAAGTGAAAAAACTGGAAGAAGAGATCCAAAAACTCACCGACAAATTCATCAAAAAAGTAGATGAATTGTTTGAAGCCAAAGAAAAAGACATGATGGCCGTATAAGTCATTCATGCCGACAATAATACTCAAAAGCGATCTCTTCGGGAGATTGCTTTTTTGTTTTCAGGAAAGTTTTAATTTTACAGGCTATCGCGAAAAACGTTTAAAATGATGCAAAATCCGATCATTCGATCATGGCTGATAACGGTATTGATGATGCTGTCAGTGGCAGGTGCCGCCCAGCCTCCCGACACCTTAACACTTGCTTTTTGCCGTCAGCGGGCCGTTGAGGTCTATCCACTCGTTAAACAACGGCTGTTGAATCAGGAGATTTCCTCCGTTAAAAATCAAAACACGGACAAGAATTATCTGCCGCAGTTTACCGTCAACGCAAAAGCCACGTATCAGTCGGATGTACCCACCGTGCCGTTGGAGGTACCCGGAGTAACCATCATCCCGCCCGACAAAAGCGTGTACGATTTTCAACTGCAACTCGACCAGTTGATCTGGGACGGCGGTGTAACACAAGAACAAAAAAAACTGGAACAGGCCGAACTGGAGATCAGCCAGCAACAAATCGAAGTGGAGCTTTACAAGGTCAAAGAACGCGTTAACGGATTGTTTTATAAAATCCTGATGTACCGCAAAAACCGGGAGGAGCTGGAGATCAACCGGCAAAAGGTGGCCGACAAACTCAAAGAGATCCGATCGGGAATAAAAAACGGAATGCTGCTGCAATCCAATGCCGATGTTCTACAGGCCCAGATACTGGAAATTGATCAGGGCATCTCGCAAATCGACAGCGACCTGTCGGGAATATATTCCATGATGAGTGAACTGCTTCTGCTTCAGGTTAACGAATCCACATTGTTGCCTCTTCCCGATCCGGTAATTGATTTTTCAACCTATGTAAATCTCCGTCCGGAATACCTGTTGCTGAATTTACAGCAAAACAAACTGGAACTCGGCAAAAAACTGATTGCAACAAGCTACATGCCCAAGTTTTCGGGATTTGCCAAGCTGGGTTACGGCAAGCCCGGCCTCAATGTGCTGTCAACCGATTTCGAGCCCTATTATCTGGTGGGCATCGGCCTGAAATGGGACATCATCAACTGGAACCAACAAAAAAACCGGAAAAAGATCATTGACTTTCAAAAAGGAATTGTGGATGTGCAAAAGGAAGTTTTCGACAAAAACCTGAAGATACAAATCGAAGAAGACCTGGCGCAGATCAACAAATACAAAAAGCTCATCGAAAAAGACCGGGAGATCATCACCTTGCGTGAAAAGATCGCCAAAACGGCATCCTCGCAACTCGACAACGGCGTGATCACCTCCACACAATATCTTGACGAGCTTAACAAAACCACCAAAGCCCGTCTCAACATGGAGATACATCAGATCGGGCTGTCACTGGCAAAGGTCAATTACCTGAAAACCATCGGAAAATTTTAAATCACAAGGATATTCAATAAATTATGAAAAAAATAACGGTCATTATCGGGTTTGTTTTAACTGCGACTCTTTTTTGGAGCTGCGAAGAAAACGGGGAAAAATCCGATGCCTACGGGAATTTTGAAGCCACCGAGATCACCATTTCGGCACAAACGGCAGGGCAACTACTCCGGTTTGATGTTGACGAAGGGGACTTTTTGAAAGCCGGCGATTACGTCGGATATGTTGACACCACCGACCTGGTGTTGAAAAAGCAGCAACTGGAAGCAAGGATCAAAGCCGTGAAAGCCAAATTTGTTGATCTGGACGCCCAGGTCACCGTCTTGAAACAGGAACTCAACAATGCCGTCATTGACAAAGACCGGATCATCAAAATGTTCAACGACAACGCCGCCACGCAAAAACAGGTTGACGACATCCGCGGCAAAGTGAATGTGATCAAAAAGAAAATAAAATCGGTAGAAGCCGGGAAAGTGGCCGTGAATGCCGAGTTGGAAGTGATCCACCGTCAAATTGATGAAGTGGAAGAATCCATCAAAAAAGCCGTCATCATCAATCCGGTGAACGGTACCGTTTTAACAAAATATGCCGAAATTTACGAGATGGCCGCAATGGGGAAACCGCTTTACAAAATTGCCGACCTGCGCAGGATGAAGCTGAAGGTCTATGTCAGCGGCGCTCAGTTGCCGGACATCAAGATCGGTCAGGAGGTTGAGGTGATCGTGGATAAAGACAAAACGACCAACCGGAAACTGAAAGGCAAAGTAAGCTGGATCAGTGAAGCAGCGGAATTTACACCCAAGATCATCCAAACCAAGGAAGAACGGGTCAACCTGGTTTATGCCGTGAAAGTTCTGGTTGAGAACGACGGCACACTGAAGATCGGGATGCCGGGAGAAGCAAACTTTTAACCCATCGGAAATGATCCCCGTCAACATCAAAAACATATCCAAAGCCTACGGCAGTACCAAAGCCCTGAAAAATGTCTCCCTACAGGTGGAGCAAGGGGAAATATTCGGCTTGATAGGCCCCGACGGAGCGGGAAAGACAACGCTGTTCAGGATTCTGGTAACCTTGCTTCTGCCCGACGAAGGCAGCGCCGCTGTTTTGGGAATGGATACGGTTAAGGACTTCAGGGAAATAAGAAAAATCGTTGGTTACATGCCGGGAAAGTTCTCGCTTTACCACGACCTTTCGGTGGAAGAGAACCTCACATTCTTTGCAACCATTTTCAACACAACGGTTGAAGAGAATTACGATCTGATCAGGGAGATCTATGAGCAGATTGCACCTTTCAAGAACCGGCTAGCCGGTCAGCTTTCGGGCGGAATGAAACAAAAACTGGCACTCTCCTGCGCATTGATCCACAAACCGAAGGTGTTGTTTCTCGACGAACCCACAACGGGTGTGGATGCCGTTTCGCGGAAAGAGTTTTGGGAAATCCTGCAACGCATCAAAGCACAGGGGATCACCATCATGTTGTCCACTTCCTACATGGACGAAGCCGCCTTGTGCGACCGGGTCGCCCTGATCCAGGAAGGCAGTCTGATGACCATCGACACACCCGGAAACATCGTCGGCCGTTTTCCGCACAAGTTGTTTGCCGTGCGTACGGCCGACACTTTCAGGCTCATCAGCGACATCAGGAATTTCGAAAACACAGGTTCGGTTTTCCCTTTCGGGGATGCTGTGCATTTTACAGCCGACGACAAAAACATGATCCTTTCGCAACTGCCCGGTTACCTGAAAAAGCAAAACCACCACAACATCGCCCTGAAAGAGATCGAACCTACCATCGAGGATTGCTTCATGGATTTGATGAACAAAAACAACCCGGCATGAAAACCGGTGAAAACGTCATAGAAGTTGTGGGATTGTGGAAGAAATTCGGAAATTTCGCAGCCAACAAAGACCTGACCTTTTCGGTGAAAAAAGGTGAGATTTTCGGATTCCTCGGCGCCAACGGAGCGGGAAAAACCACGGCGATTAAAATTCTGTGCGGCTTGTGGAAGCCCACATCGGGCAAAGTAATGGTGTCGGGATTCGATGTTTATACCCAACCCGACAAGATCAAAAAGAACATCGGCTACATGAGCCAGAAGTTTTCGCTGTACGAAGACCTCACGCCGGTGGAGAATATCAGATTCTACGGCGGCATTTACGGATTAAGCAAGGACGAAATACGCCGGCGAACCCGGGAAGCGCTGACAATGCTCGAACTTGAAAACGTGGCCAGGCGTCCGGTAAAAGACCTGCCGCTGGGCTGGAAACAAAAACTGGCATTTACCGTGGCCATGGTACACCGCCCCGGCATCGTCTTTCTCGACGAACCCACCGGCGGCGTCGATCCGCTGGCACGAAGACAATTCTGGAACATGATCTACGAAGCATCCAACCGCGGAGTCACCATTTTTGTCACTACACACTACATGGACGAAGCGGAATATTGCAACAGGATATCCATCATGGTGGAAGGAGAAATCAAAGCATTGGACACTCCTGCAAATCTCAAATCAAGGTTTAATGTCCGTACCATTAACGAAGTGTTCTTAAAACTGGCACGAAATACCTGATTTTTCAGAATAAAAACCGGCCGGACATCATTCCGCCTGTTTGACCCAAACCCTTTTACCGTCGAACACCACACCCATCTGGATGATGTTGGTAATTCCACGTTTTTCCAGCTCGGTTTTGTATTTGCGTTGCACGATTTGACTGACGGCTTTTTCCAGGGCGACTTCTTTGGTTTCGTTCTCAAAA
>JAOZMX010000070.1 GCA_029934065.1 Bacteroidales bacterium
TTTCATCCTCTATTTCCATTGTTTCGCGTACTTTTTCATCTTGCATAGCTTTCAACAAATTCGGCTTTCACTTCCAGTTCTTTTCCGGTACCGAATTCAAGATAACGCCGCGAAATGCGTACCACGGGAATGTTTTTCAATTCTTTGATGGAATAGCCGAGAAAATTAATAAATGTTTGAAAGGGGAATTATTCCGCATTGTTGATGACGATTTCATCGGCAAATATCCATGCGGGATTCCCGGCACCGATGTGCCATGCAGGACAGATGCCGCGGTTTTTGGCGACCACCTTAATGTATTTGGCCGAAACGGGTTTAAAACGCAGTGTAAAATCCTTTGTCTGTGCTTCTGCGTTATCTTCGGCTATCATATTGTTCACCCTGCCGAGTTTGGTAAAATGTCGTCCGTCGGTAGCGTAGTAATAATCAACCCATAGGGGCATGAATATCCATGCATTGATATTCTGAAGAAAGCCTGTGGCAAGGTTGCTGATAACTTGGTTTTTCCCGAGGTCAATTACGGCAACCAGGTCCACCTGCTCGTAGCCTTGCCAGTTGCCCGTGCGGAAGTCGGTTCCGCCGCGCTGGAAATCAATCAGGGCAATGTCACCTCCCGCATTGTACTGGTTGGCGTAAGGATTTTTGATCTCAATCTTGCGGCCTTGCGGGATGTGTAAAAATACGGGATTGATCTTAAAACTGTCGTCCTGTCCGGTGTGCCGGGCAAAAGCTTCCAGCTTTTCTGATCTTCCGATTTGCAACGGGTGAGTGTAATTGATGAATCTGTTCTCACCGGCTTTATCTTCAAAACGGTACTGAATGACTGCCGGGGTGTCGGCATCCGCCAGTTCAACAGTCTGTTTTCCGGTGAATATCTTTTTCCCTGTTTTAACGAACGGAACAGGTGTGATGAGGTGTTCGGTGATGGCTGAAACCGGAAATTCGCCCTCGCGGTTGCCCCATTCGTAATTGGGATCGGCCGACATGTCGAAAGTAAGCCGTCCGCCGTTCATGATGGTTTGGTGGCTGATGTAGGAGTTGGAAAAAGGTTTTTGGTTGAGGGTAGCCGAACTGATATAGTAATGGCTTGGGGCGTTGTTTGCCGCTTCTACGGTGAATTGTTTCCCGTTTTCGAGATTGAGTGTAAGGCTGCCGAAGAGCGGAGTTCCGACGGCATAAATGTTTGTTCCCGGGGTGACCGGATAAAATCCCAGAGCACTCATCACGTACCAGGCCGACATTTGTCCGCAATCTTCGTTGCCGCACAATCCGTCGGGAGCGGAAGTATAAAGCCGGTCCATGATCTTGTGAACCTTTTCCTGTGTTTTCCACGGCTCTCCGGCGTAATTGTAAAGATAAGCCATGTGGTGACTGGGTTCGTTGCCGTGGGCATATTGGCCGATCATGCCGGAGATGTCGGACTGTTTCCGCCCGGAGGTCTCGGAGCTGGCACTGAAAAGCTCATCCAGCCGGTTGACCAGTTTATCGGGCCCGCCCATCAGCTGCATGAGCCCGGAGATGTCCTGCGGTACGAAAAAACTGTATTGCCATGCGTTGGCTTCGGTATAATTGAAATTGACTTCCGCAGGATCGAAGGGCGAAAACCAGCCTTCGTTGACCTTGGCACGCATAAAACCGGTTTGCGGATCAAAAATATTTTTATAGTACTGTGCCCGCTTGATAAAAGTAAGGTAATGATCGTTGTAATCCATTTCCCGGGCCATGGTGGCGATGCACCAGTCGTCGTAAGCATATTCCAGTGTTTTGGACACCGACTCGGAAGCAACGTCCGAAGGGATGTAACCCTTGGTTCTGTAAGCATTGAGTGCGGTGTTGTCCTGCATGGCGCTGTTGATGCAGGCTTCCAAAGCTTCATGGGTGTTGTAGTTGCGAATGTCTTTCATGTACGCATCCACAATCACGGGAACGGCATGGTATCCGATCATGCAATTGGTTTCGTTGGCAGCGAGTTCCCAAACGGGCAACAATCCGCCCTGCTCGTATTGCCGGAGCATGCTTCGGATGAAATCGTTGGTGCGTTTTTGTTGGATGAGGGTGAACAAAGGGTGTTCGGCTCTGAAGGTATCCCACAGCGAAAAAACGGTGTACATGTCGAATCCGTCGGCTTTGTGGATTTTGTTGTCGTGGCCGCGGTATTGCCCGTCGGCGTCGCTGTACAGATTGGGTGCCAGCATGGCATGGTAAAGGGCTGTATAGAAAACCGTTTTGCGGTCTTCATCAGGGTCGTCAACCAGAATTTTTCCCAATTCGTTGTCCCATGCTTGGCGTGCATTTGCTCTTATTTTGTCAAAGTCCCATCCGGGAATTTCGGTGATCCTGTTGTTTTTGGCTCCCTCTGCACTGACGGCAGAGATGCCTACCTTGACCATGATCTCTTCGTCGTCGCCGGTAGAAAACCTTACCCAAGCCTTCACATCTTTTCCCGTTACCCGGTTTTTGGGATTCTCAACGGGCATGCCGTTGAGGGCAATGCCGTAATCAGCAAAAGGCTTTGAAAATTCGGCATCGAAATAGATGTATTGGTTATCGGCCCAGCCGTCGGTGCGGCGGAGGCCCCGTATTTCCGTGCTGCTCACCACCTCGATCCAAAGTTCGAGGATTTTGTCGCTGGTAATTCCTTCGGTAAGATCAATGATGATGTTGGCGCTGTCGGTTTCGGGAAACTCATATTCATGAAAACCCGTTCGCCGGGTACAGGTCAGCTCCGCTTCAATGTCGTAATCCTCCAGTTCCACTTCATAGAATCCGGGCTCCGCCTCTTCTTCGGAATGGCTGAAGTGCGAGCGGTAGCCCGAGGCAGGGTCTTCTTCGGTGCCGGGAGAAAGTTGCACCTTCCCCACCGTGGGCATGAAACGGATGTCTCCGTAGTCGCCAACACCGGTTCCGCTCAAGTGTGTGTGGCTGAAACCCATGATGGTTTTATCGGAGTAATGGTAGCCAGAACAACCGTCCCAACTGTCTTTGCGGGTGTCGGGACTGATTTGCACCATCCCGAAAGGCAGTGTGGCACCCGGATAAACATGTCCGTGGCCGCCGGTTCCGATCAGGGGGTCAACGTATTGTGAAATGTCGTCTTTTTTACCGGTACATGCCATCATGCCGGCCATGACGAGCAAAAGGAGGAATTTTGTTTTTTTCATTTTAAATAATTACAACGTTAAAGTGGCTTGAAATGGAAAGGATTGATATGATCTGTTGTTTACTTGAAATAATTGTCCGAATCAACAAGTTCGTTTTTGCCATTGACGAACAAGGCATAATTAAAACCGGGTTTGAGGCAATAGGCTCCCGTTTCACCGGCTTTGTTGACGGCAATGTAGCCAACCTGATGCTTGTGGATATCCGGGATATTGGCATTTGCTATCCGGCGGACGGCTTCTTCGCAGGCGGCCTGGGGTGTGTATCCGTTGCGCATCAGTTCCACGATGAGGAATGACCCGACGGTTCTTATCACCAGCTCACCGGTTCCCGTTGCCGTGGCACCTCCCACGTTGTTGTCCACATACAATCCTGCTCCGATGATGGGAGAATCGCCCACACGCCCTCTGATCTTATACGCCAGTCCGCTGGTGGTGCATGCACCCGAAAGATTTCCTTTTTGGTCAATGGCGAGCATGCCGATGGTGTCGTGGTTTTCGATGTTGGGTACGGGTTCGTATTTGGCTTTCTTCTTCCATTCCTCCCACGCTTTTTTTGCCTTGGGAGTAAGAAGGTTTTCTTTTTTGAAACCGTTTTCCAAAGCAAATTGCAGGGCACCTTCCCCGGCCAGCATGATGTGCGGCGTGTTGTCCATAACAAGTCTTGCCACAGAGATGGGATGGACAATGTGTTCGAGAAAACATACCGAGCCGCAGTTTCCCGTTTCATCCATGATGCTGGCGTCAAGGGTCACTTTGCCGTCTCTGTCGGGCAGTCCGCCCAGACCGACGCTCATATTGTCGGGGTCGCCTTCCGGGACCCTGACACCGGCTTCCACTGCTTCCACGGCGCGGCCGCCTTCCATGATGACGCGCATGGCCTCTTCGTTGGCGGGAATGCCGTGACGCCAGGTGGAAATAACCAGAGGCTTTGTCCCTTCGCCATTACCCGGAGTAGTACTTGCGTAGCTCTTGTTTTTGAGTAGTTGTGTCCCGAAAAGAACACTCAATGAGGTGATCGCTGATCGCGAGATGAATTTTCTTCTGTTTAACATGATATCAATGTTTTGTTATTCAACCGGGAGTTTTAACGTCCGGTATTGTCAAAACACAAAGAAACAAAAAAATTACTTGTTCGCTTTGAAACGGTGAATAATGTTTGGGTTACCGAATCCTATTTCAAACCCGCCGAATCCTAAATACCGCTTTTATATCATTAAGGGTAAATCCATTTTTGCCGTACCAATTATTAAAACCATTATTTAATTAAAGATTAAGGAGAATTGAAGATGAAAACATTTACAACATTTATCGTGGCAGTTTTGATCAGCCTAATGGTCAGTGGTCAGAACTACAGGGAGGTCTCCCTGAAAGAAGCGACGGAGATTGCCAACCGCAATGCAAAGGCTCTTTGGGGCGATGTTGATCCCGCCGGGCCCATCCCATATTATGCCATGGATGGAAAACTTGTGGCCTGGCGGTTCAATTATGCCGTGGGCAAAACTTTTCCTGACGGCAAGGAGTTGATGAACCGGTGCGAGCAACAAGGCTTGCGCGGCGACAAGTATCAACAATGGGGCGGCGACGATTACGGAAGAATATTGATCAGTGCACGGAGCAATATGCCGGTGGTGCTGGAGTATTCGCGCAGTCTTTCGTCGGAATATGCCCTCGGCAAAAAACTGGAACGTCTTGCCGGAGATGCTTTCCCTGATGGGAATGTAGAATTCGGTAAAATTTATTACCTCGATCATTTCAATGTCTGGCACGAGATAAAAAGCGGTGATCAGGTGAAATATGTCTGTCTTTCGCCTACGGGGGGCATTTTGGATGCAGCAAAGTTTGAGGACAAAAAGGCCGGCATGAAACTGTTTTGCAAAACGGGGGATTTTTCAAAAGAATGGGAAACCTACCGGGAGGGATACATCCTTTCGAACAAAGCCGATAAGTACATTCCCGAACACCGGTTTATGCCGTTTTACGACTGGAGTTACGGATGCAGTCCCACGGCAGCCGCAATGCTTTTTGCCTGGTGGGATTACCGTTCGGAAATTTTTCCCGAAAAGTACCCTTATCTTGTCACCAATTATTTTCAACGGTACGATGAATTGGAAGATCAAACGGATTACAATGTAACTTCATTGCAATACGATCTTGCCATGGGAATGGGTACCGATACCACCACCGGATCAACAATGCCCTGGAATTTCGACGAAGGAATGGAATATGCGGCGAATACGCTCCGGGGATACAATTTTGAGGTTACCGATTATTACTCGTTTCCATGGACGCGTCTTAAAAATGATATTGACGACGGCAGGCCCAACCTGGTGACCATTAGCGGGCATACCACCACCGGAGTGGGTTACAACGATGCCACGGGGATGGCCATTGTTCACTATACATGGGGCCCGCCGAATCATTTGGTTTACATCAACCACTGGAACATTCTTGAGCTGACAAGGGCCCTGCCGGGAGGAGCCAAAGGATCGTCCATCGTTCTTACGACTCCTTTCGGTGATCCCCGATATAATGACGATGGGGAGGGTGAAATTTACCACAGAAACAATTTTGCCGAAATCAAATGGAGAACCGATCCCGTGGAAGATTCCTGGGTGGATATCTTTTATTCAACCGATGGAGGTTATAACTATCAAATCATGGTTACGGGAGCTCCGAATACGGGTGTTTACGACTGGCATATCCCCGCAGATGCCATCGTCTCTCCGAGTTGCAGGGTGCTGATCAATCTGCGAACGCCCGAAATGGAGCCATTGATTGCCGGTGCCGACGGTTCGTGGGGCAATTTCATCATTGATGACGCCGGATCGGTAAGGACAATGGTTAACGGGCAGGTTTATACCAATCAGAAGATCACCAACTATTATTATCTTCATCATTCCGACCCCTCGTGGGCCGTTGTGGGAAATTACAAGGATACCATCAGCTGCGTCTGGCAAATCCAGCTCTTCGACAATATTGATTTCAATACCGAACCGGTTCATAAATATGCCGGTAGCGGGATGAACAATTTCATCGTTTTGGATGGCAATCACCTCGACGAAGAATGGTTTGGAGTGAAACACACACCGTATCCTTGCCGGGGGATCAATTATCTTCAATACGAGGGAGGTGATGACGAACTGGTGGTTACGCCTGGAGCAAGCGTGCAGCTTAACTGGAACAATAATAAGATCGTTGAGATGTATGATATTCATCTTACTCCCGGACAATACTTTTTCAAAGTAAAACGACTATCGGGAAATATGAACCTGGACATTGCTTTTTTCAGCTCGCAGGACGGAGAATATATCAAAGACATTTCGCAGGCCGATTACATTTCGGACAACTGGGGCGGAAGCGAAGATTCGTTTTTGGTGAATATTGACGAGGAGGATGATTATGGTTTTTGTATTTATGCTGCCGAAAGAGGTGCAGGAATATTTAGTCTGAAAATTGTAGATGCCTACATGTGGACGGGAGCCCAGGACAACAACTGGCACAATCCTGCCAACTGGAGCGGCGAAACGGTACCAACAGCCACAAGCGATGTTGTTATCCCGCCCAGGTCGGAAGATCCGGTGATCTCGGAAGCAAATGCCGTTTGCAAGTCAATCAATATCCTTCGTGCCGGAAGGGTTGTGGTCAGTGATTATTCACTGGAAGTAAACGGCAATATTTTCCTCAACGGGAAACTTGAGGTTAACAATCCGGCTACGGCGGTTTTTTGCGAAAACGATGTTGACGTGCTAACACACGGAACTTTGGATTTCTGTGTCGGCTCCACGATTGAAGTATCAGGTGACTGGACTTTTGATGAAGGAACCGGTGCAAAATTCACTGCGGGTACGGTCAGGTTTGTGGGTGACGAAAATTCCATGATCTATGTCAAATCGAAACTGACCTGGTTTAATAACCTGCGGATCAGTAAAACCGGCGGTGCTTTTGTGGCGTACGATAATTGCCCGAACATTGAGCCGATGATCGTAAAGGGTCAGTTTATTATTGATGATGGGGCATCCTTTATTCAATATGCGTTGTACAACACTGTTTTCGAAGGGCCGTTTCTGGCCTATGCCGGCAGCCACTTTGCATTTACGCATGGAAAGGCTCTTTTTGATTATGCCGGCAGCGGAGGCATTGTCATCAACAGCGAGCCGGGCAGTTATTTCAACGACCTGACGGCAAGCTGCAACGAATGGCTGGGGCTTGCCAGCGATATCGAAATACGCGGTGATCTGCTGATTGAAGAGGGGAATTTCAAAACGCTAGGTTATGATGTGTACCTTGCCGGCGACTGGAACGACGAAGCATGGGGTTTTAACCACGGCAACAGCCGCGTGATCTTCAACGGAACGGGTACACAAACCTGTCACGGAGCTGCCTTTTGGGAGATGGAACTTGATAAACCGTCGGGAGAATTGCGGCTCACCGAAAACACCACCAGCGCCCAGCATTACGACTGGACACAGGGTAATATCCGGGTCAACGGCGGATTTTTCTATGTGGCGGATCTGGAAGACAGCGGGATTTACGGAGGACTGACCTTAACTTCCGGAACGGTGGAACTGCACCAGGATCCCGGTAACTTTTTCGACCTGAACGGTGACCTTGAAATATCCGGCGGCGAAATGCATATTTACGGCGGCGACGGGATCGGCTACTGGCCGTTTAGTCACGATGCCTCCATCACCATGTCGGACGGTGTGCTGAATGTTCACAACGACGGCATCCGTATCCATAACTCCACCGTTTACAGTCTGGAAACAGACATTTCCGGCGGCACCATTCTGATCAAAGGTGATTTGAAGATCTACCGTGATGACTTTAATCCCAACGGTGGCACCATCGAATTTTACGGCACCGGGGATGATGCCGTGCTTCACTCGGTGAGCGGCGCCAGCCTTTTTAATCTTGTGGTGAGCAAAAGCACCAAAGCCCTTGTCAAAACGCTGTCGGCAACGGGAGTGCTGGATGTTAACGGAGATTTTATTCTGGAAGGCGGAAATTTCGAAGCCCCCGGAACCATGAGCATATACGGTGTGTTCGACAACATGCTTTCGCCCGACAATTTTGATGAACTGACGGGCACGGTGATCCTCGACGGGCCGGTGGAAAATACCCTCAATGACGATGAGATGTTTTGGAACCTTGAGGTGGATAATCCTTTGGCAGTATTGACAATCCCGGAAGGTAACGATCTGACCGTTGATCATGATTTTATCATCAATACCGGGCAAGCGCATTTTTATCCCGGAAGCCGGCTTCATATCGGGGCATCGGCGGCAGTGAACGACGGGGGAGCCATTCTTTTGGAAGGTGCCGAAGCGAATAATATTACCGTTAGTCAGGGAAACACCGGGCCGAACTATGCTTTTGATGTTAATGCCGGTGGTATCATCGGTGCCGCATACACAATTTTTATTTTTATGGATGTTAACGGGATTAACATCCACAGCGGCGCAAACATTCTGCCGGAAGGTGCGTTCGGGAACTGCAACTTTGCCTATGTACCTTCGGGCGGCACTGTGTTGACCATTAACAACGGGCAGGATGTCGTTATCGAAAACGCTTACTTTTTGGATAATACCACCGGTGCGACATACAATGTTGCCAAAACGGTTGACGAAGGCAACGTTTATTTCGACGGTGCTTACGGAGGATTTTCGGGTGAAGCATTCGAAAACGATCCATACAACCGCATTCACTGGGAATACATCCCGCCTTTTGAGCTGCCCTTCAGCGAAGATTGGAGCTCGGGCGACTTTGAAACCAACATCTGGACCCCCGGAGCCGGAAACTGGGGTATTGATAATAGTTTTGGGAATCCGGCGCCGTCGGTCAAATTCGGATATGCTCCGCGGGTTTATAATTATCAGCTCCCGTTGCGCAGCTATCAGCTTAACGGAGTGCCCCACGAAGCCGTAATCCTCTCCTTCGATATTACCTATGAAGCCTATCAGCCGGGGACGCTCGAAGAGATGGACGTCAGGGTGATTGAGCCCGGCGGTGATTTCCACACCATTGCCAGCTATTCCAATGCCGACGGCTCTTTCGACTGGAAATCGGAGTCGTTTGATATTTCGGAATATGCCGCCGGAAAAACGTTTATGATCGGATTTGTTGCCCATGGCGAGGATTCGTGGAGCATCGAAAAATGGAATATTGACAACATTCAGGTAACCGGTGTTGTTCCCGAACCCGGAACATTACTCGGGTTTGTGAAAGAAAACTCCACGGGGATTCCCATCGAAAATGCACACGTCACCATAGTGGGAACGGCATTGGAAGCCTACACCAACCAAATCGGGAAATTTGTCATCGAGGAGGTTCCTCCCGGAACCTACAATGTTGATGTCTCGGCAGAAGGTTATTATCCCAACGCCGCCAATAATGTTGTGATTGAATCCGGAGCGAGTACCGACATCACCGTTTTGCTGACACCCATACCTCCGGAATATTGCACCGAAGGGCTCTACACCACTGGTTGTGTTGATGGGGACGGGATCAATACCTTCGGGCTGGAAGAGATTCTCAACGAGGAGTCGGGATGCAGCACGGGGGGCTACGGCGACTTCACCGCTATGACGACGGAGTTGGGCCGCGGATACCCTTATCCGGTCACACTTTCGTCGAATTATTTCAATCAGCATGTTTCGTTGTGGATTGATCTGGATGATGATTTTGACTTTGCGGGAGCAGAACGTCTTTTGTACGATTTCAAGTTGCAAACTGCGGGAGTAACCTATCAAGCGGTAATCGTCATTCCGGAAGATGCACCCACGGGAGAACATCGTTTGCGTGTACGTACCAGGTGGGGCAGTGCGCCGGTTGATCCCTGTGCAACCTATAATTACGGCGAAGCCGAAGATTACACGGTCGTTATTACTGATGAGGCTTCGTTCGGCGGGGTGATGGTGTATGTTGACGACGGCGCCGGCAAGGGGCCCGTGGATCATGCACGTGTGGAACTGCTGGGCACGGAGATGGTGGCCTATACGGCGGAGGAGGGGTATGCTTTCTTCGATTATATCACTCCCGGGATGTATGATATCGCGGTCACGGCTGAAAATTTTCAGGATACCGTCATCGCGGGGCAGTATATTTTTCCCGGGCGGGTGGTTAACCTTGAAGTGGTGATGATGCCGTTAACGCAGGTAACACAGGCTGTTGCCCTGCATGCCGGATGGCAGGGGCTTTCCAGCTATGTGATGCCTGCCGATGATCAAATAGATCACATTTTCCTTCCCATCCAGAATGTTCTGACTCTGGTGTATAATTTCAATGCCATGTACTGGCCTTCCGGAGGGGTGAATACACTGCAAATGTGGGATCATCACGACGGCTTTGTCATCAAAGTAACCGACGACATCACTTTGAACCTGACGGGATTTGCCGAAGCCGACAATGTGTTTCAGGCACCTGCGTCGTGGTCGCTTCTGCCGGTGATCAGCCCGGCGGATGTCTCCGTGGCCGAGGTGCTGGAAAATTCACCGTCGCAGGGAGTGACGATCATAAAAGAGATTGGTGGTACCGGGGTTTACTGGCCCGATTACAACATTGCCACGCTGGAGGTGCTGGAAACCGGGCGGGCATATCTGCTGCTGCTGAATGATCCGGGTGAGATCGTTTTTCCCGACACTCCCGGCAAAGCAGCGTCCCTTCAAAAGCCATGGAGCTATCCGCAAATCCCGGGGTGGAACATCCCGGTAAAAACGGCGTCGTCGCACCTCATTGTCATTCCCGAAAATGTTTTGACAAACAGCGGAACGGATGAAGGATGCATTCTCGGTGTTTTCACTCCGCAGGGCATGTGCTGCGGCATGGCACCGCTGGCCGGAAATACGGCCGTTACCGTTTTTGCCGACGACCCGTTAACTTTTGACAAAGAAGGTTTTGAACAGGGCGAAAAAATGAGCTTCCGTTTGGTTGACCCCAAAACCCTGCAAACACAAACCGTGGAACTTGAATTTGATGCCTCGCTTCCGCAACACGACGGCACTTTTGCAGGCGAAGGACTCTCGGTAGTACGTGCCGTGACATCGGGTGCTGCCGGTATTTCCGGCGCCGGCCTGCAAAACATCTCTCTTTATCCTAATCCGTCCGACGGGATTTTCTGGATTGACGGCGTGCAGTCCGGGACACAAATCTCTGTTGTTGATGCCAACGGCCAAAAAGTATTTACAGGTTTTCTTGATCCCGGCAAAACCATGCTCGATCTTCGTCATCTCCCCAGAGGCGTCTATCTTGTACGGCTCTCTTCCTCCGACAGTGTTGCTACCCGGCGCATTGTTGTTTTTTAATTAAACGTTAGATTTCCCTAAAAAGACCCTGCTTTTTCCCGGCGGGGTTTTTTTTAAAGTCGGGAGACGGGAGTCGGAAGTCAGAAGTCGGAAGAGGAAAGGAGGAAGTAAGGAGGCAAGAATTAAGGTTAAGAGTGAAGGCGAGGGCAATGACTTTCCGGCAACCGACGCAAGGAGGTTGTTGGAAACGTCTGGGGGGAGGAAGGGCAAAGGGAAAAAATAGAAAGGCAAAAGGCAGAAGGCAAAAGACAAAAGTAAAAAGGCAGACAGGGATTGCATTTTGAAACTGTATCCTACTCAATCATCTTCCGGGTTGCTTGTTTTGCTGCGCCAGGGATAGGAGCGGCATCTTCCCGTGCCGGCGGCTGATGTGACCGTTGGCGGGCGGAGGCTGACAGATTTCGCCTTCGCCAGTGTTTTGGCGAACAGAGGAAGCCCACGCACCGCCTACGGACACACAGCCGTCCGGCATGGGAAATAGAGCGGATAGCCCGCCCGGGCGCCCATAATAAATATATTCGTATTTTATCCGGGTTGTTGTTGAAATAATTTGTAGTTTTACGGGAAAATAACAAGCATTTCAGCATAAAAAAATTTATCATTATGAAAAAGCATGTCGTTTTGTTTTTGACGGTTATTTTGTTTGGGTGGCAAAGTGCCGAAGCTCAATGGAGCTCCAATGCAGCATCCAACACACAATTTACCAATGTTACCGGAGAACAGGTTATTCCTAAAATTGCCGTATGCAGCGACGGCAGTGCATATATCGGCTGGTTTTCGAATGAGGCGGGCAACTACAATATGCGGTTGCAGCGAATTGATAAAGACGGCAACATCCAATGGGAGCCCAACGGCATCCTGATCAGCGACAAGCCGCAGATGAGCTGGCTGACAGACTGGGATATGGCTGCTGATGCGGAAGATTATGCGCTGGTGACTTTTCAGGATATCCGCAATACGGACAACAATCCGGTGGGATATCGCATATCGCCGGAAGGTACGATGATGTGGGGAGATGACGGGATCATGTTATCGAACAATGCCAATTTTGAGCCCAACCCGAAGGTTTGCTCCACGGCAGAGGGAAATGCGGTTTTTGCATGGCCAAGCGAGACGGACAATGGAATGGAAATCCATTTGCAAAAGGTGTCACCCGGCGGGGAATTGCTCTGGGGTGACGGGATTGTGTTTTCCGGCACGGACGAGTACACTTACCCTTTCCTGATGCCGGAAACCGGAGACCGGGTTTTTCTGATCTGGCACAAGGAGTCGGGGCCGTTTTGGTCGCCCGACAGGGGGTTGTATGTGCAACTGCTCGATGGTGATGGTGCTCCGGTTTGGGATAACGACCTTGAAGTTCATGCTCCTGTCCCTTCCGGTGTGGTGATTACACTCCAGCTTTGTCGTGACGATTCGGGCGGGATCATTTTCTCGTGGTATAGAAACGATGAGGGAATGCATTTCAATTGTTATTTGCAGCACATGGATGCCGAGGGCAATCTTACCATGCCGGATGATCTGGTGGTTTCCACTTCCATGGAGCGCAACCACATGTATCCTGCGCCTGCTTTTGTTCCCGAAACACAGGAGGTTGTGGTTTTTTTCAGCGAGCAGGACCTCAACCAGATTCAACGCGGATTGTATGCCCAAAAATTCGACCTTTCCGGGAACAGACAATGGAGCGATGAGGGAAAACAGTTGATCGCGTTATCGGATAAGGATTACAGCCTGCCAATGGCAGGAGGGCTAAACGATAAGGCGATATGCATTTACGAGGCTTACGAATTCGGCAATGTTACCGATTCGAAAATGCAGGCCGTGATGCTCGATAGCGACGGGAATTTTGTATGGCCGGAGCAATTTGTGGATATGAGCATCAAACAAAGTTCGAAACTCCATGCGGTGATGACCGGGTATTATTTCGGGCAATGGGTGGCCGTGTGGGAAGACCAGCGAAACGACGGCGGTGATATTTATGCTCAAAACATCCAGCCTGACGGTACACTTGGATTGGTGGTTACTTCCATTGAAAACCATTCGGCAGGATATGTAAATGTAACCGCTGCTCCCAATCCGTTTTCCGATCATGTTACATTTGATATCTGCTCGCCGGACAACGGAAAATTTACCCTTGAAATTTTTGATCTGACGGGTAAGAAAACCGGAATATTCAGCGGTACCAAGGAACAAAACAATGTTTCGCTGTCCGTTGACACGGAAATGTATCCGCCGGGTTTTTATTTTTATCATTTGAACATCAATAATGAAGACACCTACGGGAAACTGGTAAAAAAATAAAATGGCCTTTTTGGAGTGGTTTCAAAGATGCACGTTTAACATTTTAATCAATATAACATGAAAACAATTTACATTTTTCTTCTTTTGGTTTTTTGTCAGATAAATATAATTGCTCAAAATCAAGGTTTTGTACAGACCAGGATCGTAACGGATCCGGAAACCGGATGTACGGTTGAATATCAGGGGACGAAAACTATAACGGCGCAACACGTTGAATCCATTGCGGGAGGCAGTGAAACTCTGAATATAAACTGGCAATTTACCGATCCGGTTGCCGTGGGATCAAAAACCGTGGTTTCGGAGGCCGGTACAACATTCAACTCATGGTGGCTCAACAATGAGCGGGTTTCGCTTTACGGCGACAATGCAACACCGTTATGGGAAAGTGCCGTGCCCACCGAGTGGGAATATCCTGTGGATATGGCACCTGACGGCGCTTTTCTCGCTGTGGCTTTCGACAGTGTGGTACAGGTTTTTGCTTCCACATCGCAAATTCCCGTTTGGGAAAGGATTGTTGACGGTGATTTTATTGGGGTTAAGATCAGTGAAAGTGGTGATAAGGTCTTTACGGTTGAAAACATGCCGGATGGTAAAAGTATTGTGTCGGCATGTCTTGTCGGACAAAGCGATCCGGTGTGGGAAACGGTATTTGACGGGCCGGCAACAACCTTTGCGGCTTCCGGGGACAGGTCAACGCTTGTGATGTGTCAGTACGTGGGATACAACACGCTCTGGGTACTGGATGCAGCCGACGGGTCGGTGATTTACAATACATCTTACAAAAATCAATATCCGCCTGCATTAAGTTACGATGGAAAGGTGATCCTTAACGGTGATTACAACGGCTATGCTTTTTTGTATGTTTATGATGATGAACAGGAAAGTTATGCTGAAAAGTGGAATTTTAAAGTGGGTGGCGGAGGAACCTCCGCATGGGTTTTGGGGATGGGTGTTTCGGCCGACGGCTCCACGGCAGGTGTCGGGACATTGGTTTTTCTTCCCGGCGGGAGCTACGACGGCGAAATTTATCTTTTTGATACCGGCTCCAACGTACCTTTATGGGTTTTCGAGCATTGTGGCGACGAGATATGTTCCATAGACCTCACCAACGACGGCTCGTTGATGGCCGCTGCCGGTTACGGGCCCATGGATCACAGCAAGCCTGATTTTTACCTTTTTCGCCGGCAGTCAAACGATCCCATCTATACCCTTTCCACGCAGGGTTCATTCTTTGCGACCGACATTTCGGCCGACGGCACGCTTTGCAGTGTAACGGGAAAGGCGGTTCATGCACGGATAATGGGGAGCGGCGGTTTGCTTTACAATATCGATTCGAATCCCGGCGGCGGAGCGGTTGCGGGAACAATAACCGACGAAAACGGAGCGGCGGTTGATCATGTTAAAGTGGAAGTGGAAGGGATTGAGGATTATTTTGATCATTCGGATGCCGGCGGGAATTATGAAATCAAATACATTCCGGCCGCAAGCTATCAGATTGAAGCAACAAAGGTCGGCTATTATCCTTTTTCGGTATCCGGGGTAGAAATTATTGAGGGAGAAACAATAACGTTGAATTTTGAGCTTGAAGCAACTGAATTTCCGCCCGAGTTGATAACGGTTTCGCATGGTTCGGATTATTCGGTGCATCTGGAATGGGATTGTGGTGTATCCGGCGAGGGTTTCAATATTTACCGGAAAAGTGATCCGGAGGGATTGTTCCCCGAAGTTCCGCTTGCAACTGTTGATGCCGAAATATTTAATTATGTTGATGAAAACGTATTCCCGTTGAGAACTTATTATTATGCGGTAACCAGAATTATCGAACCGGGGATTGAAAGTCCTTATTCGAATGTTCAGGAGGGATGGATGGCCAGTGGTTTTGTGATTGACAATATCAGCGTTTATCATGGAGAAACACCTGTAATTGACGGGACGATTTCTCCCGGAGAATGGGACGATGCTTTCCGGATGGATGCCTCCGATTTTTTCGGAACATACGATAATACACCGAATCCGGTGGGCAGTGTTACGATGTTTTTTAAGGTAAATCAGGAAATGACGGAATTGTATGTGGCCTGCATCAACGAAAACGATACCGTTATGGAAGACCACGACGAAGTGGCACTGTATATTGACGATAACAACGACGGTACATATCCCGAACAAGGCGACGATTCCGAAGGCAATTACTGGGCGGCGCATTATGCTTCGGGCAATCAGTTGAAGTACCGTCCGATATACGGTAACGGTGGCGTTGGCACGGTTATTTATCTCGAAAATCCCCAACTTGAAGTATCGGACGAAACCGGTCATCTGGTTTATGAATTTATGATCCCCATGGGTGACGATGAGGTTTGGAAGATCTCGCCCAACGAAGAAAATCAAAGCGGTTTGTTTACTTTTACCTTGGATGATCCCACAAGTTTCGACGGATATTGGCCCAGCCTGAATCAGCAGATTTTTGTTCCTGTGAATTACGGTGATATTACTTTTGGGACGGATAATGAAGTTCCGGTTCCTCCGGCGGATGTTTCTTTAACCGTTTTGAATTACAATAATGAGGTAATGGCCAATATAGAGTGGAGTCAGCCTTCGATGAACGATTTTGATTATTTCAATGTTTACTACGATGCCGGTAACGGTTTTGAATTGTTGAACAACACCATCGGCACACAATTGTTTTACAGTGCTTCCACACCGGCAATAACATCGTTTTACATTACAACCGTAGATCAGTCGGGGCAGGAGTCGGTTCCTTCCGAAACCGTTGTTTTCGACCCCTGGACAAATGTTGATGAACCGCTTATGCAATCTTGTTTGTCCGTTTATCCAAATCCCGCTTCCGGTATGGCAACCATTTCGTTCCGGCTTGAAAATACTGCGCCAAG
>JAOZMX010000236.1 GCA_029934065.1 Bacteroidales bacterium
AAATAATTCTAATGAACTTGTGTGTGGTTTCCCGTATCCCATGCGACCTTCCCGACCCAAGTCGGGACGCGCTAACCGGACTACGCTATACCCCGGTTATCTTTCATCAAACACTAAATGAACGTTCAGAAAAGCCCTGCCGTTACTCCCAGACGGAATAACTTCGACAGGGCAGTTGCGGAGAGAGGGGGATTCGAACCCCCGGTACCCGTGTTTAGGTACGGCAGTTTAGCAAACTGCTGGTTTCAGCCACTCACCCACCTCTCCGTGGTTTCATTTACCGAAATGATTCATCTTATATTTTTAAAAACAAATCCCCTTTGCGAATCCATCATTCTGTACCCGCATTTTTTGGGAGTGCAAAAGTACACAAACAACTTTAATTTGCAAATTTTTTTAAAATTTATTTCCCCTTTTCATCAGCCCGGACGGGAATCGTCAAATTAAAAAAATAGTAACTTTGGTGCTTGTATCTTTTCTGTTGAAATTTAACATTAATAATAATGAGTTTGAAAACCGGAACCCTTAAGCTGGAGCTTACCGAAAAACGACCTGAAGAGATTGAGCAAATTGCAAAAGACCCCCGGGTGGAGCCCTTTCTGACCGAAAAATGGATGTATCCGGAAGGGATGCCCGAAAGCATGGAATTTACCATTTACGATAACGGGGAGGTCATCGGTCAGATTGCGTTGAAATCCATCAGATGGTTCAACAGAAAGGCCGAGTTAAGCCTTTTTCTTAAGCCGGCTTTTCAGGGCAGGCGGCTGGGAGGAAAACTCCTGGAATCAATGATGGATTATGCCTTCGGAGAGCTGAACCTCTATCGTCTTGAAGCGGAAGTGCTGGAATACAACGAAAAAGCAATTAAAATGGTGGAGATGCTCGGATTTACACTTGAAGGCAAATTGCGACAAGCCAAATACCACAAAGGCAAATATTTCGACATCTTCAGATACGGCATTCTAAAACATGAGTTTGATGTTTACTACAAAGAAAGGAATCCGTAGATGAAACTTCATATTTTAAGTGACATTCATCTGGAGTTTTGGGATTTTGAACTGCCGCAAACCGATGCCGATGTCATCATCCTTGCCGGAGATACCGCTCCCGGAATGGCCGGAATAAAATGGGCAAAAAACGCCTTTTACGGAAAACCGGTAATTTACATCAACGGCAACCATGAATATTACAGAAATACTTACCCCAAACTAATCCAAAAGATGCGGGAATTTACATCGGATCCGGGGATTGTATTTTTGGAAAACGATGCATTTGTGGTGGATGACGTACAGATTTTAGGCTGCACCCTGTGGACGGATTTCAACCTGCACGGGAATGCTCCGATTGCCGTGCTGGACGCTCAAATGGCCATGAACGATTTCAAGCTGATCAGGAACAGCAAAAGGAATTATTCGAGGCTCCACCCCAATGACACCCGGGTGGCTTTCAGAGAATCAATTTACTGGCTTGAAGGCCGGCTAAAACAGCCCTACCGCAAAACCGTTGTGATCACCCACCACGCCCCCTCCATTCATTCCATTGACAAAGAATACAGGAATCACCGGCTTGCTCCGGCATTTGCTTCCGACCTTTCCGGTTTTATCCTGGCCAACGGCCCCGACCTGTGGATACACGGCCACATCCATCGCGCCGTTGATTATCATATCGGGGAAACAAGAATAATCTGTAATCCACGGGGATACCCCGATGAGAAAAACACGGGATTTATTCCCGGTCTGGTGGTTGAAATATGACGTTTATGAAAAACTCAACGGTTTTACCTGCCACTCCGGCCGGATGGCTTTTATCACCCCAACCCCCGTAAATTTTATTTTTTTATTCATTTAATTTGCATTTATATTCAAACCGTTTACATTTGTTGAAAAAAAGAGATGAAAAACATTTTTGGGGATCACTTTTGGGGAAAAGTCATTCTATTGTTTTTATTCTTTAGCCTTACCGGGCTGGCGCCGGCACAGGAGGCGTCAACACTGACCGGGAAAGTATCAACAAAGGGGAACGGAACGGCAGTGGCCGGAGCCGAGATACTGCTGCGCCCGGGACACAGCGGCACCATTACCGACAATGAGGGGAATTTTAAGTTGGGCAACCTGAAACCCGGAGAATACACCCTTGAAGTGGATCACATCGGTTACAAAACCCTGATCCGGCAGGTCACCCTGGAACCCGGCCTCAACAAGTCATTACAACTCATCATTGAAAAAGACATCCAGAATATTCCGGGGGTGGAAATTGTGGATATGGCATTTCAAAATGAACCTTACAGCAAAAAAACCATCAGACAAGCCCATATCAGCCGGATGCCGGCGCGTGATGCCGGTGATTTTTTGCGCGGACAACCTAATGTATCGGGCATTCGCAAAGGCGGTGGAAACATTGATCCGGTGATCCGCGGATTCAAATTTGCACAACTCAATATTCAGAGCAATGCGGGACAAAAGGTTGAAGGCGGTTGTCCCAACAGGATGGACCCGGCCCTGTCGCATGTCAACATCAACGATGTGAAAAAGATAGAGATCATCAAAGGCCCCTATGCCCTGAAATACGGCCCCTCATTCGGTGCCGTGGTCAACCTGATCACTCACAAAGCCAGACCTTACGAAAAATTCGAGATTCATGCCGAAGCACTGGCAGGCTGGGAAAGCAACTGGAACGGAAACAAACAACACCTGCTGGTCACCGGCGGGAACAACAAGGTTTATTTTGCCCTTGCCGGAAATAACCAGGATTACGGAAATTATACCGCAGGGAACGGTGAAACGGTGCCGTCATCATTTCAAAAACGGAACTACTCCGCCGAGCTGGGTTTCACCATCCGCAAAAATCATAAATTCGGGCTGGCCTATGAAAATGCCTTCGGCAAAAATACATGGTTCCCGACACTGGCGATGGATGAAAGGGAAGAGACCACACAAATGATGTCGGCCGATTACCATTACCTGAACCACAGCCGCATCCTGCATTCGGTGGATGCCAAAGTATATTTCTCGGACGTAAACCACGAAATGGATAACAAGTGGCGGTCCTTTTCGGATACGGTGGTGGCGGTATCGGACATTGTTGCCCAAACAACCGGAGGACGCGTTGATTTCGGCTTGCATAAAAATGCCTTTATGCTGCACTTCGGCTCCGACTATGAACATATTTACAAAGACGGTCAGCGGGTAAAAAGCCTGATCCTGCAACCGGGCCTCCCGGTAAAAACGGAAGACCTGTGGAGCGATGCCCGCATTGACAATCTCGGCTTCTTCGCCGAATACAAACGGCTGCAAAACATACACCTCGATTGGGTACTGGCTGCAAGAATTGATTTTAACAATGCCACATCCAACCCGCTGCACCTGAAGAACATGATGGGAAATGACATTTACTACAACGACACCACCGATTCGGATTTTGTTAATTTCAGTATCAGCGGCGGGATAATATGGCGGTTTCACAAATCATTTGTGCTGGATATTGCTTTGGGGCGCGGCGTTAGAAGCCCCGACATGGTGGAACGATTTATCATCCTGTTGCCTGTGGGCTACGACAATTACGATTACCTCGGCAACCCGCAGTTGAAACCCGAAAACAACCAACAAGCCGATGTAACCCTGAAATATGCCCATGAAAAATGGGGACAGGTTTCGCTCAACGGATTTTTCTCATGGATTACCGATTACATTACGGGCATCAAGCTCCCGCCGTCGGAAATCATGCCGCAAACCAAAGGCGTCCTGGGCGTAAAACATTTCGTAAATATTGACGATGCCTATTTGTACGGTTTTGAGTTTTCGTGGGTCACCCCCGATGCATACCGCTGGGGCGGCAGTCTGTCGGCTGCCATGACATCGGGCATCAATCCCAAAGCCGTCAGGTATATTGTGGAAAACGGTCAGGTGGTGGGCTCGGAAACGGTTATAAACGATCCTTTGCCCGAGATACCGCCTTTCGAAACCAATGTAAGAATACACTATTTTTGGTTCGACCGCAAGCTGATGCCCGAAATCCGGTTGCGTTTCGTGGCGGCACAAAATCATATCTCCGAGGCATACGACGAGCGTCCAACACCCGGATTTTTTCTCGCCGACATCAATGCGGTTTACAAGGCCAATCCGCATCTTTCATTTGCCGGCGGCATTGCCAACATATTCAACAACACCTATTACGAACACCTCAACCGCCGTATCATCGGTTCGAAAGCCGACCTGTACGAACCGGGAATATCATTTTATCTGAATGTCACTGTTAAATTTTAAAAAATCAAAACCATGACCATACAAAAAAGCATCTTTATTTTATCAGCCGTCGGTTTACTGATGTTGTTTTCCTGCGAAAAGCAGGAAGATGTGACCGTAAAATACATTGCAACCAATGCGGTATCGGAATTTCACCTTTCTTACCGGTTGCCTTCGGGAGCACTTCAATCCGAAAACATAACCGCCAGCAGCATACAGGATCAATGGAGTTATTCTTTTACCGCCCAACAAGGAGACATTGTTTACCTCTCGGGCAACTACAAAGACATCAATTCAGGCCTGAAACTCCTCATTCTGATGGACGGAAAGGTTTATAAACAAGCTTCCACCGTGGG
>JAOZMX010000237.1 GCA_029934065.1 Bacteroidales bacterium
CTGTAAAACTATCATTAATCATTGGATAAAAAGCAACAGAAACGACTTATTACCCCAACCTGCCGGATTTGAGGATGAAGTGTATGTTTTTACGGACGAAGCGACTTTTTTCAAAGTTCGCATTTGTTGAAATACTTTTTATACATTTGGCAGCGATAATCTTTAAGTCAGTCTAACTATGAAAACTTACTTGAAATCATTGCTTGTTTTAATGCTCTCCTTTGCAGGGATCACACTGATTGCACAAAACGACTGCAAAGTACTCATGCCGCAAATCGACAGCAGCTACACGGGAGGTTGTAAAAAAGGGCTTGCCCACGGAAAGGGCGTGGCGACGGGAGTGGACAAATACGAAGGGCATTTCCGAAAAGGTCTGCCCGAGGGCAAAGGAACCTATACCTGGTCAACGGGTGAAGTTTACACCGGAGAATGGAAAGCAGGGGAGAGAGACGGTGAAGGCATTCTGACCGTTATCGTAAACGGTGAAAAGGTGAAAACGGAAGGCATTTGGAAGCATGATAAATATAAGGGCAAAAAACCGGTCCAGCCGAAAATAAACCAGCGGATCAATGTTGACAGGTATAATTTCAGACTAACGGGAGACCACAGTGACCGCGTTCTGATTGATCTGTATCAAAACGGAATGAAAAACAACGATGTGGAAGATTATATGATCGTTTCCGACAGCGGGTACGAAACCTCACTCGGCAACATGAAAGGGATAGAACAGATTACCTTTCCGGTAACGATAAAAGTAACTTATCGTACCTGGGATAAAATGCACACTCAAAAATTAAATGTGATTTTTGATTTTACAATTTTTGAGCCGGGCGACTGGCTGGTAGAAATCACCAATTAATTATTTCTCAAAACCACAAAACTTTTATTTACAACATATCGCCATTCCGTTTGATTCCCGAATCAAAATATTTTTACTTTTGCGCAAACAAAATCAAAAACCAAATGATATTAGAGGTTTGCGCAACTTCACTACAATCTGCTTTGAATGCGCAAGAAGGCGGCGCTCAAAGAGTTGAACTTTGCGACAATCTTTATGAGGGAGGCACCACTCCGGGTCCGGGAACAATACAGCTTACCAGGGAAAAACTTCATATCAGACTCAACGTAATGATCCGTCCTCGGGGCGGAGATTTTTTGTATTCCGACACCGAATTCGAAATCATCAAAAAAGACATTTTATTCTGCAAAGCTACAGGTTGCGATGGAGTTGTGTTTGGTTTTTTGAATGCCGACGGCACCATCAACACCAAAAGGACCAGCGAAGCCGTGGAGATTGCCCGCCCTATGAGCGTCACATTCCACCGGGCTTTCGACATGACGAAAGACCCCTTTGAAGCACTGGAGCTGTTGATTGATACCGGCGTTGACCGCATCCTGACGGCCGGACAAAAAAACAAAGCCCCCGACGGCCAAGCACTCATTGCCGAACTGGTGAAAAAAGCAGGCGACCGTGTGATCATCATGCCCGGCGCCGGGATCAACGAAGACAACATCACGGCATTATTGCATGCCACAGGAGCCAAAGAATTTCATCTCACGGGACACCACCGCATCGAAAGCAGGATGAAATACAAAAAAACGGGCATTTTCATGGGCAGCCTTCCACAAATCCCGGAATATTCGATCACTGAAACCGATACCATCAAAATCAAAAACATAACCAAACTAATTGAATCGACATGGTACTACAAACAATAGACTGGACAATCGTCGGAGTATTTTTCGTGGTGGTTCTTTCGCTGGGCTGGATCGCTTCAAGAACGGCAGGCAAGAACATGAATGAATTTTTCCTCGGCGGAAGAGGGATGCCCTGGTGGCTGCTGGGTATTTCGATGGTGGCCTGCACCTTTTCGGCGGACACGCCCAACCTGGTTACCGGCATGGTGCGCGAAAACGGCGTGATCAAGAACTGGGCATGGTGGGCATTTCTCATCACGGGGATGGTTACGGTATTTATTTACGCCAAACTGTGGCGTCGCTCGGGAGTACTGACTGATCTGGAGTTTTACGAAAAAAGATACGGCGGTAAAGCTGCCGGATTTCTCCGCGGATTCAGGGCTATTTATCTCGGGTTGTTTTTCAATGTGCTGATCATGGGATCGGTAACCCTTGCCGCCATCAAGATCGGAGCGGTGATGCTGGGGCTCGACCCGTGGGTCAGCGTTGTCGGGGCATCCATCGTGGTGGTGGTCTATGCTTCGCTGGGAGGTTTGAAAGGCGTTATCTGGGCCGACTTTTTCCAGTATTCCATTGCCATGTTCGGAGCGGTATTGGCTGCGGTAGTTGCCGTGCGCCAGCCCGAAATCGGTTCGCTGTCCAACCTGTTGTCCAACCCTGCTTTGACCGAGAAGCTCTCGTTTTTTCCCGACTTCTCCAATCCGTCGGTTTATGTTCCGTTGCTGATCATTCCCGTTGCAGTGCAATGGTGGTCGGTGTGGTATCCGGGAGCTGAACCGGGCGGCGGCGGTTATATTGCCCAGCGAATGCTGGCCGCCAAAAACGAAAAAAACGCCATCGGCGCTACGCTGCTTTTCAACTTTGCGCACTATGCCCTCCGCCCCTGGCCCTGGATCATCGTGGCGCTGGCTTCGTTGGTCATCTATCCCGACCTGGCCTCCATCAAAGCACAATTCCCGAATATCGACCCCGAATACCTGAAGGATGACATTGCCTATCCGGTGATGCTCTCCAAGATCGGAGCCGGATGGCTGGGACTGGTGGTGGCTTCGCTGATCGCCGCCTACATGTCAACCATCGGGACGCATCTCAACTGGGGCTCTTCATACATCGTCAACGATTTTTACAAACGCTTTATCAATCCCGACGCCAAACAAAAAGACCTGGTGCGGATGGGACGGATTTCCACGGTTGTGCTGATGGTTTTGTCGGGTGCGCTTTCGCTGACCATCCTCGACAATGCCACACAGGCATTTAACATCCTGCTGCTTTCGGGCGCCGGCTCGGGAGCCATTTACCTGTTGCGATGGTTCTGGTGGCGCATCAATGCATGGACCGAAATTGCCGCCATGGCAGTGGCCACCATCAATGCATTTATTCTGGTTTTGGTGATTGACGATGCCGATGTGGCGACAAACATTCTGGACGGATTCACCGTGAAGTTGTTGATCGCCGTGGGGATAACCACCGTTACTTGGATTGTCGTCACCCTCCTGACCAAGCCCGAGAGCCAAGCCACACTGCGCAGTTTTTACCGTCTCACACGTCCGGGAGGCCCCGGTTGGAAGCGGGTGGTGGCCGAAGCACGCGCCGACGGGGATATGATCGACGAAAAAGACCACGGCAGAGCATGGGAGATGCCCATCCAGATCTTATGTGTTTTCATCGGTATCATCGTTATTTATTCGTCACTCTTTGCCATCGGAAACTACATCTACGGCAACCCGGGGTTTGCAACGGGACTGGTGGTACTGGCACTGGCAGGCACTTATTTTCTGTTTAAATCTTTTTCGAAATTAAGAGCGGATTAAGGTTTTACCAAAAACCTCATCACTAAAATTCATTATTGAATAAATATCCGTTCTCACGGTTAATTACATCAGGGAATTTTATCAAACAGCCGGCATATTTGTAGGTAAAATATGCAACATATCTTTGCATTATTTTACTTATGTGTAAATATTTTGTTTGTCTGAAACGAAACGATGTATGTACAAGTAGCCTATTTGATTACCGATGAAATAACCGCTGAACGGGAATATGGGAATTTATTGAAGATAAGAGATAACTATCCGAAATATGTTGTTACAATGGATGAATCGGGTGGTAGTAGCTACTGTGGGATCAGACATTTGCACCTGCGGGAATTTTTGACCAGATACTGGTAGCGAACTTCTCGTTCCGGCATTCGGAGCTGAAACGTTCGGATTTATTAACGTTTTAGAGCCCGATTTTTCGGGCGAAACAATCACCTTCAATTTTGCGGCAATTTGTTTTTTTTCGGCCTGCGCACCCCCATCCCTTGATCCCCCTAAAGGGGAGACCCAGCCGCAAATGCATAAGAAAAAGGCCTGTGGGGTGGCTAGTGGCTACATCTAAAATCTGCAATCGTCAATCTTAAATCAATATCACATATCTAATATCTGACATCGGATTTCGGATTTCGGATATCAAATGGTTTCGGTGCTACGCACCTTATGTTTTTGTGGGGTAAATCTTTGCTATAGAGATTTCGGTGCGCTGCACCATAAGCCGGGAAAAATTGGATTTTTTTAATCGGATTGAGCGGATTTACTTTTTGCTTTGCAAAAAGTTCGGTTGATTGTTTTTCCTGCCGGCGCAACTCCTTGATCTCCTAAAGGGGAAACCTGCCCGCCAATGCGCCAGAAAAGGCCAGTGGGCTTGCTACATCTAAAATCTAAAATCAACCCGCCATCGCCAAGGCTTAGGCGAACGATCCGCCTTCGCTAAAGCTTCGGCGGACAGGGGAAATCGTTAATCTCCAATCTGAAATCAATATCACACATCTTACATCTTACATCTTACATCTTACATCATACATCGGACATCGGATATCTGATATCTCCCCGATGTTTATC
>JAOZMX010000238.1:0-1947 GCA_029934065.1 Bacteroidales bacterium
TAATTCTTTTTCCATTTTGCAAAGATAATCCAGCGCATCAAAATGAGAAATAGCCTAAAAAAATGAGCCGTAGTTGGTCATTGGCAGCTTTAATTACTATCATTCAACGGCATTGGTTTGTTGAAAAACAGGTTAAACACCCATTATTTTAATAAAATTCGTTGTAGCTTTGCAGCGATGTTACGCACAAAATTTCTTGATTATATCCATGAGCAGGCGCTTTTTGAAGCGGATGACAAAATCCTGCTCACTGTCTCGGGCGGGATTGATTCGGTGGTGATGTCCGATCTTTTTGTCAAATCAAATTTTAAGGTGGCAATAGCCCATTGCAACTTCAAACTAAGAGGTGAGGAAAGTGAGCTTGACGCTGTATTTGTCAGGGTATTGGCCGAAAAATATGCGCTCCCTTATTTTGAAAAATCATTTGACACGGAAAAATATGCTTCACAAAAGAAGATCACGATCCAGGAAGCAGCAAGGGCACTTCGATACCAGTGGTTTGAAACGCTTATCAAACGGCAGAATTTCCGGTATTTCGCCACGGCACATCATTTTGACGATCAAATCGAAACATTTTTCATCAACCTTTACAGGGGAACCGGCGTGAAAGGGCTGCGAGGCATACAGCCAAAGGCCGGGAATTGCGTACGTCCTTTGCTTTTTGCCACAAGGGATGAGATAACAGCCTATGCCCGGAAACAGAACCTGCAGTTTCGTGAAGACAGCTCGAATAGGAGTGACAAATATTTGCGGAACCGTATCAGACACACCATCATCCCGGCAATGGAATCGGTTAAAAAAGATTTCAGAACAGGATTTCAAAAGACTTTTGAGCTATTGACAAAAACCGAAATTTTCATTGATGAGGAGATCAGCCGGCTACGGAAAAAAATCATTCTGACTGACGGGGAATTAATAAAACTTCCCATTTCCGAACTTAAAAACAGATCTGTGACGGCATTTCAACTGTACGAAATATTAAAGCCCTATGGATTCGGCATGGATGCAATAATGAAAATCCCGGAAACGCTGGACAAAACCGGGAAATTTTTTCTGTCGGAAACCCATCAACTGAATATTGACAGGGACTTTCTCATCATTTCGCCTCTCGGTACCGAAAATAATGAAACCTTTTACATTAATGTGGAAACAAAACGCATTGAAAAGCCCGTAACAATGGGATTTGAAAAGGTAAAATCACCGGGAGCGATAAAGATCATTCAGGATAATCATGTGGCCCAACTGGATTTTGACAAACTGGAATTCCCTTTGATTTTGAGGAAATGGAAAAAAGGTGATGTTTTTGTCCCGCTGGGAATGACTGGCCGGAAAAAGGTATCGGATTTTTTTTCCGATGAAAAATTTGCATTGTACAAAAAACAAAATACCTGGTTGCTGACTTCGGGGAAAAACATTGTTTGGATTGTCGGACATCGTATTGACAACCGGTTTAAAATCGTAAAAAATACAAAAACCATTTATAAAATCACCTTGAAATAAAATAACATTTTATCAAAACTGTTACTTTTGTGCCTTCATTTTTTCCGTTACGGTTTTTTTTAACAAATGATCATTGGATAAATCGAATGAAAAACACGTTAAACACAAGGTATTTACTGACATTGCTCACATTCGCCAAAACAAGTTCAAAACTTAACTGATTAACTAAAATTCTCCCTCATGAAAAGTAATCGAAAAACAAACAATTTGGTAAACATGAAAACCATTTCAGCGAAGATTCGATTTTTGGCAATGCTAATGTTGCTGATGACAAGCCTTTACAGTAGCGCCCAGGTACTGGAACCGGTCAAGTGGAAATACGAAAGCAAAATGGTTGGGGACAACGAAGCCGAGCTGACCTTTTCGGCAACGATTGACGAAAACTGGCATCTCTATTCTCAAAACATCAAGGATGGTGGCCCCATCAAAACCTCATTCTTCTTCAAT
>JAOZMX010000238.1:1957-4547 GCA_029934065.1 Bacteroidales bacterium
TCAAAAATACAAAGGTCGAAGAGATGGAAGGCTTTGAAGGAGAAGGGAGCAAAATATACAGGGTGACATTCACTGAGCCCAGGCCCGAAGAAGAAAACGATCCGAATTTCAATATGCTGCTGAAGTTCTTCAGCCATCAGGCGGTTTTCACACAAAAGATCAGATTATTGAACGACCAACCGCTAACGATCACAGGTTTTTTGGAATACATGTGTTGTGACGACGAAAAATGCCTGCCTCCCACAGAGGTTGAATTTGAGTTTGATTTTCACAATGAAGTTGCGGCAGAAGCACCCGGTGAGAATGTAAAAACCGATGCAACCGCATTGACAACGGAAGGGAAACTCAAGAAAAGCGACACAAGTTTGTGGTGGTTGTTCTTCTTTTCGTTTCTGGCCGGGCTGGCGGCTATCCTTACACCGTGCGTGTTCCCGATGATCCCCATGACGGTTACATTTTTCATGCACGACAGCAAAAGCAAACGGAAAGCAAAACTTCAGGCCATTATTTACGGCCTTTCCATCATCCTGATCTATACGGTGATCGGCACGGTGGTTGCCGTTACGCTGGGGGCCAACTTTGCCAACTGGCTCAGCACCCACTGGCTGCCCAACGTTTTGTTCTTTCTGATCTTTATGTTTTTTGCAGCATCGTTTTTGGGGATGTTCGAAATTACGCTTCCCAGCTGGATGATTAACAAATCGGATCAAAAAGCCGACAAGGGTGGACTGACGGGCGCCTTTTTCATGGCATTTACCCTGGTGCTGGTTTCATTTTCATGTACCGGCCCGATCGTCGGAGCTATTCTGGTTAAATCCGCAGGAGGTCAGGTACTTGAGCCCATTATCGGGATGTTCGGTTTTTCGCTGGCTTTTGCACTGCCTTTCACATTGTTTGCTTTCTTCCCGTCGTGGCTCAGCAACCTTCCGAAATCGGGCGGGTGGCTCAATTCCGTTAAAGTGGTGCTGGGCTTCCTTGAACTTGCGTTGGGGTTGAAATTTTTAAGCATTGCCGACCAAACCTACCACTGGGGCATTCTCGACAGGGAAGTTTACCTCGCCATCTGGATCGTGATCTTTACCCTGATGGGATTTTATCTGCTCGGGAAGCTGAAATTTGCTCACGACAGCGACTTGCCCTTTATCAGCGTACCACGAATTCTTATGGCAATCATCGTGTTTTCGTTTGTGATGTACATGATCCCGGGAATGATCGGCGCACCGCTCAAAGCACTCTCGGGTTATCTTCCACCACAGCAATCGCTTGATTTCGATGTGAATGCGATTGTGCGAAACAATCTTAAACTGGCATCATTTTCTTCGGGTGATAACGACGATAAAAAGACGCTGTGCGAACATCCCAAATACAGCGATTTTCTTCATCTCCCTCACGGGCTGGAAGGCTATTTCGATTACAATCAGGGATTGGCCTGTGCCAAAGCGCTGAACAAACCGGTGTTTATCGACTTTACGGGACACGGATGCGTCAACTGCCGGGAAATGGAGGCCAGCGTATGGTCCGACCCGGAAGTACTGAAACGACTGCGTAACGATTATGTGGTAATCGCCTTGTATGTTGATGATAAAACACACCTGCCCAAAGATGAATGGGTAAAATCGAAACGAGACGGCAAAATGAAAAAGACACTGGGGAAAAAGTATGCCGATCTGCAAATCACCCGCTTCAATGTGAATGCACAACCCTACTATGTATTGCTTGATGACAACGGTGATCTGCTTGTCAATCCCCGGGCATACGATTTGGATGTGCAGGCATTCGTTGACTTTCTGGATCGCGGCCTGTCAGAATTTAATAACAGACAGAAAAAATAACTCCTTCAACAGGGATAAAAAAAACCCGCAACATTTTGGTTGCGGGTTTTTTCTTTTTCCCAACTTCTATTTTTATTGATCCTTGTTTTTCATAAGATTACTGCGCTTATCCAACAAGGCATTAATCTCCTCTTCGCTTAATCCCGGATTCTTAAGCATCATATCAATCTTCTGAACGTCGTTGAGCAATTCTTTTCTTTCTTCATTCAATTCGGGCACATCAGGTTCTTCCGTATCGAAATCTTCACCCAGTTCCTGTTTCAACTTGTCTATGAATTGCCTGAGGATAGCCTGAAACGGTGCAGCCATCTGATCGAGTGCCTCGGGTGGAATACTGTTCTTCACCATTTCATAATTGTTGATCATAAAATCGAGATTTTGGATGAACATCGGATCCAGATGAGCAAACTCACCGGTGGATGTTCTCTCCCGGATCTTTTTGAACAATTTGATCAACTGCTCAAGATCTTTTTCAAATGAATGGTTTGATTCTTCCATAATGTTTAACGTTTTTCAATCCGCTGCAAAGATACTACATAAATAGTTTGTTGCCTGAAAAAATCAGATTTTCCAATGAAGAAACCATTGGCAATGAATAACCGGCGAAACCGGCGACCTTTTGTGTCAGCAACCACACCGTTTGCAGATCTTCCTCATTCTCTTCCTTTTTTGAAAGACCAAAAAAGGAAGCAAAAAAGTCTCTCGCTTACGATGCTTTTGCAACAACGCTTATTCCTTCTCTGTCCGCCGTAGCTTTA
>JAOZMX010000071.1 GCA_029934065.1 Bacteroidales bacterium
CAGCGGGGAGGCCAAATACTAAAAATGCCAAAAAAAACGTAAGATTTTTCATAACGTAAAAAATTTTGAGAATTAATAATCTTTATTTTACTGGTATTGATGTAATTTCTTTTCCCTTTGTCACGATGTCTGTTTTTTCTGACGTTTAAATGATCATTCGCCTAAAATAGAAAAATTTAAAATGACGTGCAAATATTTTAACAAATTTTTATTTGTGATCCGGTGAAACATTTTCCCCCGATGGCTCGTCTTTAGCAAAATCATTTGATTTTTACTAAATTTGCAAATCAATACCGGAGTGATCATGGCAAATAAAAAAAAGACCCCCAAATTTTACGGACTTCGTATTTACTTACTTTCTACTGTTCTTTACCTGCTTTTGGTAATTCCTTTTGCAGGGTTTCTGGCATTGCAAAACCTGCCCGATCTGATGGACAAAAGCCATGAATTCATGAATAAAGGCAACAAAATGAGGCATTCCGGGGATTCGCTTGCCGTTGTTGCTCCATTGCATCAGGAGATCAAAGCGGATGATACGCTGACCGGTAAAAGCAATGACGGGGGAATCACTATTTCCATCGGTGGCGACGACAAACAAAAGGAAGATGTACAAGGCGAGATGATGTCCAAATCATTCGGTTTTTTGTTCAGGATATTACCTGTAAGTTTTATTTTGGGACTGGCCTTCAATTATCCGTTCAAGCGCTATTTCAGGCGAAAACGGAAAGGAAAGAAGGTCTCGGATAAATTGTTGCGTTTCTGTAAAAAATATGTTCTTTATACCTCATGGATCAATGCCGGGATATTGGGACTGACCTTTGTTGCAACCCTGATTTATATGTTTTACCTCATTCGCACCACTCCCACACACGAGGATGTGGGTTCGCCGTTGTTTGTCCGTTTCTTTTTCATCTCCCTCTCCTCATCGTTGCTTACCATTTTGTTTGTGTATTACTGGGAAAAACACCGTGTGCACATCAAATACCTTGATTTTTTGTACACCAGAGACGAGTTGCGCAAGCGGATTTTCAGATTCAGCAGGGGGAAGATCAAAAACCGGTTTCTGATTTCAAGCCTGATGACCACATTGCTGCCGCTCTCCATCGTGATCGTCTATCTGATCCTGAGCCTCACAAGGATCAATGAGCTGAATCTGACCGAGCTGTCCAAACAACAGATGACGATTTTGTTTGGTGATTATACGGGTATTGTAAAAATGAGTCTTGGTGACGACAATGCCGTTAAGACGCTTGGTGATTTATTTTACGTGAATGTGATAGACGGTTTCATCATGTTTATTGGTATCGGAATGGGTATTTTCGTCTCGTTCATCTATTTGTTGATGTTTGTGAAATGGACGACCGCAGATATTGTGTATCCGCTGAAAGAGCTTTTGTACAACATGCAAAAGACCGGGGAAGGAAAGAACATTAATTTTACGGTGGTGCGCAACAACGATGAAATCGGCGAGCTGGCCGAAGGTTTCAACGATATGTCGCTCAAACTCGAAGAATACATTTCGAATATTTCGAAAATGAATGAGGCCTATTTTCGGTTTGTCCCCAAGCAGTTTCTCGATTTTTTAGGAGCCGAAAGTGTGGTGGATATTAAATTGGGCGATCAGGTACAGAAGGAGATGTCGGTGTTGTTTACTGATATTCGCGATTTCACTTCCCTTTCGGAGGAGATGACCCCGAAGGAAACTTTCGATTTTCTGAACGAATATTTGAGTAGCATGGAGCCGGTTATTTCGCGCAACCACGGGTTCATTGACAAATACATCGGCGATTCCATCATGGCGCTTTTCACGGGGAATGTTGAAAATGCCATTGATGCCGCCATCGAAATGCGTGATGCGCTGGAGGATTTTAACCTGCAACGGAAAATGAAAAACAAACCGCCTATCAACAGCGGAATCGGCATCCACACGGGGAGGCTGATGCTGGGAGTGGTGGGCGGCCACGGACGCATGGACGGAACCGTGGTCTCGGATGCGGTGAACCTTGCTTCACGCATCGAAGGATTGACGAAAGTTTACGGCGCTTCCATCATCATCAGCCAGGATACCATGATGAAATTACAGGACCCGGACAGGTACAATTATCGTTTCCTCGATGTGGTGAAGGTGAAAGGGAAAAAAGAGGCCGTGCATATTTTTGAAGTACTCGACGGCGAACCTGAAGAGGTCAAAAAACTTAAAATCGAAACCAAACCCGAATTCGGTAAGGCTGTTCAGCTTTATAAAAACAAAGAATTTGACCAAGCCGCAGCTATTTTCCGGGAGATTTTCAAAAAAAACCCTCACGACAGAGGAGCCGAATTGTACATCAACCGTTGCAAAAATATTCTCGAATTCGGCTTGCCCAAGCATTGGGACGGCGTGGAAACCATGAAAGACAAGTATTGATCCGTCGAAAAAGATTATTCCCCTTCGATGGTTTTTCTGATTATCCTTTCCAACTCATCAATGTTCAGGGGCTTGTTAAAAAAGCCGTCCATGCCGGCCTCAACGCCCAGTTTATAATCATCGCTTGTAGCATTGGCGGTCAATGCATATATTTTTATTCTTTTTAGTTCCGGTTTTTTCTTTTCAATATCGCGCATCTGTTTAGTGGTTTCATAGCCGTCCATGCCGGGCATCTGGATGTCCATCAGGATAAAATCAAAACGGTTTTCTTTGAATTTTTCGATGGCGGTGTGGCCGTTTTCGGCAAGGTCGTAAACAAAGCCTCTTTTTTTCAACATCGAGGCGATTACCTGTTGGTTCAGGATGTTGTCCTCCACCACCAGGATGGCAATGTGCTTTTTGGCTGTTGGATTTTGTGGTTCCGTTTCAACATTGATGCGGAATAAAAATGTGGCATTTCCGGTCTCTTCCCGGAACGAAAAATCCAGTTTACCACCCATCAGGCCGATCAGCATTTTTGCAACGAAAAGCCTTAGGGCTGTTTCGCCGTTATGTTCCGAAAGTGCAGGGTCGTCTTTTTGCAAAAAGTTCAAAATCTGTTCTGCAATTCTTTCCGGAATGCCGGATGCGGAAACCGAGACGGAGAAAGATAAATAAACATGCCCGGGGTCTTTGTACTCACTCTTTACGGATATCCGGATCAAATTGTTGCGAACCAACGCATTAAAACAAAGAACGATGTGGTCTAAAACACCGGTGATCTTTTTCGGATCGGATTTTATTTTTGACGGGAGCTCTCCCTCAGTCAGCATGCTTACTTTGTTGTCGTGTTTCAAAACTGTTGATTCGAGTTCGTTTTCCGCCGCCTGCAATTTCTCCGGGAGTTCGAACCAAACGTTGTAAAATTCCGTTTTACCTGCATCGAGTGCCGAAAATTCGTTCAGAACATTAATGACCGACAATAATTCAATTGCCGAATTGCGGATGACTTGTAAATCTTCCTGTTGTTCTTCGTCCAGTTTGCTGCCGGCCAGCAGCTCGCTCATCCCGAGAAGGGCATTCATTGGCGATTTCAGATCGTGTGCAAGATTTGACAGGAGCAGCGCTTTCAAATACGAAGAGGTTTCCGATCTCTTTTTTGCAACCAGCAACTCATCGCGGGTTTTCATCTCGCGGGAAACATCCCGGATAACGAGCTGATAGCCCGTGTGTGTAAAATGTTCGTCGTACAAAGCCCTGAAAACAGTGGATACGCTAAACTGATGCTGTCCGGAAACAATTAGTTTGTGGCTTAGTTTGATGATCGGGTTGTTGGGTGCCAGCAACAAAAGGGTTCGCTTGATCTTTTCCCTGTCATTTTCCGGGATAAAATCCATGATCGACAGGGAATGTAGTTGTTCGGCAATGATGGAAAAAGCAAGCAGAAAAGCACGGTTGGCAAAAGTGAGTTGAAAATTCTTATCTGTGCGGCAAATAAAATCGGTTTGATCCTGCACCACGTTCTCATAATTGGTCTTTATCCTGATCAATTCACTTTTGGCCTTGTCGAGTTCAAGAAAGGTTTGCACTTTTCCAAGCAGTATTTCGCTGTTAAAGGGTTTGGTGATGTAGTCAACGGCACCGCTGTGATAACCTTTCAGGATGTTGTTTTCGTTCACAAAAACTGCCGTAAGAAAAATTATGGGGGTGAATTGATTCCGCACGCCTTGTCTGATCATTTCGGCCGTTTCGAATCCGTCCATACCGGGCATCTGCACATCCAGAATGATCAATGCGAAATCCCGCTGTTTGGTGTGAATGACGGCTTCTTCTCCATTGCCTGCTGTAATGATCTCGGCATTCAACTTGCCCAGTGCCTTTTTCAGCGTCAAAAGGCTGTTTTCATTGTCATCAACGATCAATACTTTCGGGGAATATTCGGAATCCATATTACCGGAATTTTGTTAAAAACACCATGCTAATTGCACACGGGATGATTCTACAAATATAATAAGTTTTACGGATAAAAAATATGTTTTTTGAAAAAACAGGGCGATAAATTTTGTGGTTACCCGATAAAGTAGGAATTTTGCACTCCGAAAAAAAAAGGCCCCATAGTTCAAGGGATAGAATGGAGGTTTCCTAAACCTTAGATCCAGGTTCGAGTCCTGGTGGGGCTACAAAGTTGATTTTTAAACCCTTGCGGCTCACTACCTGCAGGGGTTTTATTTTTGACGGACAGGTGTATGCCTTGTTGTTTTTTGATATGGAACGCCTTTTGGCATCAGAATAAAAAAGCCACACGCGCCAGCGGAACATTCAACTCCGGTACATCTACCCAAATATTGATCTCTTTCCGGTTTCTTACGATCGGAATAATGATTTTGTGCTGCTGGTTGTCAATCAGCAGTTTGTAGAGTTCCTTCACATCACCCAGCTGTATCACGTCGTTGAGTTTGAATCCGGCCTCATCCATCGTCTTTCCGGGCACCACCGAAACCATCACGAAAATTTTGCCGTCCGGGGTTTTGGTAGTGGCGTATTCAAATCCGAGTTGCTTGTTCACCTGATGAACAGTGATCTTTGTGACGGTCATTTCCGTCAGGAACAATGCAATCATCAAAATTACGGCGGCGAACATGGGATGGCTGACCGGCCGTTTTTTAAGACGGCTTATCAGCCGGGTTGTAAGTTTGTAAACGCCATAGGTCACTGCCGAAAAAAACAGGAAGATCAGGACGGTAAGTATAAAGGTGAGATACGGGCCGGCAAGTGAATACAACAAGATAAAACAGCTTAAGTTTTCCATCGGTACATTTGAATTTTATCAAAATTACATTGAAACAAACCGGTATGACAATAGCTTGTAGATGAGCTTTGCCGCAAGAAAGTCGGGACTCCTGTTGTTGCTGTTGGGGGCCAGCTCAACCACATCAAAACCCACAACGTTCTTTTCGGAAGTAACTTTTTTCAGGAACCTGATGATCTGATACCAGGACAATCCGCCGGGTTCGGGTGTTCCGGTGGACGGCATCACGGAAGGATCGAAAACATCGAGGTCAATGGTGATGTAAACGTTCCGGTTAAGCCGGTTGACGGCGTCCGTCATCCATGCATCGTGGTGATGGATCGTTTCGGCCAGAAAAAGATTTTCCCAAATGACGAAGGGTTTTTCGGTGCTGTCCATGCTGCGGATGCCCACCTGCACAACGGGACATATTTCGCGTACGCGCGACATGACGCAGGCGTGGTTATAAGCACTGCCTTCGTATTCCGGGCGGAGGTCGGTGTGGGCATCAAGCTGCAAGACACTCATGTTATTGAACATTTCGTGGTGCGCCCTGACAAAACCCGTTGTTACCGAATGTTCACCGCCGATACCCACAACAAACTTTCCATTTTTCAGGTATTTCAGGGTAGCCTCGCGAACAGCTTCCACCATCTTTTCGGGAGATGATTTTTCGGTAACGGGTTCGGCGGTGTAAATCCCGTGCAGGTAAACTTCGGAATCGGTCTCAATATCATAAAGCTCCATATTGGCCGATGCTTCCAAAACGGCTTCCGGCCCAAGGTCGGCGCCTTTCAGCCAGGTGCTGGTTTCGTCGTACGGAACCGGCAGCATTACAATGGCAGAATGCTCAGGGTTTGAAAAAGCGTTCTCCAGTCCTCCGTAATTTGGCGTTTCTTTCATGCCTCAACATTTTGTTGGATTTTACAGGCGCCAAGATAATAAAAAAAAGTCCCCCGTTTACCGGAGAACTTTTCTGTTTACGGATTGGGAATTATTATTAATTGATCCCCAGTTTCTTTTTCACGAGCGACATGATGTCGTCACTTGGTGTTGCATACAGCAACAGCCCTTCGGTACTGTTGAAAATATAGGTGTATCCGTTTTCTTTGGCCACATCTTCAACAGCTTTCTTTGCTTTGTCGATGATGGGCGCAGTGAGTTCCTGCTCTTTGTCGCTCAAATCCTGTTGGGCCTGAGCATTAAACTCTTCAATGCGTGCCTGCAGATCCTGTATCTCTTTTTCTTTGGTTTGTTTGATGATATTCGACATGGTAGCCTGGTTTGCCTGATATTCGTTAAACTTGCTCTCCAGTTCGGCCTGCATGGTCGTAAGTTGGTTCTGCAAACCCGTGGCATAAGCTTCGTAAACGGCCTTGATGGAATCCTGCCCCGGCATCAGTGCATACAACTTGGCAAAATCAATGTGCCCGAATTTCTGTGTTTTTTGTGCCTGTGCAAAAAATGTAAAAGATGTTAAGATCAGAATGGCTAAAATTTTTACTGTTTTTTTCATTTGTTCTTTAATTATAAATAATATGATGTGAATAATTTTTTTTTGAGTGCGCAAAATTAATGCATTTCCTTAATTATCAATATTTTTTTTTAAAGCCGGTGAATAAAAAAAATTCAAATGCCGGAATATCAGTGTACATCCTCTGCCAATAAAGGCAATGCAATATTTGTGTTTTTTATTTTCCTCTCACTCCCATAATGCTTCCGATCTGGTCGAGCACTTCGTCGCTGATATCGTACTTGGCATTGACGTACATGATCACCGGGCCGCTTGCTTTGTCGAAAACAAAAGCATAATTTTTCTTAACGGCAATTTCTTCAATGGCATTGAATATTTTTTCCTGGATGGGTTTGATCAGTTCCTGCCTTTTTTTGAACAGGTCGCCGTCGGTTCCGAATCTTTTCTGTTGCAGGGCTTTCACCTCTTTCTCTTTTTTGATGATCTCTTCTTCGCGTTGTTGTTTCATGTCTTCGGGAAGCAGCACGGCATCGGCCTGATAAGTTTTATACATCTGATCCACTTCCGCAAACTTCTTTTCCAGATCGGCTTGCCATTGTTTGGCCAGGTCGTCAATTTCATTTTGTGCATCCTGGTATTCGGGGATGTTTTGCAAAATGTATTCGGTGTCAACGTATCCGAATTTTTGTGCCATTGCAGCCGGAGCTGAAAACAGGAATGCGATCATTCCAAAAACAAAAATTTTTCCGAGATGTGTTTTAGCTTTCATGGTTTTCCTCCAAAAATATTTTTAAAAACAAATGTCAGGATGATAACAAATTATATTCCAAAAATTAAAATAATTTTCAAATTTTTGATTTTTAATCAATTGACTGGTTGATTGAGAAGTGGAACTGCCCTTTGTTGGCACCCGGAATACCCGGTACCTGATCGAAACCGTAACCCCAGTCCAAACCCAGCAGGCCGAACATGGGCAGGAACACCCTGATGCCGACACCTGCCGAACGGTAAACCTTGAACGGGTTGAAATCCGAAAAATTTTCCCACGAATTTCCGGCTTCGAGAAATGCAAGCCCGTAAATGGTGGCGCTGGGATTAAGCGATAAGGGATACCTCAGTTCAAAAGTGTATTTGCTGTAAATGGTACCTCCTAAATTGGGGTACAAATAATACTTCGGCGTGATGGTTTCGTTGCCGTAGCCGCGCATGCCGATGATTTCGCGTCCGTCCAGATTGTTGTATCCCGAAAGCCCGTCACCGCCAAGATAGAACCTTTGAAACGGCGTTATCCCGATATCGCGGTTGTAGGTTCCCAGAAATCCGAATTGCGACCGTGCACTCAGCACAAGATTTCCAACGATCTTGGAATAGAAAAAGGCTTTGAATTTCCACTTGTGATACTCAATCCATTTGTATTTTTCCTGTGGCTCCATGTTGCGGTAATTTTTATCCGAGAACATGGAATAGGGTGGTGTAACTTCCAGATTCAGCGATACCTCGGAGCCCGAACGCGGGAAGATGGGCGAGTCAATTGAATTTCTGGCTACCGTTACCGAATAATTGATGTTGTTGTAGGTGCCCATCCCGTTACCGAATGAGAAAACCTTATGGTAATTGTTCAGGTTGTACACCTGCAGGTTGACGGACTGGAACAGGGTGAAAAAGTCGTCGGGCCATCTCATCCTTTTGCCCAGGCCGATGGAGACCCCGTCGATGCTAAATGTGGCACGCAAGGGATTGTTTTTGGGAAGGCCGTTGGAATAAAGCGAATGATAATACGAAACACTGAAAGAATTGGGCTTTTTGCCACCCAGCCACGGTTCGGTGAATGAGGCGCTCCAACTGACATATCCGCGTCCGTACGACTGAACGCGAAGCGAGAGTTTTTGCCCGTCGCCCGACGGGATTGGCTTCCACGCTTTGGGATTGAACAGGTTGCGCAACGAAAAGTTGTTGAACGAAAGTCCTAATGTGCCGATGATCCTGCCGTATCCCCAGCCGCCCGAAAGCTCGATCTGGTCGGCGGAGGTCTCTTCTACGGAATAGGTGATGTCAACCGTACCGTCAACGGGATTGGGCTGAATGTCGGGCTCTATTTTCTCGGGGTTGAAAAATTTCAATTGCGCCAGCTCCCTCACGGTTCGCATAACGTCCGAACGGCTGAACAACTGTCCGGGCCTCGATCTGATCTCACGGATGATCACACGGTCGTTGGTTTTTGTGTTGCCTTTTACGGTAACCTTGTTGATGCGTGCCTGTTTGCCTTCCCTGATCCTGATCTCCAGATCAATAGTGTCGTTCTCAACCCTGACTTCCACCGGTGTGGCCTGAAAGAACAAATAACCGTCGTCAAGGTAAAGCGAGCTGACGTCCAGCCCGGCGGGATTTAACGAAAGGTTGGTGTTCAGTGCTTCTTTGTCGTAAACATCACCTTTGTTGATCTTCAGGATCGAGCTTAAAAATTCATCGGTGTATTTTGTGTTGCCCACCCAGGTGATATCTCCGAAATAGTATCGGTCGCCCTCGTCAATGTTGATGTCGATGCTGATGGTCTTGTCGTCGTGACGGTAAACCGAGTCGCTGATGATGCGCGCATCACGGAAACCAAGCGAATTGTATTTGTCGATGAGTTTTATTTTATCGTCTTCAAAGTTATCGGAAATGAACTTTGAAGATTTGAAAATCCTCAATTTTATATTTTCATTGATATAGTTTTCGGCAACTTTTACGGTGGAATCGAATTGCAACTGTGCAAAGGTTTTGATGGCATCCCAAAGTAATTTTTCGATGTTGTCGAATGGTTTGAAATTGCCTTTTTCTTTGGTCTCTTTCAGGGTTCTCAAAATTTGCTGGTCCGACAGGTAATGGTTTCCGTGGATATCGATATCGAAAATTTTGATCCGGTTGTTTTTTGAAACGTAAATATCAAGGATCACACTGTTGCCTCTTGTGGTATCGGGTGTTTGCACCAGGTCAACGTCAGCATCCAGGTAACCTTTATCGGTGTAATACTCAAGGATTCTGTTCCGGGTGTTGGTCAGCAAATTATCGGTGAGCACATCGCCCCTGACGATAACAATCTTTTCGCGCAGGTTGTCGGCTTCGGCCTTTTTCACGCCATGGAAAGTAAATTTCGACAGCCGGGGTTTTTCGCGCAGTTCGATGTTCAGGAATACTTTATCGTCTTTCACATCGGTGGCGGTGATCTTCACATAATCAAACAAACCCTGTTCCCAGAGTTTGGTGATGGCGTTTCTGAATTTGTCCGACGGGATCTTGACCTTTTCGCCCACGGTGAGCCCCGAGATCATGATGAGTACACTTTTGTCCAGATATTTTACACCCGACACTGTCACACCACCGATCTCATACTCCTGAGGGTCCATATAATCAATGTCCAGCACCTCGTTGCCGATGGATATCTGCGTTGCGGCATATCCGGGTATCAATACGGCAATTAGTACCAACAATCCTGTGAGCAGCGCAATGAAGGAGGTGTTTTTTATGATGATGTGCGAACTTTTCCTCATTTTAAACTTTTACTTTCTCACTAAGTTGCTCGCTTGTGCGACCAAATCGTCTTTCCCTGTGTTGAAAATCAATGATGGCTTCGTAAAAATCTTCTTTTCTGAAATCAGGCCATAGCTTTGGTGTGAAATAGAGCTCGGCATAAGCCAACTGCCACAGCAAAAAGTTGCTGATGCGGTATTCGCCGCTTGTTCTGATGAGCAATTCCGGGTCGGGAAAATCTTTGGTGAACAGGTGTTTTGAAATGGTTTCATCCGTAATGTCGTTCACCTCCAGTTCACCGTTTTTCACTTTTCGGGCAATGGATTTGGTGGCTTGCACCAATTCGAAATGGGAGCTGTAGCTCAAGGCAAGGATCAGATTCATTCGCGTGTGATGTTTGGTATCGTCAATGGCTTTCATCAAACGTGAACGTGTTTTGGGGCTCAGCGCCTCCAGATCGCCGATGGCTTTCAGGCTGATATTATTTTTATGCAAAGTCTTTAGTTCGGTATTGATGGTACGAGGCAAAAGGCTCATCAGCGCTTCTATTTCGCGGCGGGGGCGTTTCCAGTTTTCGGTCGAAAAGGCATACAGCGTCAGGCATTCGATCCCGAGTTCTGCTGCAGCCTCGGCAGTTTCGCGCACAGAGGTAACACCATTTTCGTGGCCGAAAGTACGCAGGCGTCCACGCTGTTTAGCCCATCGCCCGTTGCCGTCCATGATGATGGCTACGTGCCGCGGTAATTTCGCCTTGTCGATTTTTTCTTTCAAACTCATTTGTGCTGTGCCCTTAAGCCTTTTTCAGTTATTGTATTTCCGTATTATCTTTTCTCTTCGGCATTCCCTTTTTGAAAAGGGCTGCAAAAGTATGATTATTTCCTTGAATTCTCAAAATCGGAGCATGTTGATTTATCTCCGATGGTAAACCGGTATGTCAGTGTTATTCCGGCAAAAGAATACCAGTCGTTGTTTTGCGGGTTTCCGCGTTGCATTCCCGGTTTGTGTTTTATGGCTGCCGGATCGGACAGTATTTGCGCTGCACCGATCTCATCGGCAGCAAGTTTGTCGAAATCAATGTAATAATTTTTACTGATGTCGTCAAGGTAATCGGTGAAAGTCTTGCGCATGCCCCATTCCAGACCAAGCCCCAAACGACTGTTGATGCTGTATTTGAGCCCCAGGCCGAAAACGAACGCAAACCCGTATGTGCTGTATTCCTGTCCTTCATCTTGTCCTTCCGTGTGTATGTTGCGCAACAAAACCTTGGCTCCGTTGTAATCGGTCTTGGGCTTAAAAATAAAAAAACCGGGCCCGGCAAAAAGATAGGGCGTGAAATAGGTGAGGTTGCTGCCCGTGAAATAAGGAAAAAAATTAAATTCCGCCACGGCACTCATTTCGGTTAAGGAAGAGGTGAAACGCAGATTTCGCATTTCGTTCACTTTGCTCACGGCATCGTCGCCGGCAATTTTGCCTCGTAAGCCGTTTACTCTCAATGCCCATCTTGTGTCAAAGTTCCACCTGAGGATGCCACCCACGGCCGGTTGAGTGAAAAAAAACTGTCGTCCCGGATTTAATTCTCCGAGATAATAAGAACCGCCGCCAAACATGCCGATGTCAATGTCCTGCGCAAATGCAGGCGCTTTGAGCATTAGCCCGAATCCCAGAAAAAGTATTATTATTTTATATTTGGCCATAAAAAAATCGTCAGTTTCTTTTTAATGTGAACGTTGTGCCATGTACCTGGTCGTATTGTCCCGGAAGTTGAAGCAAGAAATCCAGTCTGAAACCTGTTTTGTCACAAAATATTTTTCCGGTACCGTTAATTATTGTATCGTTAAGGTTATAAGATAAATCGATTTTACCTGCGGAATCGGCAGTGAAATAGACGCCGAAATCATTGCCGAAATCATTGAAATTGGTTATTTCGAGTAGGGGAGGAGTTTGGTTGAGCACAACCGCAACCGAAGCGTCGTAAGTTGTGTAAGGCCCGAGGGGCCTGAGCGTGTCTTTTACGGTGTAATCGCCCTCCAGATCACTCACCTTAAAAAGCTCAACAATCACTTTTCGCTGGGCGTACGAAACATTGCTGTCGCCATCCACGGCCGTATAATTGACATAATACGTTCCGGTTTGTTCCATGTTGATGTCGTCCGAAGTATAAACTTCTATGGTGTCGGATTTGTCGTCAACAACGTCAATGCCCGGATCATTAAATTCACATCCGAGGATCAATTGCAGCGGGTTGTTGCCCTGAATGATGATGACAGGAGGTATTTTGTCGTTATCAACCTTTTGGCAAGCCGATAAAACGGTTGCAAGCAAAATACCTGCAAAAACCATGTATTCAATTTTTTTTACCATTGATCCGATGCAATCAAACTAAAAGACAACAAACGCTGTGTCCGTTAAAAAAATGCTTTTTAAATGTTCAAATCATTAAACTTAACTTCTCTGCTTTTAGTATTTAATGCCGGCCAATTAATGGAGATTTTTTTACCGCATCACAGCCGTCGGGTAAAGAGAGCGAAAACAGGATTAATTTCTTTTGTCTTTGCCCCAGAGCAGTTTTTCGCGGATGGTTGAGAAAAAATCTTTGTGGGGAAGCTGAATGAGATTGAATTTGAAATCGGTGCGGCCGATGATCAGCTCGGTTTCCATGCCGATGGTTTTGTACCTTGAGTCGAGGCCAACCTGATACTGGCGATTGCGGCCGCCGAGACGGATCTTAATGAGGTTATTATCGGGAACCACAATGGGGCGCACGGTGAGGTTGTGGCTGGCGATGGGTGTGATCACGAAATTCTCCGACCCCGGTGTGATGATGGGCCCGTTGCAACTTAACGAATAAGCCGTGGAACCCGTAGGTGTGGCTACAAGAAGTCCGTCGGCCCAGTAAGTGTTCAGAAACATGTCATTGATGTAAACATCAACAACTGCCATGGCGTTCGTATCTGTTTTGGTTACCGACAGTTCGTTGAGGGCGTAACTGAAATTCCCGAACAGATTTTGCGGGGATTTCAGAGCAAGTACGGTTCTGCTGTCAAGGGTATATTCCCCGCGGTTGATCCTGTCGATGGCAGGCAGTATCTCATCTTTGGAGATGCTGGAGATGAATCCCAGCCGGCCGAGGTTGACGCCCAGTACCGGAATGTTGGAATCGCGCACCAGCGTAAGCGTGTCGAGCAACGTGCCGTCGCCACCGATGGAAAACAACATATCGGCATTGTTCTTTAGTTCTTCATGCGTTGTGAAAGATGTTACACCGGATTTAATGGCTACTTTGTCCTCGATTTTCCTGAGAAAGGGTTCCCAGATCATCAGTTTCCAATTGACGCTTTTGAATTTGTCCATCAATTGCTGTAAATAAACAGCATGAACGGCCGAGAATGTTTTTCCGAATATTGCAACTACCATGTTTTTTGGAATTATGCATTTATGGCAAACAAAGGTAACGGTTTTTTTGGATCATGGTTATGCGCCGTTCGATCATCTTTTGATATTTTGTTTTAAATTGTGTTTCTGAAATGGATGTAAATACCTGTTTCGCCCTGTCTGTTCACCGAAAATTCAACCCTGAAAACCAAATCATAAATGGTGACCAGATCGATGCCGACGCCTGTTCCGAAAAGCAACTTATTGGCCAGCGTGTTGTATTCGGAGACTTTAGAGTCCTGAACATATCCGAAGTCGAAAAAGTAATTCAGGTAAAAGGCGTAATGGATCTTGCCGAAACGGTCTGATCTGATGAAGCCGATCTTCTTTTCTTTGGTCGGCAGAAGGGTAAATTTAAACGTGTTTTTCGAAAGGAAATAACTTTGGCCGTCAATGACGTACAACTCGTACCCCCTGATGAAATTTCTGCCGTGACCAAGCCCTTGCTGGTAAAAGTACGGCTGATCGTAATTGGTTGATATCTTTCCGGTAAGATCGGCAGAAATATGAAACCGGTCAACGATTTTCCAGTATTTACGGAACGACCCCAACAAATCCATCATGCTGATGTCTCCGTCTTTCAGGATGCCGAGGCCGCTTTTGGTGAACCGAAAACTGTAATAAAGCCCCGTCAGCGGATAGACTTTGTAATCGCGGTGATCGCCAATGAATTGATAAGCCAGCTCCATGTATTCGTTGACGTTTTGGTTTTTGAAAGAATAATCAGGGTTGAGTTTGAGCACGGTGTCGGCAAACGCATAATAATTGTATGAAAGCCTGAAGTTGTGGTAGCTGTAAAAATTAGGGCGGAGTGATAAATTCAAATAAGCATAATAGTTTTTAAACAAATGGTTTTCCTCGCCACGGATAAAGAGTTGTTTATTGTTAAATGTGGCAAAAGCTATTTCGTGGTTCTGACTCCATCCCGTGCCAATCGCTGCTCCCAGTGTCTGTTTTTTGTTGATGTACGGAATAAAATAATACAACGCATACCGTTCGTCATACCCGAAGCGCAACAACAATTGCAATGTTTCCATCCGTCCTCTGAAATTCTTTTTGGTCAGGTATATGCCGTAATTGATTTTGCTGAAATCTTTGTTCTGCCACCAGGTGTTGAAATTTCTGTCCGAAATCTCAAAAATGGGCAACGGCCATAAATACCATTGCTCGACAAAGGCGATCTTCAGGATGAGATGAGAGATGTTACCCTTCGAAACGACGGTGTCTTCGATGGTGACAAAGTTGAACAAGGTTGTGTTCAAAAGGTTTTGACGCGACTTCCTCACCTTGTCCACCAAATTCTGCCCTGTGAGGGTGTCGCCCGGCGAAAAAGTGAGTTCACGGAAAATGATCCGTTCTTTGGTGTGCTTGTTGCCCGATAGCATGACCGAATCAATTACGAACGATTTTGTTTGGTTTTTGACGTCGGAATGGATGAGAATAGAATCTCCTTCGAGTGTTTTCCGGTTGAATACCTGCCCGAAAATCCCGGATGATATCAAAATCATCATTAACATCAAAAATATTGTTCGTTTCATCTTATCCGGCTAAAAAGGGCGGCAAAGATAGGTTATTCAGCTAAACCGGCAGAAAAGGTTTTTCAGCTTTTCCTATCAGATATTCAGCCATGTGAGCAACGAATCGTAGCGTTCGCGCAGCAGGTCGTCGTCTTTGCGGGTTTCGCCGAAATAACTGCGGATGTCGTAATTGTACCGTTCAAAAGCGTGAATGATCGCTTCGATATTGATACGGTTGAGTTTTAAGGTGATCTCCAGTTTGGTGGAATCGGGTGCGGATTTGATGTTGACGCTTAATATTTTGGTGTCGTTCGATTCGATGATGCGGGCAATTTCGCTGAGGGAATAATCATTTTGATGCAATTCGAGCACGATGATCCCCCCCGGATTTTGTACCGACAGCGATGTCGCCATCTGATTCAGGATGTCCTCGCGGGTGATTAATCCGAGGTAACGGTATTTTTGATCCAAAACCGGAAGTACCGGCAATTTCTGTTCGATGAGTATTTGCATGGCATTGTAGTAATGCTCTCCTTCGGTAATAAATGGCTTTGGCAGATTGCCGCCCAGTTCCGACAACTGTGTGCCGGGGTTTTCCACATTCATCAGGTCGCTGTCGGCGATCAATCCGAGGTATTCCTCTTCATCCGTCAACGGCAAATGGCTGATGTGGTAATCTTCCATCCATTCGAGCGCTTCACCGGCAGTATCGGTTTTGCGCAGCGGAAAGATCGTATTGTTGATCAGTTGTTCTACGGTCATTGGTTATCTTTTTAATACTAAAACTGTTTTTGGACAATTTATATTTTATTCAACCAATTACAAAGATACTACGTTTTTCAGTACAAGCCTGGAAAAAAGCCGTTTATTATCGTTTAATCCCTGCGGGGGTTGTGCGTTTGGCCTTCGGCCGTTATGTGTTAAGAGGTTAAGAGTTAAGGGTTCCGTCGTTCCAACGTCTCTCCGTTTCTCCAGTCTCCCCTTTTAGCCTTTAGCCTTCGGCTGTTCAGCGTTTAGTGTTCGGCAAGACTATCAATAGTTCACAACTTCGTTTTTCACTTAATACCCTCCTTGGCATTTCAAGCAATTTTTCATTCACGCTGTCGCAATCCCCGCCGTTTCGGGTTTCCCACCCGCA